>JAFZBH010000011.1 GCA_017561865.1 Bacteroidales bacterium | reverse complement strand
GCGGGTGCCGGAGATCCTCGAGGCCGACTTGGCGGGCACCGTGCTGGACGCCGCCGCCTGGGGAGAAAGCCATCCGGAGCGTCTCGCCTGGCTCACACCGCCGCCACCTGCCCATCTCGCCCAGGCCTCACAGCTGCTCTCTCTGCTGGGGGCCATAGACTTGGACGGACGCATCACCCCGCACGGGCGGCGGCTCGCTGCGCTTCCCTGCCATCCGCGCATTGCGCAGATGCTCCTTCGTGCCGACACCCCGGAGATGAAATCAATGGCGGCCGACATTGCCGCCCTGCTGGAGGAGAAGGATCCGCTGGCCTCACTCGGGCAGGATGCATCCCTGGTCACGCGGCTTGATGCGCTGCACCGGGAGGGCCGCAGCGGGCGCTGGGGCCGCATCCGGCAGACGGCGGAGCAATACCGTCATCTGGTGCCGGGGAACGCGGCGGCCGGGAGCAAAACAGATGTCCTGCGCTCCCGGGATCCGTTTTTAATCGGGCGGCTGCTGGCGGTGGCGTACCCTGAGCGGGTTGCAAAGGCACGGGGCGACGGCCCGGGCCGTTTCCAACTGGCGACGGGCGAACTGGCGGCTGTCGATCCCGGCGACGCCCTGTCAGCCTGCGAGTGGCTGGCCGTCGCGAGCGTGGGTGTCCGTCCGGGCGGTGTCGGACGCATTTTCCTGGCGGCGCCGGTGGACCCTGAAGATATCCCGGAACTGATCCGGAGTCGCGACCGCGTGGCCTGGGACAGCAAGGCCGGCGCTGCCGTGGCACAGCGCGAAAGACGCATCGGCAGCCTGTTGGTAGATGCCAGGCCCCTTTCGGAAGGCGCCCGGGAGCAGCTCACGCAGGCCATCTGCGAAGCCGCCCGCAAAGAAGGGACGGCGATGTTGGATTTCTCGGACGAGGTGGGGAACCTCCAGCGGAGGGTGGCTGCCGTGGCTGCGTGGCATCCCGAACTCGGCCTGCCCGACCTTTCCACCGCGACCGTCCTGGACAGCGCGCCTGACTGGCTCCCACCCTTCGTCGGTCGAGCCACTACCGTCGCGGAACTCAAGAAAATCGACCTTTGTGCGGCACTCTGGACCCTGCTCAGCTACGACCAGCAGCAGGCCGTGGACCGGCTTGCTCCCACACACATCACCGTGCCGACGGGCAGCCGCATCCGCGTCGAATACCGCCAGGGCGCCGAAGCCCCGGTGCTGAGGGTACGGCTGCAGGAATGCTTCGGCCTGACGGACACCCCGCGGGTGGACGAAGGCCGGCGGCCGGTACTGATGGAGTTGCTCTCGCCCGGATACAAGCCCGTCCAGCTCACATCAGATCTTCGCAGTTTCTGGTCCGGCACCTATTTCGAGGTGCGAAAGGAACTTCGCCGCCGCTATCCCCGGCACGCCTGGCCGGACAACCCGCTCGAAGCAGAGGCTGTCCGGGGAGTAAAACATAGAAAAACGACGTGAGCAGCATTCTGCTGACTATTAATAAATTACCAAAACATTATGACAGGAAAACCAAGCATAATGTTTTGGTAATCATCTAATATTCAATTATATACCACTCACAGGTCCCCTTCCGGGGATGACGGGCCGCCGACTTACGGCCTTGCTCCGAAGGCCGGGCGCGGAGGCACCAGCGGCTCGCCCATCGCGGAGTCCTCGGCTTCGGCGTCGTTCAGCTTCCAGACCATAAACTCCGGCTTGGCCGCCGTGTACGGTGTCCAGACGCCGCCGTCGGGTCCGTTCGGGTCGCCGTACTTGGCGAAGTTTGACCAGGCGGTGAGCATCTTCTCGGAGAGGTCCCAGTCGCCCTGGGTCCAGGGACGCCAGCAGTGCTCCAGCGACTTGAACACGAACCACAGGTCAGAGGAATGGAAGGCGCCCTGCAGCACGTTCTGGCGGCCGTCGGTCGGCAGCGGGCGGGCGAACTGGTAGGCGTAGGCGCGGCCGCCCATCTCCTCGCGGTTGAGGCAGAAGGTGCGGATCTGGTCTCCCATATTGCCGGAGTCGTTGAGCGTGTAGCCGATCATATAAGGCACCTGGGCCAGCGTGCCGTCGATGCACGCTTCGTCGAAGGTCTCCTTCAGCACATAGCCGTCGATGTAGGGCGCGATGGGCATCGCGGACAGGACGCTGCGCTTGCCGGTGACGTTGGTGTAGAGGGTGCCCATCGCGTAGATGGTCTCCGTGGAAGCGCGGCGCAGGGCGGCGAGGTCCTTGAGTCCGGCCCAGTCGGCCACGTCCTTGATGGAAGCTTCGGCCTCGGCCAGGGTCGGCTGCGACTGCGCAGGAAGGCGCATCGCGGGCATGCCCGGCATGGCGGGCGGGGCGGCCACGCTCACGCGCGGATCCACCAGGCCGCTGCCGCTCATGATGACGGCCTTGTTGAACAGGCCCTTGGTCAGCGGCGAAGCGCTCAGGAACTTGACGCTGCGCGAACCGGCACTCTGCCCGAAGATCATCACGTTGTCCGGATCGCCGCCGAACTGGGCTATGTTGCGCTGCACCCACTTGAGGACCTCGATCTGGTCGAGGGTGCCCCAGTTGCCGGTGGCGTGCTCCGGATCCTCCGCGGAAATCTCCGGATGGGCGAAGAAGCCGAACGGGCCGACGCGGTAGTTGAACGACACGAGCACGACATCCTTGCCTGCCCAGTTCTTGCCGTCGAACTCCGGCTCGCTGCCCCAGCCTTCACGCAGGCCGCCGCCGAAGATCCACACGGCCACGGGCAACTTCTTGTCGGTCTGCCCGGGCGCCTTGGTCCAGACGTTCAGATAGAGGCAGTCCTCACTGTAGGGCGACTCTTCGCCATAGCCCCACTCGGTGGTGTACCCGCCCGGGTAGTGGACGGCCTGGAAAGGCGGATGGCCGAAGCGGTCGCATTCGCGCACGCCCTCCCAGGGGACGACGGGCTGCGGAGCGCGCCAGCGGTTCTCGCCGATGGGCGGAGCGGCATACGGAATGCCGCGATAGACGGTGACACCGGGGGCGTCGTCCAGCTGGACGCCCCGGATCTGTCCGCCCTCGATGGTGAGGACGGGATTTTCCGGAACGGACGCGCACGCGGCGAGGGCCAGCGTGCCAAGGAGGATCAGGATTTTTTTCATAACAGCCCTAAGTTAGCAAGAGAAATCGGGACTGCCAAGTCAATGATTGATAATTGTGATAAAATGATGTATCTTTGTTTTGCCATGCGTAACCACATCTCCCTTTTTCTGTTGGCGGCGGCCGTGCTGCTGTTCGCCGGATGCGGCGTCCTGGGGCTTTCTTCCGAGGAGAAGAAGGCGGAGGAGGCGCGCGTCGAAGAGCTTGTCCGACAGGGCCTGGAAGCCCGCCGGTTCACGATCGCCGTCGACCATATGTACCCCGTGCGCGGGTCCAGCCGCTACGTGGGAAGCGAAAGGTATTCGCTGACCGTGGACGGAGCGGAGGTCCGTTCGCACCTCCCGTATATCGGGGAGGCGTATCAAGTCCCCTACGGCAAGTCGAAGGTGCTCAACTTCGATGACCAGATCGAGGAATACATCGACAGCGTGGACGCCCGGGGCCGCCGGATCATCGTCTTCTCGACGGACAACGACGAGGACTACATCGTCTATACCCTGACCGTCTTCGAGAACGGGCAGACCGACATCCTGGTCCGCTGCAAGAACCGTCAGCAGATCAGCTACCGCGGCCACATCGACCCCGACGCGTTCCCGGAAGAGGAATAACAAGCTTTGAGCAAGACCCGGAAAAGGAGAATCCTGGCCCTGGTGCCCGTGGGGGTGCTGGTCGCTCTGTTGTCTCTGGACATCGCCATTTTCGGGGCGGACTCCATCCTGGGGGCCTCGCAGGTGTCGCTGCTGGCGGCGGCGGGCGTGTGCGTGCTGCTGTCGATGTGGCTTTACAAGACGCCCTGGAAGACCTTCGAGCGTGCCATCGTCAGCAACGTGGGAGAGGTGGCGGGCGCCATCTTGATCCTGCTGCTGATCGGGGCCATTTCCGGGAGCTGGACGATGAGCGGGGTGGTGCCTGCGTTTATCTGCTACGGGCTCAGGATCATAAGCCCGAAGGTGTTCCTGCTGACGGCCTGCGTGCTCTGCGCCATCGTCTCGCTGCTGATCGGCTCGTCCTGGACGACCATCGCCACCATCGGCGTGGCCCTGCTGGGCATCGGGCGCGCAGAGGGGTTCAGCGACGCCCTCACGGCGGGAGCCATCATCTCCGGCGCCTATTTCGGGGACAAGATATCTCCGTTGTCGGACACCACGGTCATGGCCTCGTCGGTGAACCGGGTGGACCTTTTCACGCATATCCGCTATATGCTGCTGACCACCGGACCGGCCATCCTGGTCACCCTGGTGATCTACACCGTCATCGGTCTCGTGCACGGCAGCGCGGACGAAGCGCAGATGACGGCCTACGCCGAAGTCCTGTCGTCCCGCTTCCACGTCACGCCCTGGCTGCTGGTGGTGCCGGTGATCGCCGCTCTGCTGATATGGCGGAAGTTGCCGGCGCTCATCGTGCTGTTCCTTTCGGTGCTGACGGCCGCCGTGGCGGCGCTCGTCTTCCAGCCGGAGGTCATTACCGAAATCGGCGCGAAGGCGACGACGGGGTCGCACGCACGGATCCTGTTCACCGGCGTGGTCGAAACGCTCTACAATTCCATTTCCCTGGAGACGGGGAATGCCGACGTGGATGCGCTCGTGGCCACCCGGGGGATGCTGGGAATGCTGAATACGGTTTACCTGATCATCTGCGCGATGTGCTTCGGAGCCTGTATGAAGGCAAGCGGGATGATCGCCGACCTGGCGGGGATGCTCACGCCGCTGACGCGGACGCGCACCGGCCTGGTCGGGACGACGGTGCTCACGGGTACGGCGCTCAACGCCATCGTGTCGGACCAGTATCTGTCCATCATCCTGACTTCCGACATCTATCGGGAGTCGTTCGACAAGGAGGGTTACGAGAGGCGGCTTTTAAGCCGCAGCGTGGAGGACTCGGCCACGGTAACCTCGCCGCTCGTCCCCTGGTCGAGCTGCGGAATGACGCAGGCGACCATCCTGTCGGTGCCGACCCTCGCCTATGCCCCCTTCTGCTTCTTCAACATCCTTTCGCCGCTGATGTCCGTCCTGATGGCTGCGATCGGGTGGAAGATCGTGAAACCGGATAGAACAACGTGATATGAAGATTGTTTTTTTGGATGCGGCCACGCTGGGGGATACCCCGCTGGACGAAATAGCCGCCCTCGGTGAACTGGTCGCCTGGCCGTCGAGCACCCCGGAGGAGGCCCTGGAGCGGGTCGGAGATTGCGATGTGCTGATCGTCAACAAGGTCCGCGTGACCGGGGCGCTCCTTGCCCGGGCGCCGCGGCTGAAGCTGGTCTGCGAGGCCGCGACCGGGGTCAACAACATCGACCTGGAAGCGTGCGCCGCCCGGGGCATCCCGGTACGCAACGCGGCCGGCTATTCCACGGACGCCGTGGTGCAGTCCACTTTCGCGCACCTGCTATCGCTGGCGGGCCACAGCCCCTACTTCGACGACTGTGTTAAAAGCGGCCGCTATTCGGCCGGGACGCTGTTCTGCGACATTTCGCACCCCTATACGGAACTTTTCGGCAAGACGCTCGGCATCGTCGGGATGGGCGCCATCGGGACGAAGGTGGCCGCCGTCGCTACGGCATTCGGGATGCGCGTGATCTATTTTTCCACTTCCGGGACCTCGCACAACCGCGACTATCCGAGCGTGCCGCTGGAGGTCCTGCTGAAGGAGTCCGACGCCGTGACGATCCACGCGCCGCTGAATGAGCGGACCGCGGGTCTGATCGGGGAGGCGGAGCTGGGACGGATGAAGCCGACGGCGTTCCTGCTCAATCTGGGGCGCGGCGGCGTCGTGGACGAAGCGGCGCTGGCCCGGGCCGTGGATGCGGGCACGATCGCAGGCGCGGCGCTGGATGTGTACTCGTCCGAGCCGCTGCCCGCCGACAGCCCGCTGCTGAGGGTTCAACATCCGGAGCGTTTCCGCTTCACGCCACACATCGCCTGGGCCAGCCGCGAGGCCCTCGGCCGCCTGGTGCATCAGGTCGCGGAAAATATCAGGAAAAACGGGTAGCAGTATGGAAATCAACGTTTATTCCCAATATTTCGAGGCTTCCGGGGTCTTTTCCGGCGTGGAGCGCCGGGGCGCCCTGGTATTGCTGATTTCGGACTCCGAGGCCGGGACGATTTCGTATCGGGCGGCCGTGTCCTTTTTCCCGCATCGGGACGAGGAGGATTTCGCCGTGTCGTATGACGCGTATTTCGAGAGGGAGCTCTACCGGGCGTCCGGCCGCCGCTCCCGCAAGCGGGAAGAGGCGTTCCTGACGCAGCTCCGGGCCGTGGTGGACGACCTGGCCGCCGGCCAGGGGGCATCTGTAGACTGGGACCGTCCCCTCGGCGAAGCCAGGAGGGGGTAGGCGAGTCTATTCTTTCGGCGCCGCCCAGAATCGGGGGGCATCGGTCGTGATGATTAAATTTCGCTTTTGCAAAAGTGTTTTTCGATAAAAATTTCGCTTTTCTAAAAGCGTTTGCCCTTTGATGAAGCCAGGAAGAATCAGCAGGACGAAGGGCCAGAAGTCTAGGAGCCTTAGATGATGCTGGCTAAAACGTGGGAATGTAGTCGGTTTTTCCACTGACAGCATCATCTAAGATCGCTTCCACATAATCGGCGGCTGCAAGGTTCAGGGTTGTTTCCTGGACCTTGCTTTGTTGCTGTGGTTATTATTTTCCGTAAAAAAATTACGGATATACGATTTATTTTATTATCTTTGCGCTGAATATTAGAATACTAGAGATATGCTTGCAAAGTTTTCCGTAAAAAATTTCCGGGGATTTACCGATAAAATTGAGCTAGACCTGACAAGGCATAGTAACTATAATTTCAGTACTTATGCCATCAAGGATGGGATAATTAAAAATGGAATTATCTATGGCCCGAATGGTTCTGGCAAGACCAACTTTGGTCTCGCCATCTTCGATATTGTGAACCATCTTACCCAAAAATGGAAAAAGGCCGACTATTATGTTAATTTTACATATGCCGGTAGCCAGACCACACAGGTGGAGTTTGACTACACGTTTGTCTTCAGTGGTCAAACTGTAGAATATCGATACAGTAAGGATTATCATGGGCTTCTTCGGAGTGAGGAAATGCTCGTAGATGGGAAGCAATTGTTCAAAAGGGAAACGGGTAAATTCCATATAGATGTCAAGGCATTTCCGATGGATCCGATGTTTCAAAAGAATCTTGCCGATAACGCAAATAATGTCTCCATTGTCAATTTCCTTCTGACATCTTATCCTCTTTCTGCGGATCACTATCTATTGCAACTGCAAAAGTTTGTTAATGGAATGTTATGGTTCCGAAGCTTGGATATCCGAGAGTTTATTGGCCTTGAGAATAATACAACCTTACTTGATGAGTATATTATTCGTCATAAATTGATAGACGACTTTAGGCGGTTTCTCCTTAACGTTAGCGGGCAAGATTTCAAGTTCGCCGCACCTAATCCGGGGGACAAAATACTGTACTGTGTGATTGATAAGAAAAAGATACCTTTCGACTTAATTGCTTCCACAGGCACACAACATCTCAAGTTGCTGTATTTCTGGATGAATCGTATGGGAAATGCCACTTTTGTTTTCATAGATGAGTTTGATGCGTTCTACCATTTTAAACTATCTTTCGAGGTTTGTAAACGGCTATTTGCGCTTCAATGCCAGGTGTTCACATCTTCTCATAACACTTACCTTATGACGAATGATTTATTGCGCCCTGACTGCAATTTCATCCTCAACGAAAACAAAATTAAGCCGCTTTGCGACTGCACGGACAAAGAGCTTCGTTTTGGCCACAATATTGAAAAACTCTTCAGAGGCAATGCGTTCCAGGTATGATTTTGTTCGTTTTTGAAGGCAAGAGGCGCGAGCCGGACATATTCAGGACTCTTGAGTACCTGTTCTTTTCAAAGGGTCAGACAATTGTCTGCTCCTTTGGGAACAATATCTATGAATTATACCGACAGTTGAAAGCTTTAGGCGGTGGTGGGGATATCGTATTAATCCTTAGGGAAAAATATGAGAATCGTCCAGACAGTCCGTTTAGCCCTGATACGAAGTCTTCCGATTTTTCCGAAATATTCTTGTTCTTTGACTATGACTTCCAGAATAGGAACTTAACCATGGAACAAATGAACAAGCAGATTTCCGAGATGCTTGAGCTTTTCAACGACGAAACTGATAATGGCCAACTCTATATCAACTACCCTATGATAGAGGCGATTAGATATACAAAAGAGTTGCCGGACAGTCATTTCTCTGATTACTGTGTGTCGCGAACTGATTGCCATGATAAAGGATTTAAGGATATGGCTCAGCAATTCTCAGCTTATAAAAGTCTTGACTTTATCGTCATCGATTTTCGCAAAACTCCAAGCGAGAAAAAAGTATCTATTGTTAAGCAGAATTGGGCGTTGTTGGAACGACAAAACGTTGTCAAAGCAAATTGGATATGCAATGGAGAACTTGATATTCCTGTTGACAAGGATACTATTTCGCAACAAAGAATATTTGAATCACAGTTATCTCTGTTCATCGTACCGAAAAATGAGGTATCAATTTTGAGTGCATTCCCTTTATTCAACTTCAATTACTTTAAGCAATAAGATATGCAGGCAAGTCTAGCCGCATCCTACTCTACCATTCTATCAACGTGAAAGACCGCGCCAAATGGTCCGAAGTCGCGGACTGGATGTTCCAGGAAGCTCTCGTATTTAAGAAAACCGTTAAGGAGATCAATCGATAAGTAGTCTTCCCTTTCCCTTTCTCTAAAAGTCGCTCATCTTCGAACAACTTTTTATGGGCTAAATTTGGCATTTCTGGGACTAATTTTGGGCCATTTTTAACGAAAAACCCCTCATAACAGGCTCTGTAAGGGATTTCGACGGACGAGATTTGCTCGGCCGCGGGCGGCCTCGCACTTCTCGGGGTCTCCGAGAGCAATCGGAGGGCAGGTGGCCCCGAAGGGGCCTGTTTCTGTTTGGGTGCGGGCGGACGAAAGCCAGCTTTCGGTCCGGTCCGCTCCCAAACAGAAATGCCGCACCAGCTGGTGCGGCACCTGCTTCCGATTGCATAGCGCGGAGAGGACGAGATTCGAACTCGTGGTACGCTTGAGACGTACGTCGGTTTAGCAAACCGGTGGTTTCAGCCACTCACCCACCTCTCCAATCCGACCCTTCGGTCTCCAAACCGTGCTATTCTCCGGTAGGGACGACAAAGTTACAACAATTTCTTTGTTTTCCAACTATTTTTTGCCGCCGAGCAGTTGGAGGATCTTCCGGGCGACGTCGCTGTTCTCCTGGACGCAGCTGAATTCGCGGGAACGGGGACCATAGGCGAAGAGGGGTACCATCATCGGGGTGTGGCCTTTGGAGGCGAAGACGCCGGCGGCGTAGCCTTCGTCGGGCGTGGCGCGGGAGAGGATGGTGCCGCCGGTCTCGTGGTCAGCGCTGATGATTACGAGCGTGTGGCCGTCGCGTTCGGCGAAGCGGACCGCGGCCTCGACGGCCTTGTCGAAGTCAAGCATCTCCTTGACGGTGCCGTCGAACTCGTTGCCGTGCTCATATTTGTCGATGCGGGCGCCTTCGACCATCAGGAAGAAGCCTTTCTTGCCGCGGGCGGCGAGATACTCGATAGCCATTTCGGTGGTGGCGGGGAGATAATTGCCGCGCTCCAGCGAGACGGTTTCGGGGAGATAAAGCAGGCGCCGGGACGAGGCGACGGCCGGGTCGTCGGGGCTGTACACCACACTGAAACGGCTGCGGATGGCATCCTGGGTGCTGAGCGGCTGACCCTCGAAGACGGCCTGCGTGCCGGCGGAGGCGAAAGTGAGGCTGCTGCCGGGCAGGTCGGCCCAGATGGCGTCCTTCTCGCCGCGGGCGGACTGGTGGGCGAAGAACGCGGCGGGGGTGGCGCCGTTCAGATCGTCGGTGGAAAGCACGCCGCAGGCATAGCCGAGCGGGCTGAGGATCTCGGGGATGTCTGGGATGCGCTCGCGCTCGGTGTTCATTCCGACGTAACCGTTGTTGGTCTTCTCTCCGGTGGCGTAGGCCGTGCCGGAGGCCGCGGAATCGGTGGTGAAGTTGTCGGCCGACTGGGTGCGGACGTATCCGATGGTGCGCAGGTTGGTCAGGGTCAGTTCGCCGCCGTTGGCATACATTCCGGCGTTGACGGCGCCCTGGCCCATTCCGTCGCCGATTAGCAGGATGACATTGCGGACCCTGGCTTTCGAGCCGTCAATCTTGAAGGACGGGGTGTAGGAGCCCTGGTGCTCCACATAGACTTCACCGGTGTAGGCCTTGACCTCGTTGTCCGGGGTTTCCTGAGCGAAGAGCGGGAAGGTGGCGAGCAGCGCCACGAGGGTGAGAAAGAACGGTTTCATATTGGTTTTATTTGATCCAGATCTCGTCGATGAAGATGAAGCCCGGGCTTCCGGCGCCGGGATGCCAGTCGGGGATGGTGCCGATGTTCTTGGCGAAGACTTTGACATAGCGCGCCGTCACGTCGGCGGGAGTTTCACAGTCCCAGATACGTATCTCGTAGTCCCGTTCGCCCATCGTGTTGTCCACGCGGGCGAGCGGGGTGAAATGCTCCCCGTCGTCCGAGACGGAGAATTCAACCCACTTGGGCATCCAGATCCAGGAGCGCGCGTCCTGGCAGAAGCCCGCGCCGACCAGCGAGATGTGCCGGGAACTGCGGAGGTCCACCACGGCTTCGAAGTCGGTGTCCTGATAGCCCTGCCAGCCACCGGTACGCCAGTTCAGGCCTCCGCGCCAGCCGTCGATCAGGCCCTCGTCGCCGCCGGCGGTGTACTGGCGGCTATAGCGGGCGCGGATGTCGATATCGCGGTCGCGGGCGATCTGGTGCACGGCGCAGCGGGTGGAGAAACTGCGCTTTTCCCCAATCTGCGAAAAAGCTTCCATCGTGCAGGGTTCAGAGAGGGTGAAGGGGCCTTCGTATGGCTGGAAAGCGCCGTCGCCGAGTCGGTACCAGATGCGGCCTTCGCCGCTGATGGCCACCCGCAGCGAGTCGGTGAAGATGTCGTTGTCCAGCTCGAAGGCCGGATTGGTGACGATCGTCTTGGGGATGCGGGTAATATTGCTTTGAGAGGGAAGACCCGGGCAGACCGGATACCTGCCCAGTGCACTCAAAACATACCAGGCGGACATCTGGCCGCAGTCGTCGTTGCCGCAGCGGCCGTCGGGGGCGGCGCTGTAGAGCGTCTCGAGGATTTGGTCCACGCGCGCCTGCCGTTTGTCGGGCCGGCCCGCGAAGTCGTACAGGAAGGCCACGTGGTGGCTGGGCTCGTTGCCGTGGGCGTACTGCCCGATGCAGCCCGTGATGTCGGCCTGGGTGCGACCGGTATTGCCCGCTTCCGCGTCAAACATCTCGTCCAGGCGCTGTTCCAGGGCCTCCGGTCCGCCGAGCGCCTCGATCAGCCCGCCGAGGTCCTGGGGCACGAAGAGGCTGTACTGCCAGGAGTTGGCCTCGGTGTAGTGATTGTTGACCTCGCGCGGGTCGAAGGGGGTGAGCCAGCGCCCGTTGAGCCGGGCGCGCATGAAGCCCGTCGAGGGGTCGAAGACGTTGCGCCAGTACTGGGCGGAGGTCATATATTCCTCGTAGACATCCATCCGGCCGAGGTACTTCGCGACCTGGGCGGTGCACCAGTCGTCATAGGCATATTCCAGGGTCTTGGAGACGCTTTCGTGCTCGTCGTCGGCAAGGACCAGACCGTTGGCGCGGAAGCTGTCGAGCCCGAACTCGGGCCGCTTCGAGCTGGCCACCAGGGCATCGAGCGCCTTCTCGACGTCGAAATCGGTGAAGCCGCGGGCGATGGCGTCGGCGATGACCGGAGCGGCGTTGTAGCCGATCATGCAGTTGGTCTCGTAGCCCCAGAGCTCCCAGACGGGCAGCTTGCCGGCTTCGTCATAGATGGACAGGAAGGTCTTCAGGAAGTCATAGCTCCGCTCCGGCTCGATCTCCCACAGGAGCGGGTGCTCGCCGCGGAAGGTGTCCCAGAGCGAGAGCACGGTGTAACGCTCCCAGCCCTCGGCGCGGTGCACCTGGCGGTCCATCCCGCGGTATTCGCCGTTGGCGTCGGAATAGAGCGAGGGGTGTATGCCCGTGTGGTAGAGGGCGGTGTAGAAGCGGCGAAGGTGCTCTTCATCTTTCCAGGGACAGTCGAGTTTGCCCAGATAGGCATCCCAGGCAGCTTCCGTGGCCGCCCGCTGCGCCTCGAAGCTCTGCGGATATTCGGCGAGCAGGTTCTGCCGGGCGTTCTCCTCCGACACGGAGGAAATCGCCACGCGCACCGTGACCGTCCGCGCGTTGCGCGGGAAAGTGAAAACGGCGCTCTTGCCGTCGCGCGAGAGCTTGCATTTCGGCGCGGCGGAGAACTCCATCCAGAAAAAGACGTCCTGTCCGCGCGCCCAGCTGCTGGACTGCCGCCAGCCGCTGCAGGTCCGCCCCTTGGGCGTGATGCGCCAGGCGTCCAGCGGGTCGCGGTGCTTCAGGTCCAGGGTAATCTGCGGTCTGGTCCCGGCGGGGAAGGTATATTCGTGCACGCCCACGCGCCGGCCGGCGGTCAGGCGGACCTGCACCTGCGGACCTTCGAGGAAGACCTCGTAATAGCCCGGGGAGGCCTTTTCCCGCTCGTGGGAGAAGGCGGAAGGTTTCGTGCCGGGCAGCAGCAGGATGTCGCACAAGTCGTCGCAGCCGGTCCCGCTCAGGTGCGTGTGGGAAAAGCCGTAGATGACATTGTCGCTGTAATGGTAACCGCTGCAGCCGTCCCAGTCGCCCGCCTGGGGGCGGGTGTCCGGGCTGAGCTGCACCATCCCGAAGGGCGCTACGGCGCCGGGAAACGTGTGGCCGTGTTCGTCGGTGCCGACGAAGGGATTGACGTACTGCGTCAGGGAAGACGCAAGAAGGGCAAGCAGGAGGAATCTCATACCTTACAAATATACAAAAGAATCACTATCTTTGCTTTCGATGGCCAAACGTTTTGTTCCTGTTTTGTTTTTCTGTGCAGTCGTCCTGCTGGCGTCCTGCGGGGAAGCCGCGTCGCGGCGCGGAGCCTCATCCTACCGGGGCCTGGAGGAACTGGACGGCTACGTGGCTGCCCGTCCGGTCTATGAGACCCGCAAGCGGGACCAGCTGGAAGGCATCCGCAAACTGGCCGCCTCCACACGCAGCAACCGCCGGCTTTTCGATTACGGGCTCTATGCGGCCAACGAGTATTTTTCCTACAGTTTCGATTCGACCCAGTTCTATCTCAAACAGTGCCTGGATCTGGCAGAAAGCATCGGGGACTGGGACCGTTATAACCAGGCGTCCATCCTGCTCGGGCATCTGTATGCCAAATCCGGCCACTATATGGAGGCGTACAACCGCCTGTTCGGCCAGATCGACACGAACACCCTCTCGGAGCCGCTTCGGGAGGAATATCTGTGGACCCTATATGATTTCAGCCGCGATTTGGCCGGTAATTCCGGGATGGTCGAGCGGCCACCCATCCAGGAACGCGACGTATACCGCCAGCAACTCTATAAACTGATTGCGAAAGATTCCAGGCACTGGCGGGAACTGCGCCTGGATGAACTGGCCTCGGCCGGACGGCTCGAGTCTGCGGACAGCCTGTGCCGCGTGATGCTTGCGAGCGTGGATCCCGCGGAGCATACCTATGCCATCTACGCGTATGAGATGTCGGTCATAGCGGAGCAGCAGGGCCGTCCGGTCGAGCGGATGGACTGGCTGATCAAATCGGCCGAGTGCGACATCCTCAATGCCATCAAGGATTATGCGTCGCTGACCGTCATCGCCCAGGAGCTGCTGAATACCGACCTGGACCGTTCTTTCCGTTATCTGCGTGTAGCGCAGGAAGACGCTATTTTCTACAACGCCAAGCTGCGTCCCTGGCAGATTTCGCAGTTCTTCATGGGTATCGAGGACGCCTATTCGGCCCGGCAGGAGCGTGCCCGGGAGCGTTCGATGGTTTCGTCGATCCTGCTGTCGGTGCTGACTTTCATCCTGCTGTTGCTGGCCTGGTTCCTGATCAGCCGTTCACGCAAGCTTGCCCGGATGCAGCAGACGCTGAAGGGCAGCAACGCCCAGCTGGCGGAGGTCAATGAACGGCTGGGCGAACTGAACCGCCAGCTGTCCCGTGCAGACAATGTCAAGGAGAAGTATATCGTCGATTTCCTGCGGCGTTTCTCCGCAAACATTTCCCTGTGGCAGAGCGAAGACAACCGTGCCCGCAACCTGCTGAAACAGGGCAAGGCCGACCAGCTGCTCCGGGAGCTGTCGCTGTCCACGCGTTCGGAAAAGGGTCTGAAGGATTTCTACCGGACCTTCGACTCCACCTTCCTGGCCATCTGCCCGGATTTCGTCAGCCGCTTCAACGAGCTCCTGCGCGAGGATGCCCGCTTCTCTCCGAAGGAGGGGACGCTGAACACGGAACTCCGGATCTTCGCGCTGATTCGTCTGGGCGTGGACGATTCCCGGGAAATCGCGGAACTGCTGCACTACTCCCAAAGCACCATCTACAACTATAAGGTCTCGGTCAAGAACGCCGCCCTGGGCGACCGCGACCAATTCGAAGAACGGGTGAAACAGATAGGAAAGTAGCGGAAAGACCGTTCAATCGTTACTACTATTATCATTCTTGCAGAATTTATAAGCGACTGGTTTTCAGTCGCTTTTTGTTATTTATCCACTACTATTTCATTCCAACGGGCAGAAGGGATGACATACCTATATATATTTGCGGCAGACATTACGTCGAAAACATCATTATCAACAATAACCAACGCACTCCTTTTCAACAAAGCGTATGAAAAAAATGTTTTCCCTAATCCTTACATTAGGATTGAGCCTGGCAGCCATGGCACAGGGCATCGCCGTGAACGGCGTTGTCGTTGATGCGGCCGGCGAGCCGGTTGTGGGCGCTTTTGTCGTTGAGCGTGGGACTACGAACGGCACCATGACGGACCTGGACGGAGTTTTCTCCCTCCGCCCGTCCGTTGGCGCCACCCTTGAAGTGTCCTGCATCGGCTACAAGAGCCAGAATGTGTCTGCCGTGGCAGGCCAGTTCCTTCGTGTCGTCCTTGAGGATGACGCAGAGATGCTGGAAGAGACGGTCGTCATCGGCTACGGTGTCCAGAAGAAGTCGGTGGTTACGGCCGCCATTTCTTCGGTTTCCTCCGAAGACCTGAAAGTGCAGTCCCAGACCCGTGTGGACAATATGCTTCAGGGTATGACCTCCGGTGTCCAGGTGACTCAGAATTCCGGTGCCCCCGGTGCGAGTTCTACGGTGATCGTCCGCGGTATCGGTTCCATCAACCACGCATCTCCGCTCTATATAGTGGATGGTATGCCGGCCGGCAGTATCGACTATATCAACCCGAACGACATCGAGCGCATCGACGTGCTCAAAGATGCCGCTTCCGCCGCCGTTTACGGCGCCCGCGCGGCTGACGGCGTGGTCCTGGTGACCACCAAGTCCGGCAAGGAGGGAAGGACCGTCGTCAACTACGATTTCTCTTACGGTATGCAGAACCCCTGGCGGAAACCTGCCGTACTCAACGCGACGGAATACGCCATCATGATGAACGAGGGTATGCTCAATGCCGGAAACGCGCCCATCTACGACAATCCTTATGCCCTTGGCGAAGGGACCGACTGGGTTTCTGCCGTTTTCGACAAAAACGCGCCCGTCGTCAAGCACGACCTCAACATCTCGGGCGGCAACGGCCGCGTCAATTACAGCGTTTCCGGTGGTTATCTCTCCACGAAGGGTACCATCGGCGGAAGGTTCGACCAGTCCTATTATGACAGGATGACGCTGCGCGAGAATGTCGGCATCACCCTGTTCGACGAGTCCGCTTCCCGCAACTGGCTTAACAAGCTGACCATCAGCAACCAGATTTCCTTCGCGCATATCAAGTCGGCAGGCATCTCGGCCAATTCCGAATATGGCTCTCCGCTGGGTTCCGCCCTGGGTATGTCCCCGCTGGATCCCATCTATGCCGATGCCGCGGAAGAAGCCCGTTACCAGCAGCTCTATCCGGCAGGCTATCCTTATATCATCCGCAACAGCGAAGGTGTGGCTTACTTCATCGCCGACGGCGGTACTTATAATGAGCAGGCGAACCCGATCGCCATGCTGGACCGTCCGCATGCCTACAGCAGCACCGACAAGATCGTGGGCAACTTTACCACGGAACTCCAGCTGATCGACGGCCTGAAATTCCGCAACGCCCTCACGCTCGACCTTTCCTATGTATATGGCCACAGCTACACCGAGCAGTATTTCCTGACCTCCAAGAACTACAGCCTGGATACCGTCACTTCCAATACGGTGTATGACCAGAACGGGAACGCTTCCGTCATCGAAAAGATGAATTACGGTTCCGTTGCCAGCCAGACGATGAACCGCTACTATAGCTATCAGGTGGAAAACACCCTGGTGTATGACAAGGTGTTCGGCCGGCACGCCTTCAACGTGGTGCTGGGCCAGTCCGCGTATTATTCCTCTTCTTCCTATCTGGGCGCTTCCTCCAGGGGGCTCCAGTATCCGGACGATCCCTGGAAGATCAGCGTGGACAACACCCTCGGCCAGCAGACCGACGGTGACCGCAACGGCTGGGGCCGTTGGAATTCCATTCCGTACAGCATCCTTTCCTACTTCGGCCGCGTCTCGTACAACTTCGACGAGCGCTTCCTTGCCCAGGTGACCGTCCGCCGGGACGCTTCTTCGCATTTCGGCCCGAACAACAAATGGGGTACCTTCCCGTCCGTCTCCCTGGGCTGGAACCTCAAGAACGAGGAATTCCTCAGGCACAACCGCCTCGTCTCCATGGCGAAGGTCCGCGCCTCCTGGGGTATCAACGGTAAGGACAACCTCAGCGACTTCCTGTATGCCGTGTATGCCCAGTCGGGCAACAACTACGTGTTCGGTTCCGGCGCCAACGGCACGGAAAGCGTCAACATCGGCGTGAAGGCTTCCGGCCTGGCCAACCCCAACGCCAAGTGGGAACAGTCTATCCAGACCGACTTCGGCGTGGATCTGGGCCTGTGGGGCAACCAGTTCACGGCCACGCTCGACTACTATATCAAAGACGCCTCCGGCATGCTGATGGAAATGCAGGTGCCGACCTATGCGGGTGATTCCGCACCTACCGGCAACGTGGGTACGATGCGCAACTCCGGTTTCGAGATTGACCTCGGCTACCGCGGCGCCATCCAGGATTTCAACTACGGGGTCAAGCTGAACGCTTCCTACAACCGCAACAAGCTCACCAAACTTGCGGACGATGCATCCTACATCATCACCGCCAGCCACAAGATCGGCAGCCTTACCCGCGGCGAGGTCGGTGAAGTGTTCCCGTACTTCTGGGGCTGGAAGACGGACGGCGTGTTCCAGAACTGGGATGAGGTGAATGCCTATGTGAACAGCGAAGGCAATCTGATCCAGCCGAATGCGCAGCCCGGCGACTTCCGTTGGAAGGATATCAACGGTGACGGCGTCATCAACGACAGCGACCGCACCAAACTGGGCAAGGGCATTCCTGACTGGACCTTCGGCTTCACGCTCACGATGGACTGGAGAGGCTTTGACTTCAGCATGCTCCTTCAGGGTCAGCTCGGCGCCCAGACGCTCAACGTGACCCGCCGTACCGACCTGTACTACATCAACCTGCCCAAGTCCATCCTGAACCGCTGGACCGGCGAAGGTTCCACCAACGAGTATCCCCGTTTCGCCTTTGATTCGGCCAACGAGAACTACCGCGTGTCCGATTACTGGATGGAAGACGCTTCGTTCCTGCGCGCCCGCAACATCCAGTTGGGTTATACCCTGCCTGTCAGCCTGACCCGGAAGGCTTTCGTCTCCCGCCTGAGGCTCTATGGGCAGGTCGAGAACGCTTTCACGCTCACCAGATATACCGGCTGCGATCCGGAAGTTTCCGGCGGTTTCCGGGAAGTGGGCGTCGACCGGGGTGTCTACCCCCAGAACAGGACCGTCACCTTTGGCGTCAATGTAACTTTCTAACAGACAACGGATATGAAAAAGATATTTTTCGCACTCAGTGCCCTTGCCGTTCTGCTGACTGCCTGCTCCAAGGATTTCATCAATCCCCGGCACAACAGTTCCGAACCGCTCGACGAGTACTTCAATACGCCGGAGCGTCTCTTCCAGTGCCTTGTGGCCGCATACGACCCGCTGGAGTGGTACGACTATGCATTCGGCCAGTATGACAACCTCCACCTCATCTTCGACGTGATGGGTGACGATGTGTATGCCGGCGGCTCCAACGAAGGCGACCAGCCCATCATCGTGAAGACGCACTACTACACGGCCACTCCCACCGACGTGTGCAACCAGATGTGGACGGTCAACTATTCCGGTATCAACCGCGCCGCAACGCTGATCAAGTATGTCGACGGAGCCGAAGGCGTGGATGAGAATACCAAGAAACTCTATGTGGCCGAAGCCAAGGTCCTGATGGCCTATTATTACAATATGCTGTGGAAGCTCTGGGGCAACGTCCCCTACTGGGAGGAGCTGCTGGAATCCCCGTACATCGCCCCCCAGCTGGGCCACGACGAGGTATATGCCAACTTCATCAAGCTGATCGAGGACGCCATCGCCCTCAACGTCCTTCCGATGAAGGCTTCCGTGGGCAACGAAGGCCGCGTGACCCTGGCCATGGCGTATATGCTTTATACGGAGGCCGTCCTGTACCAGAACGACCAGTCCCGCTACCAGACCGCCCTCAATTATATGAAGGAGATCATCTCCAGCGGCCAGTACTCCCTGGTGTCCGATTTTGCCGGGATCTGGGAAGAGAGCGGCGAGTGGTGTGCCGAATCCATCTGGGAGATCAACTACATCTCCGAAGGCGGTATCCGCGACTGGGGCAACTCCATCGCCGCCGGCGGCCAGGTGAACTCCATCCTCACCGGCATCCCCGCCCCGAAGAACGTGCCCGACTACCACGAGGGCTGGGGCTTCGGCACCATTGCCAAAAGCGCCTACGACATGTATGACGATGACGACATCCGCAAGGATGGCGGCATCCTGAACTTCGAGAAATACGCTGCTGCCCACCCCGGCGCGGAGTATACCCCCCGCTGGCAGGATACGGGCTTCTGGAACCGCAAGTACATCGCCCGCGAAGGCGGCAACCACGGCTACAAGGCGTCCGACAACCTTAACTACGGCAACAACGAGCGTATCTACCGTTACGCCGAGACCCTGCTGAACGCCGCCGAACTCTCCGTCCTGCTGGGACAGGACGGCAGCAGCTACCTCAAGCAGGTCCGCGACCGGGCAGGCTGCCACGATACCGGAGTCTCCCGCGAAGACATCATCCAGGAGCGCCATAAGGAGTTCGTGGGCGAGGGCAAGCGGTATTGGGACCTGGTCCGCAGCGGTCTGGCTTCATCCGTCCTCAAGGCGGCCAATCACGAGTACCGCCAGAACGACTGGACCGAGAACAAGAAGTACTGGCCCATTCCGCAGGGCGAGATCGACAAGGATCCGAACCTCCAGCAGAACAACTATTAATACCGGGCAACCATGAAAACAATCTGGCAATATATCGCAATCGCGGCGCTCTTTGTTTCCGCTGCCGCCTGTACCCCTGATTACCTGACTCCGAACGAGGCGGAACTGCCGCAGGCATCGGACCTGGATGTCACCATCACGGTGAATCAGGAGACCAACTATGTGACCTTTGAGATGAACAACAAAGGCGTGGTGCCCGTGTGGATTTTCGGCGATCAGAAGATCGACGGCAAAGCCGGCAAGCGCTATGCCTATACTGAAAACGGTGTCTGCCTGCGTTTCCGCGAAGCGGGTGAGTATGTCGTGGAAGTGAAGGCGTACAACGCCAACGGCCTGTCCGTGGGCTCCCGGCTGGAGACCTTCACCCTGAGCAATACGTATCGTGATCCGTTCGATCCTTCTCCGTATGTCCGTGCCATTTCCGGCGGCACCTCCGAAGACTGGGTCTGGAACAGCACCGAGAAAGGCCATTTCGGCTGCGGTCCCGTCGGGGATCCCCTGGCCTGGTGGTCCTGCGACGCCAATGGCAAGAAGGGCTTCCTCTATGACGATACGATGACTTTCGACGTCGACGGCAACTATACCTTCAATCCCGGCGACGGGAAGGCCTATGCCAACACGGGCTCCGAGTACCTGAGCGAGTACAACACCGGCGAGGATTACCTCTTCCCGGCCGAAGAGAAGACGACGAAGTACACCTTCGAGAACAACTGGAACGATGCCGGCATCGAGGAGATCTTCCTGGTTATGGAAAGCGGCAGCATCCTTTCCTATGTGCCTCACAAGAGCGCCGTGGAGGAGCCCCGTTTCCAGGTCCTGGAGACCAAGACGGCCGAAATGAAGAAGAAGCTCAAGCTGATGTCCACCGTGTACACGCCGAACAACACCGACGGTATCTCCTGGTACTATGAATTCGTGCCCAAGGGCTCCGTATCCGGAGATCCCGACCCGCTCTTCGGCGTCGACAGCAAGGTGTGGGTTCTGGACAACGAGGCGGCCGGCTATATGGGCTGCGGTCCCGATTTCGGTAACTCCGGCGGCTGGTGGAGCGCGAATCCCCACGACAAGGACAGCTTCGGCGTGAAAGACGATGAACTCACGTTCTTCGCCAACGGCAAGTATGTCTTCGATCCGGGTGCCGACGGCATGGTTTATTGCAACTGGGAATCCGGCTGGCGTCCTGACGGTTATTATTCCGGCGACGGAAGCACCGACTACGATGCCCCTTGCGAGCTGATGGAATCCAGCTATGTGCTGGGCAGCGACGAAGTGGGCGACTATATCGAACTGCCTGCCGGCGTCCTGTATGGCTACATTCCCAAGCCGCAGGTCCTTTCGGAGACCAACCGCCTGTACATCAAGGAACTGACCGCGAACAAACTGTTCGTCGTGGCCAACTTCGAGGGCATCTCCTGGCAGTTCATCTACCGCCCGAAGGACGGGCAGGACATCCCGGGTCCGGGTCCCGACCCTGATCCGCAGGAAGATCCGCTGGATCCCACGGATTACGACGTGAACGGCGAAACCAACCTCTGGAAGGCCGCCACCCTGGACGTGGAGACCTGGTATTCCGGCGGTGACTGGTCCGGCGGCATCACCCCTGACTATGAGATTACCTCCGGCAACGGTATTACCGTGACCATCCCGGAGGGCGTGGGCGGCAGCGAATGGATGGGCCAGACCAAGCTCAAGAGCGGCATCGCCTCTTCTTCCGAGAAGGAATACGACTTCAGCGTCACCCTTCTCGCGGATGAGGACATGACCGTGACCGTCAAGCTTACCAATGATCCGGAAGAGAGCGATGACATCCACTCGTTCTTCTATGACGGACAGGTGAAACTCACCGCCGGCGAGCCGTTCGTCTACCGCAAGCACAATCTCAAGCAGAGTGTTTCCGGCGACAATGTCATGCTCATCTTCGACTTCGGCCGCAGTCCGGTCGGGTCCACCATCACGGCATCCGACATCCTCTTCCAGGAGCATAAGGACGGCAACCTCTGGGCCGGCGCAACCCTGGACGTGGAGACGTGGTATTCCGCCGGCGACTGGTCCGGCGGCATTACCCCGGAATACGGGATCACCTCCGGCAACGGCATCTCCGTGACCATTCCGGAGGGCGTGGGCGGCAGCGAGTGGATGGGGCAGACCAAGCTCAAGAGCGGCATCGCCACCTCCAGCGAGAAGACCTACGACTTCAGCGTGAAGCTCACCGCCGACGAGGACATGACCGTGACCGTCAAGCTTACCAATGATCCGGAAGAGAGCGACGACATCCATTCGTTCTTCTATGACGGGCAGGTGAAGCTCACGGCCGGCGAGACACTTCTCTATGTGAAGAGAGGCGTCAAGCAGGCGGTGTCCGGAGACAACCTGATGCTGATCTTCGACTTCGGCCGCAGTCCGGTCGGCTCCACCGTCACGGCGTCTGAAATCATATTCATGGAACAATAATGGTAAGGTTGGGTTGTGTAATGAAAGGGTTGCTGCTGCTCTGTGCGGCAACCCTTTTTACCACCGGTTGCAACGGGAGGCCTTCGGATGACCCGGTGAAGGGGACTCTCTCCGTGTCCGTCCCGTCCCTGGACCTTTCTTATGAGGCGGTAACGCGGGAGATTGTCGTCACGGCCAGTTGCGACTGGGGCGTGTCGGTCACCGACAAGGACTGGTGCGGCGTGTCTCCGTCCGGCGGCATCAAGGGGACGTCCACGGTCAGGGTGAAGCTGGAGGCGAACCGTACGGGTGCCATCCGGGAGAACACACTCATCTTCCGCTACGGATCCGATACGCTGGAAGTGCCTGTCAGACAGGGCTTCAACGAGGAAGATCTTCCGAAACCCGGTCCCGCAGGGATGGTGGTTCCGGAAGGGTATCACCTGGTCTGGAACGACGAGTTTGACCAAGGCACGACCCTGAATCCGGCGGACTGGACCCACGAAGTGCAGAACGCCGGCTGGGTCAACAACGAACTCCAGAACTACGTGAACCACCAGACTTCCACCGGCAAGGTCGTCACGGAAATCCAGGACGGTTCCCTGCTCATCCACTGCTTCAAGGAGAACGGAAAGATCTATTCCGGCCGTGTCTACGCCCGCATGAAACAGGGCTGGAAGTACGGTTGGTTCGAAGCCCGCATCAACCTTCCTTCCGGTAAGGGCACCTGGCCGGCTTTCTGGATGATGCCGGTGGGGAATGACTGGAGCACCAATCCCTGGCCGATGTGCGGAGAGATTGACATTATGGAAGAGGTCGGGTGCGTGCCCAACGAAGTGTCTTCCTCCATCCACACGCAGGATTACAATCACACGAAGAATACCCAGAAAACGCACGCGATGAAGATTTCCAAGGCAGAAGGCGACTACCATGTCTATGCCCTGGAATGGACCGAGGATGCGATCACGACCTATGTGGACGGCAAGGTCCAGCTGGCCGTCAAAAAGTCCGCACTCGGTTCCGGACACAACCAGTGGCCGTTCCACTATGCCTTCTACCCCATCCTGAATCTGGCCTGGGGCGGGGACTGGGGCGGTATGAACGGTGTGGATGAGAGTGCTCTTCCCGTAACCATGTACGTGGATTATATCCGCGTATTCCAAAAAGATGAATGATATCATGAAATACATCCGCAACCTATGCCTGCTGGCGCTGCTTTGCGCGGTGCTTTCCTGTCAGGAACGCAAACCCTCTTCCGTGGGGTCCGCTCCGGAGATTGAACGCCGCGTGGAGCGTATCCTTTCGCAGATGACCCTGGCCGAAAAAATCGGCCAGATGAACCAGGTTTCCGCGGGAGGGGACGTGTCCAACTATGCCGACGCCCTCCGGAAAGGCCAGATCGGATCCATCCTGAATGAGGTGGATCCCGTCAAGATCAACGAGTTTCAGCGCATCTGCGTGGAAGAGTCCCGGCTCGGAATTCCCCTGCTCGTGGGGCGTGACGTGATTCACGGATTCCACACGGTGTTCCCGATTCCGCTCGGCCTGGCGGCGACCTTCGATCCCGCTTTGGTGGAGAAGGGCGCGCGCATCGCGGCAGTCGAGGCGAGCGCGCAGGGTGTCCGCTGGACCTTCTCCCCGATGCTTGACATCGCCCGCGATCCCCGCTGGGGACGGATTGCCGAGGGCAGCGGAGAAGACACCTGGCTGGACGCAAGGATGGGCGAGGCGATGGTTCGCGGCTATCAGGGGGCGGATTGGGACGCCACCTCGATGGCGGCCTGCATCAAGCATTTTGTCGGTTACGGGGCCGCGGAAGGAGGCCGGGACTACAACAGCACGTTCCTGACCGAGCGTCAGCTGCGCAACGTCTATCTGCCGCCGTTCGAGGCGGCCGTGAAGGCCGGCGCCCTGACCTTGATGACCTCGTTCAACGACAATGACGGCGTTCCTTCGACCGGCAATGTCTTCACCGTCAAGGATATCCTCCGGGAGGAATGGGGCTTTGACGGGCTCGTCGTCACGGATTGGAATTCCATGGGCGAAATGATTTCCCACGGTTTTGGCGCGGACCGGAAGGAGGTGGCCCGCCTGGCGCTGGAAGCCGGCGTGGATATGGATATGATGACCTATGGTTATATCTCCCATCTGGAGGAGCTGGTCCGCAGTGGTGCCGTCAGGGAGACGGCCATCAATCAGGCCGTCCGGAACATCCTGCGCGTCAAGATCATGCTCGGCCTGTTCGAAAACCCGTATGTGGATGCAGAAGCGGCCGCTCCGTTGCAGTATGCCCCCGCGCATCTGGAAGCGGCGCAGCGCACCGCCGAAGAATCCGTCGTCCTGCTCAAGAACGACGGCATCCTGCCGCTGTCCGCGGACAAGACCCGGACCATCCTGGTCACGGGACCGATGGCCGACGCGCCTCACGACCAGCTGGGCACCTGGGCCTTCGACGGGCAGAAGGAGCATAGCGTCACGCCCCTCCAGGCGCTTCGCGAACGCTTCCCCGGCCGGGTGGTCTATGTCCCCGGTCTGCAATATACGCGCGAACACAAGGAGCGTTTCGACGAAGTGACCGCCGCCGCCCGTCGCGCTGACGTCATCCTGGCCTTTGTCGGCGAGGAAGCCATTCTTTCGGGAGAAGCCCATTCGCTCGCCGACCTCAATCTCAAAGGTTCCCAGAGCGAGTTGCTGGCCTGTCTCGCCGGGACGGGCAAGCCGGTGGTAGTCACGGTGATGGCCGGGCGGCCGCTCACTATCGAGCGCGATCTGCCGAACTGCAGGGCCCTTCTCTACGCCTTCCATCCCGGAACGATGGGCGGCCCCGCGCTGGCCTCTCTCCTCTACGGCGACGTGAATCCTTCCGGCAAGACGCCGGTCACGTTCCTGAGGACCGTAGGCCAGGCACCGCTTTACTACAGCCACAACATGACGGGACGTCCGTACAACGGAGAGACCCTCCTGGAAGACATCGAACCGGAAGCCGGACAGACTTCCCTGGGCAACACGTCCTATTATCTGGACTATGGCGCCTATCCGCTTTTCCCCTTCGGTTACGGTTTGAGCTACACGACTTTCGCTTATTCCGACATTGCGCTGGACCGCGACGAATACCCTGTCGACGGAACGGTCCGGGTGAGTTTCACCCTGGAGAATACGGGCGGAAGGGACGGTACGGAAATCGTGCAGGTTTACGTGCGCGACCTGGTCGGTTCCGTCACCCGTCCGGTCAAGGAACTCAAGCATTTTGAACGGGTGAGCCTGCAGGCAGGCGAACGCCGGAGGGTCGAGGTGGAGATTCCGGTCGCAGACCTCGCTTTCTACGGGCTGGATGGCACGAAGAAGGTGGAACCGGGTGATTTTCAGCTATGGGTTGCCGGCGACAGCGCCTCGGGCGAGGCGGTCGGCTTCAAGGTCAAATAGGTGGAAATGCGTCTGACCCGGTTATTTGTCCTGCTGACCGTCTGTCTGGCGGCAGCCTGTCAGTCCTGCGGCAAACAGCCGCAGGACGACCCTTTGGAAACAGACGATCCCGAGGCGAAGGTTTATACGACGTCGGCCGACGGCACGCGCCTGATGGAAGAGGGAACCGTCCGGCTGAAGATGCCGGAGGATGCTGTTTTCTATCGTGTCACTTTGACCGGCGAGAGTTTCCAGGCGGTCGACGGTTTCGGCCTGGCGATTACGCAGGCCAGTTGTTACAACCTTCTTAGAATGTCGCCTGCAGACCGGACCGCCTTCCTCAAGGAGGTTTTCAGCCGGGAAGAGGGGTTGGGCTCTTCTCTGGTCCGGATCTGCATCGGCGGCTCCGACTTCTCGATGGACGAGTTCACCTGGTGCGACGAGCCGGGACTGGAACATTTCGCCGTGCATCCTCTGGACGAGCAGTACCTGTTCCCCATCCTGGACGAAATCTTCGCCATCAATCCGGATGTGCAGATCATCGCCTCCCCGTGGAGCGTGCCGCTCTGGATGAAGGTGGCCGAGGACGGCCGCTCACCGCACAGGATCTGGTATGGCGGGCATCTGGGCGAATCCTTTTATACGGCCTATGCCGAGTACTTCGTCCGCTGGATCCAGACGATGGAGAAGCGGGGATATCCCATCATGGCCGTGACCCTGCAGAACGAGCCCCTGAACCGGGGCAATTCGATGTCCACCTATATGTCCTGGCAGGAACAGAGCAACCTGATCAAATGGGCCGTAGGTCCCGCATTCAAGGCCGCCGGACTGAAGACGAAGATCCTGGTTTTCGACCATAACTACAGCTACGACGGCGATGCCGGCCAGGCGGACTATCCGGCCCACATCTTCGAGGATCCGGATGCGAACCGTTATGTCGCCGGCTCGGCATGGCATAATTACGGCGGCAGCGTGACTGTCCTGGACGGGGTGCGCAGTCGTTTTCCCGACAAGGTAATTTATTTCACCGAGGCCTCCATCGGCACGTGGAATTACAAATTCAGCGACTGCCTGATCAATGATTTCCGGGATATCTTTCTCGGCACGCTCGGCCGCTGGGGCAAGGGCGTGACGCTGTGGAACCTGATGCTGGACAATCAGGGCAAGCCTTTCCGCCCACGCGGCTGCAGCACCTGCTACGGCGCGGTGTCGATCGATCCGGCGAGTTATTCCCTGGGTTCCATCGTGCGCAATTCGCACTACTACGACGTGGCGCACTGCTCCAAAGTCTTGCAGCCCGGCGCTGTCCGGCTGGGCACGGACGGCTATCAGGCCGCCGGCGTGACGTACCAGTGGTACCGCAATCCGGACGGCTCTTTCGCCGCTCTGATACTCAACGAAGGCAGCTCGGTCGCGCAGATAAACTTCGTGACGGACCGGTATTCCGTTCAGTGCCGCATCCCGGCGCGTTCGATTCAGTCCGTCACCTGGCAGGAATAATACCGTCCTTTAGCGGGATTCCAGAATCTTGGCGTGCGGGTCGCGGGCGACGGCCTGCTTCCAGGTGTCGTTGTAGCCGCCGTACTGCAGGCCTTTCGGGAAGCCGGGGCCGTAGGCGGTGTGCGAAAAGGAGCCGTCTTCTTCCTGGGCCTTGATGTTGCCGTCGATGAACTTGACAAGCAGCAGCTCTTCGAGCTTCGTCCAGGCGGCGAACTGCGCCTGGGCGGTTTCCACGCTGTATTTCGTCATCAGCTTGCGGGCCTTGCGGATGCGGCCCTTCTCCACAAGCGCCTTCAGTGTCGCATCCATCGCGGGGACGCCACGCTCCAGCTGGTCGCGCTCGAAACGGTCTGCCGCCTCGCGGGCCAGCGGGGCCATCCGGTCGTACATCTTATAGCAGGCCTGCGCCACGCGGTTGCAGATCCAGAACTGGGCCGTGGGGCTGTAGTGGAGGATGTCGCCGTTGCCTTCGCGAAGGCACTCGGGCACTGCGGTGATATTGGCGTAAACCGGTGTCAAATAGGAAGTTGCGGCATCGTCGGTGCCGAACCAGATCAGGGCGCCCACCTCGTCGGGAAGGTATCCGCGCGCCTGGGCGACGAACCAGAAGCCCGTCTGCTGCGTGGCGATGGCCCGCTCGTTGAGATAGGTTTTGCCGTCCACGGTGAAGTTCATCGGGCGCCAGCGGTACGGCAGGGTGTTGCCGCCCGCGCCGATGTCGGTGGTCATATCCATCGGGGTGCCCTCGAAATGGTCGCGCATCACGTCCGCGACGTCCTTGACCGTGATCTTGCGGGCGGGCTTGACGAAGAGGGGCATCTCGCCCTGCAGGTCGTAGCCCATCGCGTAGTCCAGCCAGTCGGAGGCGGGACGGGAGACCTCCGTGCCGTTCTCCTCATAGGTGAAGACGCCGTCGCAGAGGATGTTGAAGGCGCTCCAGGCGCGGGCGTCGCAGGCGCGGGCCCCGCCGAAATCGAGCGGATTGTAGGCGTCGCGGAAGCTGAAGTCCGCATCGGTCCCCTCGTACCATCCCTGCTCGCGGGCGTAGCTGATCACGTCCGGGGCGAAGAGGCAGTTCTCGGGGTCGTCCTGCGGGAAACGCGTGATGCGGGCCTGGTTGGCGTGGGCGCAGATGTAGCCGTCCGGCACGCGCCGCGCCACCCACACGATGCCCTTGTTTTCCGGGCCTTTGCCCACGAGGTCCATCACCCAGGCTTCCTTCGGGTCGGCGATCGAGAAGGTCTCGCCCTCGGAAGGGTAGCCGTAGGTGTTGGCAAGCTCCACGATGGTGGCGATGGCTTCGCGGGCCGTGGTGGCGCGCTGCAGGGTGATGTAGATCAGGGACCCGTAGTCCATGATGCCGGAGGTGTCGACCTGCTCCTCGCGGCCGCCCCAGGTGGTCTCGCCGATGATGAGCTGGCGGGCGTTCATATTGCCCACGGTCTGGATGGTCTGCGCGACCTGGGCGATGCTGCCCGTCGGACGGCCCGTGTCCCATTCGCGGATGGGAAGGAGGCTGCCGGCCTTGAAGCGGGCAGCCGGGCGGAAGTACAGTTCGCCGAACAGGGCGTGGGAGTCGGCGGCGTAGGAGACGAGGCTGGAGCCGTCGGCACTGGCGCCGGGGCTGATGATTACGTTGGTACAGGCGTCCGCGCGGGGGGCGGCGAGGGCCGCCAGGGCGAGGAAGGTGCACAGAAATTTTCGCATTTTATCTTTTCTTTATAAATTTGCAGTCTTATGACTTACAAAGCTATAAAATTTTTCGGGATTACCGCTTTGCTCCTCCTGCCTTTGTGGGCCCTGGCCCAGCAGCCGCAGAACGACGAAGAGGAGATCAAGCAGATGCGCGAGGCCATCGACAAGACGGTGGAGAACTATGAGCATCTGCTGGACCTGGAGGACTGGCAGACGTTCTACGTAGACTCCATCCTGACCCACGACTATGAGGCCCTGCGCCTGGAGCTCAGCTCCCTGCGCGCGGCCAAGATGGCCAATGCCGACACCTATCAGCAGGTGCAGGACAAGTGGGCGGAGCAGATCTACACTTCGATGCAGAAGGTCTTCAGCGAGGAGCAGTGGGCCAAGTATCTCAAGAGCGGCGCCGCCCGCGACAAGAAGTCGCGCGACAAGCGGGCCGCCAAACGCAAATAGCAAACGATGAAAAGAGAAGATATCGATAAAGTTCTTGCCGAGCTGAAAGCGCTCGAGTGCAAGACGCAGAAGGAAGTGGAGGAGGCGCGGGTGCGTTTCCTCGGCCGCAAGGGCGAGATCACCGCGCTCTTCGAGGAGTTCCGTACCGTGGACAAGGAGATGAAGCGCGAGTTCGGCCGCACGCTCAATGAGCTGAAGAACGCCGCCGTGGAGACGATCGAGCGCCTGCGCGAGACGGTCGGCGAAGAAGGCGGCGCCGAAGGGCCGAAGCAGGACCTCACGATGCCCGGTGACCCGCTGGAGCTGGGCTCCCGCCATCCGGTCTCGATCGTCCGGCAGGAGGTCGTGGACATCTTCCGCAAGTTCGGCTATGACGTGGCCGAAGGCCCCGAAATCGAGGACGACTACCACGTGTTCGAGGCGCTGAACTTCCCGCCGAACCATCCGGCGCGCGATATGCAGGACACTTTCTTCGTGTCCGTGGGGCATCCGAACCCGCTGCTGCTCCGCACGCACACGTCCAGCGTGCAGGTGCGCACGATGGAGCGGATGAAGACCCCGCCCATCCGCGTGATCTGCCCGGGCCGCGTGTTCCGCAACGAGGCCATCAGCGCCCGCGCGCACTGCATCTTCCACCAGGTGGAGGGCCTCTACATCGACGAAGGCGTGACCTTCGCCGACCTCAAGCAGGCCATCCTCCTGTTTGCCCGCGAGATGTTCGGTCCCGAGACCGAGATCCGGATGCGGCCGTCGTTCTTCCCCTTCACGGAGCCGTCCGCGGAGGTGGACGTGAGCTGCAACATCTGTCACGGCAAGGGTTGCAACATCTGCAAGGGCTCCGGCTGGCTGGAAATCCTCGGCTGCGGAATGGTGGATCCCAACGTGCTGGAAGCCAGCGGAATCGACTCCAAGAAATACAGCGGCTTCGCCTTCGGAATGGGCCTGGAACGCATCGCGATGCTCAAGTGGCGGGTCAACGACCTGCGCCACTACTTCGAGAACGACATGCGTTTCCTCCAGGAGTTCGCGACGGCCGTCGAAGTATAGTTTTAAGGGATCCGCCGCCGAGGTTTGACCGGCGGCGGGCCCTGTGTTCTTGAAACCACGTTAAAAACAAGACTGACATGTCAAATCCCCGATTCAGCACCAGGTTCCTGGTGATGGCCGTGACGCTGGCCGTCTGCCTGATCACGTCCAATTTCTTCGTTCCGCGCCTCTGGCAGGTGGCCGGACTGCCGCTGCAGCTGTCCGGCGCCGTGCTGCTGTTTCCGGTGTCCTACATCCTGGGCGACTGCATCACGGAGGTGTACGGCTACCGCAAGGCCCGTTTCGTCATCTGGCTGGCGTTCCTGCTGAGCGCCTTCGTGGCCCTGATGGCCCAGCTGGTCTGCTGGCTCCCCGCCCCGCTGCAGGAGAGCAGCCGCCCGGTCGCGGACAGTTTCAACAGCCTCTTCACGATGGTCCCGAAGACCACGGTGGCCTCGCTCATTGCTTTCTTTGCCGGGTCCACGGTCAACGCCTGGATCATGAGCCGGATGAAGGTGGCTTCCCGGGGGAAGGGCTTCGGCCTGCGCGCCATCCTTTCTTCGGTAGGCGGTGAGCTGGTCGACTCGGCCATCTTCTTCCCCATCGTCTTCTGGGGTATCCTTTCCCCGGTCGAAGCGCTCAAACTCGCGGGAATGCAGGTTTTCGCCAAAGTCCTCTACGAAGTGGTCGCGCTGCCGCTGACCTCCTGGGTCGTGCGGAGGGTGAAGGCCGCCGAAGGGGTGGACGCCCTCGACGAGGGCATCTCGTACAATCCGTTCAAAATCAAAGACATATAATATATGGACAGAACTACCGACGGGCTGCAGGCCCTGGGCCGCCAGACCCCGTACAGCCAGGACTACGATCCCGGCGTGCTTGAGACCTTCGAGAACAAGCACCGCGACCACGATTACTGGGTGCGCTTCAACTGCCCGGAGTTCACGACCCTCTGCCCCATCACGGGCCAGCCGGACTTCGCGGAGATCCGCATCAGCTACATTCCCGACCTTCGGATGGTGGAAAGCAAGAGCCTGAAACTCTATCTTTTCAGCTTCCGCAGCCACGGCGACTTCCACGAAGACTGCATCAACACCATCATGAAGGACCTGATCGCCCTGATGGATCCCAAGTACATCGAGGTCACGGGCTTCTTCACCCCGCGCGGGGGCATCTCCATCTACCCGTATGCCAACTGGGGCCGTCCGGGTACGGAATACGAGCGGCTCGCCCGGGAGCGTTTTTCCGCGCACGAGTGAACAGATTCAGCGAAAAATCACTAAATTCGCTATTCCATTCAAGAAGGTAAGAGATGTATAATCCTATGTCCGTCCACGCGGACGACTTCATCAATCACGAAGAAATCCTGGAAACCCTCGCAGAAGCCCAGGTCCAGAGCCGCAACGCCTCCCGGGTGGAGGAGATCCTTGCCAAGGCGGCCCTGTGCAAGGGCCTGACGCATCGGGAAGCGGCCATCCTGTTGGACTGCGACGACCCGGTGCTCGTAGAGAAGATCTACGCCCTGGCGAAACAGATCAAAGAGAAGTTCTACGGCAACCGCATCGTGCTGTTCGCCCCGTTGTATCTGTCCAATTACTGCATCAACGGCTGCGTGTACTGCCCGTACCACGCCAAGAACCGCACGATCCCGCGCAAGAAGCTCTCCCAGGAGGAGATCGAGGCCGAAGTGCGCGCCCTGATCCGCATCGGCCACAAGCGCCTGGCGATCGAAGCGGGGGAGGACCCTCGCAATAATCCGCTGGAGTACATCCTGGATTCGATCCGCACCATCTATTCGGTCCACGAAGGGGGAAACTCCATCCGGCGGGTCAACGTGAACATCGCCGCGACGGACGTGGAGTCGTACCGCAAGCTCAAGGCGGCCGGCATCGGCACGTACATCCTTTTCCAGGAGACGTACAATAAGGAGCAGTACAAATTGCTCCATCCCACCGGCCCCAAGAGCGATTACGACTGGCATACGGAGGCGATGGACCGCGCCCAGGAGGGCGGTTGCGACGACGTGGGCGTGGGCGTGCTCTTCGGCCTGAGCGGCTACCGCTACGAACTGGTCGGCCTGCTGATGCACGCCGAGCACCTCGAGGCCCGTTTCGGGGTGGGCCCGCATACCATCAGCATGCCGCGCATCTGCCCGGCGGACGACATTTCTCTGGATAGTTTCCCGGACGCCCTGCCGGATGAGATCTTCCGCAAGATCGTGGCCGTGCTGCGCGTCGCCGTCCCCTACACCGGGATGATCATCTCGACCCGGGAGTCTTCCCGGATGCGCGGGCAGCTGCTCGACTGCGGCATCTCGCAGATCAGCGGCGGGTCGCGCACCAGCGTGGGCGGCTACACGACGGAGGAGCGGCACGACGAGACTTCGCAGTTCGACGTCGCCGACACCCGTCCCCTGGACGAGGTGGTCCGCTGGCTGCTGGAGCGGGACCATATTCCCAGCTTCTGCACGGCCTGCTATCGCGAAGGCCGCACCGGCGACCGCTTCATGAGCCTGTGCAAGAGCGGCAAGATCAGCCTCTGCTGCACGCCCAACGCCCTGATGACCCTGAAGGAATACCTGATGGACTACGCTTCGCCAGAGACGCGCGCCGCCGGCGAGGCGCTCATCGCCCGCAGCCTGTCCGACATCCCCCTGGAGCGCACGCGCAAGATCACGGAGGAGCGCCTGCAGAAGATCGAGAACGGCGAGCGGGATTTCCGCTTCTGATATGAACCGCCTGCACATCGCCTTCTTCGGGCTGACCAACAGCGGCAAGTCCACTCTGGTCAACGCCATCTGCGGACAGGAGGTGTCGCTGGTGAGCGCCGTGCCCGGGACGACCACGGACCCCGTCCGCAAGGTCGTGGAGCTGCCTGAACTGGGCCCGTGCGTGCTGATCGACACGGCCGGCATCGACGACGGGGGGATCCTGGGCGAAGAGCGAAAGCGGCTGACCCGCGCGGTGATGGACGAAACCGATATCGCCGTCGTCCTGGACGCTTCCTCCGACCCCGACGGCTGGACGGCCCGGCTTATTGCCCTTCTCCGCGAAGAAGACATCCCCACGGTCGTGTACCGTCGCGCCGAGAGCGTCGAATCGCTGCTCCGGCGGCTGGTCGAAGCCGCGCCCCGCGAGGAAGAAAGCTTTCTGACCGGCGACCTGGTCCGGGAGGGCAGCAGCGTCGTGCTGGTGATGCCGCAGGACAGCGAGGCTCCGAAGGGGCGGCTGATCCTGCCGCAGGTCCAGGTGCTGCGCGAGCTG
>JAFZBH010000026.1 GCA_017561865.1 Bacteroidales bacterium | reverse complement strand
CGACCGGTACAAGGGGCTGTAGGAGCAGTTCCCTGCGCTGCAGACGATCGTCAGCGGCGGCGTGTCGTCCCTGGACGACGTGCGCCGCACGGACGAAATGGGCCTGCCCGGCATCATCGTGGGCAAGGCCATTTATGAGAACCGTATCACCCTCAACGAACTAGCCCTATGCTTGCAAAACGGATCATTCCCTGTCTAGACGTCAAGGACGGCGTCGTGGTGAAAGGCATCAACTTCGTTGGCCTGCAGGAAGTGGGCGACGCGGTCGAGCTCGGGCACAAGTACGCCCTGGAAGGGGCCGACGAACTCGTCTACCTGGACATCAGCGCCACGCTGGAAGGCCGGAAGACCTTCGCGGAACTGGTTTCGCGCGTGGCGGAGACCGTCAACATCCCCTTCACCGTGGGCGGCGGCATCCGGAGCCTGGACGACGCTTCTCGCCTGCTGGATGCGGGGGCCGACAAGATCACCCTGAACAGCGCCGCCATCGCCCGGCCGGACCTCATCGGCGAGATCGCCGCCAAGTACGGCCGGCAGTTCGTCGTGGTGGCAATCGACGCGAAATCATGCCCTGACGGCCTCTGGAGGGCGACTACGCACGGCGGCAGCCGTCCCTCGGACAAGGAACTCTTCTCCTGGGCGCGCGAGGCCGAGAACCGCGGTGCCGGCGAAATCCTTTTCACGTCCATGGACCACGACGGCACCCGGAACGGCTATCCCTGCCCGGTCTACGCCGCCCTGTCCGATTCCCTGGGCATCCCCGTCATCGCCTCCGGCGGCGCCGGCAGCGTGGCGGACATCGCCGCCGTCCTGACCGAAGGAAAGGCTGACGCGGCCCTCGCCGCCAGCATCTTCCATTATGGGCAGTACACCGTGGCGGAAGTCAAACGGGAACTTGCCGGAATGGGCATTCCAATAAGATTATAAACGAACGACGGATATGACATTCGACGATTTCAACCTCAGCAAGACCGGGGACGGACTCCTCCCCGTCATCATCCAGGACGCTACGACGCTCAAGGTCCTGATGCTCGGATACATGGACCGCGCCGCCTTCGACAAGACCGTCGCGGAAGGGCGCGTCACCTTCTTTTCCCGCTCCAAGCAGCGGCTGTGGACCAAAGGCGAAACCAGCGGCAATTATCTGACCGTCAAGAAGATGTTTGCCGACTGCGACAACGACACGCTCCTGATCCAGGCCGATCCGGCCGGACCCACCTGCCACCGCGGAACGACCGCCTGCTTCGACACGCCTGACGACGAAGGATTCATCCGCTCGCTGTCGAAACTCATCCAGGGCCGTCACGCGCAGATGCCGGACGGCTCGTATACCACGAAGCTCTTCATCAAGGGCCCCAAGGCCATCGCCAAGAAAGTGGGCGAAGAGGCCACGGAGATGGTCATCGAAGCCGTTGACGGCAACAAGAGCCGCTTCGTCTACGAGGCTTCCGACCTCGCCTACCACCTGCTGGTCCTCCTGGAATCCATGGGCTGCACGGTGGAAGACATCGAACATGAATTAGCACTCAGACACAGATAGTCATGATCCTTTTCAGATGCGATTACGCCGAAGGGGCGCACCCCGAGATACTCAAGCGGCTCGTTGAGACGAATTTCGAGCAGCTGGACGGCTACGGCTGCGACAGGTACACTGAAAGCGCCCGAAAAAAGATTCTCGAAGCCTGCGCCTGCCCGGACGGAGAGGTCCATTTCCTCGTGGGCGGCACCCAGACTAATGCGACGGTCATCGCGGCATTGCTGCACGACTACGAGGGTGCCGTCGCCGTGCAGACCGGCCATATCGGCGTCCATGAGGCCGGCGCCGTGGAGTATACCGGGCATAAAGTTTTGACACTCCCCCAGCATTACGGCAAGATGGACGCGGGTGAACTGGAAGCCTTCCTGGTCGCCGCCGACGCAGATCCGAACAAGGATCACATGGTCTGGCCGGGGCTCGTGTACATTTCCCTGTCCACGGAGTACGGGACCGTTTACTCCCGCGCAGAACTGGCTGGATTGCAGGAAGTTGCGCACAAATACGGCCTGCCGCTCTTTATTGACGGCGCCCGGCTGGGCTACGCCCTCGCCAGTCCCGCCTGCGACTTCACCCTGGCGGACATGAAGGACCTCTGCGACGTCTTCTACATCGGCGGAACCAAAGTCGGCGCCCTCTGCGGCGAGGCCGTCGTCTTCACGAAAAAAGCCCCGAAGCACTTCTTCACCACCATCAAGCAGCACGGCGCCCTCCTCGCGAAGGGCCGCCTCCTCGGCGTCCAGTTCGACACCCTCTTCACGGACAACCTTTACAGCCGCATCGCCGCCAACGCCATCGACCGTGCCCAAGAAATGGTCACCGTCCTCAAGGAGAAAGGCATCCCCTTCTTCCTCGAAACGCCGACCAACCAACAGTTTGTCATCCTGGAGAACCGATACATGGAATCCCTCTCCACGAAAGTCGGCTTCGACATCTGGGAACCCTACGACGCCGACCACACCGTCGTCCGCTTCGCCACCTCCTGGGCCACAAGCCCGGAGCAAATCCGGCAGCTACGAGAGCTGCTCTGATTGCGTCATTCCGGGCTTGGACTACGTCATTCCGGGCTTGACCCGGAATCTCTCCTTCCGTCATGCCCGGCCCCGACCGGGCATCTGACACAAAAACGATAAAAAAATTTGTAAACTCGGAAATAATACCTATCTTTGCAATCCCAAACGATGGTGCTGTAGCTCAGATGGTAGAGCAATGGACTGAAAATCCATGTGTCGGCAGTTCGATTCTTCCCAGCACCACGGTAACCCGCTGATTTTCAGCGGGTTTT
>JAFZBH010000010.1 GCA_017561865.1 Bacteroidales bacterium | reverse complement strand
AAAGCGGTCAAAGCCAGTTCGCTCCGCTAAAGCTGCGCTCACTCGCTTTGGTTCCGTCCTCCGGGGCACTGGCGCGCCCCTACGAACTCCACTTATGGCAGCTCCACTGCAAGACTCTTCCCTCCGCGCCAGGCGCTCCGGTCAGAGACTTGCAGACGTTCCGCGCCGCGCTTCGCGCATTAAAGGGAATAAGGTCAAGAGACTGTGCCCGGGCAAGCCGGCCACAGACTCTTGCTGGTTCATCCCCCCGGCCCCCAAGGGCGATGAACGCCCGGGAGGCGTTGTGCCGGTGCGACCGTCCCCGCCCCAAATCCGCGAAGATTAACATAATCTTATCGAGATTGTGTCACTCCTCGCATCAAGGGAGTACCACCGCAAAACCGGCATCAATCCTCGTGGGACAGCAGCCCGCCTCACCCGACCAGCCGGCTGCGGGTGAGCACAATCTAGATTATGTTAACTTCGCTCCGTCAATGAGTTAGCAAGCGTCTTACCTCCGAACTCCCGGGCGAGGCGGCGGCAGGAAAGGTGCTGGCCGCAGTGGCCGGCTTGCACCCGGCCCTTTGCCAGCCCCGCGCCGGGCAGAGGAATCGGGGCCCCAATTTCCCCAATTCCTCTACCACGGTGCAGCCACGCATAGCGTCTGTGCTTCTCGACCGGCATCACCCGCATTCAGCGTCCGTGCCGCGCGGGCATCCTGCCGCCTTAGGCAGCTCCGCTGCTGGGTCGCTCTCTCTCCGTAAGCCAGGCAGTCGGCGGGGCCGCCAGCCTCGCTTACTCCGCTCCGCTCCTCGGTAAGCCTACGGCTTGGTCATACCCGGCCGCTATTCCTCCAGGCCTTGCGTCATTTTTGCTCTGCGGGCGCTCCTCGCGTGCGTTCCGCATCGCTGCGGTCCGTCCTCGGCAAAAACGCCGCAAAGCCTTCCGGGCAGCCAGGACACGGCCGTCCCGGCCGTTGGCGCAGACAAAGTCCGGGTAAACCGGCCTTAGACTGCGCCGGTTGGCGCTCCGCATCAACGTTGTGGCAAAGTACCTCAATTCGTAGGGCAGTGCCCGTTCGCGGGGACCGTCTTCACCCGCATCACCGTCCGTGCTGCGCTCACTCCCTTTGGGCCGTCCCGGCCCAGGCGGCGGAGGCCGTCTGCCTCCCCGCAGCGCCGGTCTCTTCCGCTGCTCCAGGGAGCCTGAGGTCTCCCTTCCGCGGCGCTCCAGAGCCCGCCGTCCCCACACTTCCAGACCGCCTCCGCCGCCACACTCCGCTTCGCTCCGTGTCCTATGGCACTGCCAGACTCTTAGCCGCCACCCACAATGCCCTCACACACAATCCCGGCGGCTAAGAGACTGGACAGCACCATAGGCTGACTGGGGGACCTACGCCCCGGCTACAGTGCTTATTCCAGCGTCGTACCCCGCCCGGGCCGCAGTAAAAGGGATATAAATATACCACAAGGAGGCAGCGGCTGGCGCCGCTGCGGGTACGTATAAGATTGCATCCCCCTATGAGGTCCCTATGAGTATACTCTGAGCTAAAGAGTTCAATGCCGGTGGCCCCTCCCTGGCAGGGGCTCTGTGTTATTGTTACCAAATCTCGGTAATTATCAGTAAATTAGCAGTTGTAACCTATACTTAAACCGTGTACTATGCCCAAGTATATCCCATCCCTCCCGTTTGAGGACTGTTTCGGCTCAGTCGGGGAGACGACCTACTACCACCGCAATGGTGTCTGCTACTATAAGAAGAGGGCCCGGCCGGCCTTCCCGGGAACGATGCTGCAGATGGAACACCAGGCAGTGCACCTGAGGGCAATTGCCGCGTGGCAGGTCCTGGATCCGTCCGTTCAGAAGGAGTGGAACAGCTGCGCCGTGGGCGTTCAGTCTCACCGGCCACCCTTCGACGGTAAGAGCGGGATATCCGGCTACAACCTGTTCGTGTCGGCTTACCACGGGTTTGCCAGGCTGGGGAACGAGCACGTGCCGGCGCCGGTGCCCTGGGAGGATTTCCCGGTGTATTCCGTGGACAGCGTGGCAGTGGTGGGCTGTATGGAAGGCCTGCTGCAGCTGGGATTCCATATCCGGATGCCGGAGGATATTGAGGCTGGCCGGTACTGGCTCTATACCCGCATCCAGCTGGTCAAGCCCGGAGGAGGTGTGCGCCCTGGTCTGATGAGGAACTATTTGGCCACGGCCGGATGTCCTGCTGGAGCGTCCACCGTCGTGGTGGAGGTCCCGGATTATGCCGGCACCTGGGATTTGGATCTGCCGGCATACAGGGCGCACTGCAGGTACTTGCTCATTGACTCCAAGACAGGGTATCGGAACACCTACCGCGCTGCCAAGTACGACATCGCGCTGTAAGGAATTTACCTAAAGTATAACTTTAATTAAGGCGATTCAAGTCATTGTATTTGAATTGTCTTATTATTTATGTATATTTGCAATCAGACAGTTAGTAGTAGTGACCTAAACCTATACTTTAACCTAAACTTAACCTATGATTGCCCTTCCTTCCATCGCTTTCGGGGGCTTCTCCGGTTCCGCAAAGGGTGTTACGGCCAGACAGGTCGGCGGCCGTAGCATCCTTTCGGTCCGGTCCTGGCCAACCGGCCAGACGACTTCAGCCCAGGTGGTCCGCCGGGCCTCGATGTCCAAAATCACCAAATCTTACAAGACCCTTACTGCGGCGCAGATGCAGGCCTGGGAGAACCTGGCGCAGCACTGCTCCGGAGCTTCTGTTTTCGGCCAGAAAGCTGAGCTCTCTGGTATAAATCTCTACGTCCGCCTCAACGCCAACCGAGTGATGGCAGGTGAGGCTATCGTTGCGGACGCACCGCTCGGACAGGTGGCAGTTCCCAACGTAGAATACAGCAATGTGGCTATTACGCCCCAACTGATTGTATTCGGCGGCATCCAGCACGAAAGTGCGCCATACAAGCTTGTGGTCAAAATGTCCGGTTCCCAGAGTGCTGGCATCTCCAACGGTTGGAGCAAGACTGTGATCCTTTCGCCCGGAATGGAGGACGATTGGGGAGAGGCCGACGTCACCGAACTCTACCTGAAGACCATCGGAGTGGAGCCCACTCCTGGCCAAAAGGTGTTTATAGAGACCTACTGGCTGGACACCGCCACTGGATTTACAGGCCAGATCTTTAAAGACTCAGCCATCGTGACGGGAGAGTCCTCTTATACTCCCCGCACGCGCGTGACTATGCGGAATCTCAAGCAGGATGAAGAACAGCACGTTTCAGCCTTGGACGTGGATTTCTCCACTGGTTCGCCCGTCGTGCAGTTCGATTCCGTGTGCCTTGGCCACAGCAACGTGGCCAGTTCCTATGCCTATCTGGATCAGGATCTGCCGGCAGACTGCGTAGGTACCAGCATGGCCCTTGGCCGTGGAATGGGTGACGGCAACTGTGCCTTTGCCGCACAGTCCTATATCATCTGGCTGCGGAACGACCGCTGGGACGGCGCGAATATCTGCTTTGCCCACCGTGGCGGTTATTATGTCAAACCTACCGAGGTCTTTGGCCCGGGCATTCTCTATTGATATGGCTACGCTCTTCAACTCAACCGGCAATAACTTCGGGGCTGGGCAGATTGCTTTCAAGTCCCATCAGGAGGAAAATTTCGTCGTACTCAATGCGAAAGTCTCCTACGATCCTACGAACGCGGCCTATCAAGCTGCAGATGTCCTGGAAATCTACGTCCCGGACCTATCCATCGAGCGCAGCGCCATCACGGGCGTTATCTTGACCTTCCAAGACCGCTACGTTTACTCCAGCTATACCTGGAACAATGACGGCGGTACCGCCATCAAGTCCTGGATCAAGGACAAGAACACCATATGTCTGGAGAAGTTCACCAACTTCGACGAGAAGGGTGAAATCACCATCTACATCCAGGCGCTCTACACGGCTCTGGCCCGCGGCTCCAATACCGTCAAGGGTACACGCACCCGCATCGATATGACTCAGGAGACCAGATACCTGTATTGGAGTTCCGATACCTTCTGTGTCATCTTCGAGCACTGGGTGTTTCTTCATATGCAGTTCTCCAGCTGCTCCTACTCTTACCGGAATGAGCCTTGGGAGGCCCAGATGGGTAGTTTCCCTACAGACGTCAATGCTGATGTGGTTTTCCTGGGCGGCTCCAACCAGTACAACCCTTCCGTCAACGGAGCTTCGCTGGCTCACGTCGAGAACGGCGTATTCACCTGCCAGGAGAGGATGTCCGGCTTTGAGAGCACCGGCTATGATCCGTTCATCTTCGCCTTCCTCGTCCGTGACAATTAATGCCCTATGTCAGAGAGAACCCGCATAGAACTGACCCGCCTGCAGGGAGGAATCGCCATTGCAAGTTTTGTAATGGGCTCCCTCATATCCTGCGTCTGCCTGTTCTTTATCAGGCCCTTGGGCGAGATAACCAGCAGCGCCATCATTATCGTTGGCAATTTTTTGGTTCTCTGCGGCGGCATTCTCGGAGTCAAGGCCAGTACGGACGTTCGTTTCAAGAACCTGGAAATGAAAGTGGACCATCAAGAAGGCCACACTGAAAAACCTGCAGCGTAAACCAACCTATGAAACCCTCCACCATCCTGCTTTTCACGCTTTGTCTTTCCGCTTGCGGTGTTGCACGGCCCGTTCTGGAGTCGGATAGCACCAAGGTGGAGGTGAAAGTCGTGGAGAAAATCGTCAAGGATACGGCCTGGGTGGAGTTGCCGGTCATCGTGGAGAAAGTGGCCACGCTTGACACCGCCTCGGTACTGGAGAACAAATACGCCAAATCCGAGGCCGTAGTCTCCGGTGGTGTTCTGCATCATTCCCTGCAGACAAAGCCCGTCAGGGAGCCCGTAGAGGTCCAAATCAAGGAAACCGTGCGGGACTCCATTGTGTACCGGGACCGGATTCAGACCAGGACCGTTGAGGTAGAGAAGAAGCTCACCTGGTGGCAGTCCCTAAAGCTCAAAGCGGGAGGAGTCTTCCTTATTCTGATAGTCATTGCAATACTATACCTATTCCTAAAATTCACTAACCTACTTAATCCTAAACTCTTATGAAGTATATCCCCAGCATCGCCTTCGAGGAGATGAGCGGCAGCGCCAAGGGCGTGACCGCTGCAAAGATGAAGAGCCGCAAGTACATCCGCAACCGCGGTTACGGTGGCTCCGTACGTACCGCCGACCAGGCCAAGGTCAAGGGCGTGTTCAAGCGTCTCACCACCATGTGGAAGTCGCTGACCTCTGCCCAGATCCTCGCCTGGAACAAGCTGGCCCTCTCTCAGGAAGGCCGCAGCGTCCTTGGCTCCAAGGCCAAGATCTCCGGCTCCAACCTGTTCACCAGGCTCAACTACTGGATCGTCGCCTGCGGCGGCGCTCCCGTGGAGAACCCGCCCGCACTCGTGGGCGTCGAGAACCCTTCCAGCGCCACCATCGTGTGCCAGGGTGACACCTTCACCTTCAAGCTGGACCAGGACCTCACCGACAACGGTGGCATCTTCCTGGTAATCGAGGCCACCGAAGGCCAGTCCAACGGTGTGACTCGCGCCCATTCCAAGGCTGTGGCCATCAAACTCGTCGAGGAGCCTGACGACACCGCCATCAACATTGCCGCGGACTACGTGGCCAAGCACGGCGCCCCCAGCGCTGCGGCCCCGAAGATCTTCTTCCGCTACTACTTCGTCAACAGCAGCACCGGCGAGAAGTCCGGCACCATGCTGGCGGAGTGCAAGTGGGCCGCTGCTGCGGCTGCCGGTGGTGAGCCGTAGTCCACAGTACAGAAGCCTAAACCAGTTGACCCCTTCGGATACTTTCCGGAGGGGTCTTCTTATATACTATGGGTAGGGGGAACCACCCGGGGGCGTCCCGGGAACGCGCCAGCGCATACGTCGCAGCTGGCCGCGTCGGATGTCGGAAATTGTGTCAGTCGGTGCTGCAGAGTTTCACGTATTCCTTGATGCCCTGGACGTGGAGGTCCACAATCGCTTGCTTGCCTTCGTCGGTGAGCAGGAATTCCAAGGATTCTTTGCAGTCCATGAAGCCGTTCTCCGTCAGGCAGGCTGCGCAGGCGGTTTTGTGGAGGATGGTGAAGTTGGCTTCCTGGTCCGGATCTCCGTCGCAGTAATCGAAGCGCATCCGATGACCGGGCAGAATTTGGAGGGCTGCGGCACAAAGGCAGTTGGCCAGCTTGTCTCCCTCCGTCTGTCCTTTGCTCGTATAGCAGCACCAGCCGGTTGCATTGTACCATTTGTCGCCTCTACCGGCAGCGTTCACGTGGATGGAAATGAGACAGACATTCCGGCGGCCCAGCTCGGAGCAAACGCGGTTGACTCTGCGGCAGCGCTCGGCGAGAGAAATGTCTTCGTCTTCCGGAACCAGCAGGGAAGCGTAGAGGTGTTCGGATTGGAGGGCGGCCACAACACGGCGGGCAATTTCCCGGTTGTAGGACCATTCAAGGAGACGGCCGTCAGGAGAGCGCTTTCCTGCAGTTTCCCGGCCGTGTCCGTTGTCGATCAAGATTTTCATAGGACAAGGTTTTAGGTTTGCGGGTCGGCAGACCAAAGATAGTCAAAATTCGGAGGAAAGGGAAAATTTCGTATCTTTGCAGCGACACGTCGGTTGCCAAGCCGATATGTTAAATTTCGTACGGGGCCGGGCCGCTGTGAAGCTCCTGGCCCTTTTCAGTACACTGCGGGACACCCATTATATTAGTACATTTTCAGTACATTATCACGAAGAATCAGATATAAAAAATGCCACTCACGTATGTGAGAGGCATTTTTAGGCGGTGCGGAAGGGACCGCAAATCGCGAAAAACAGTACATCCTCGATTTTTAGTACATTCTCAGTACATTTTGGCGAAAACTGAAAATAAAAGATGCCCTACAAGTGGTTGTAAGGCATCTTTAAGCGGTGCGGACGAGGCTCGAACTCGCGACCTCCGGCGTGACAGGCCGGCATTCTAACCAAACTGAACTACCACACCAGGTGTTTCGTTTCCGAATGCGGATGCAAAGATAGGTATATTTTGGAAATCCGCAAGCGTCTGCGTGAAAATTTTCACTGAGCCGATTTCGCCTGTGCGAAGGGCTCGCTCGGAGCCTTGAACATCCTGCCGGCATCGCGGACGGTCAGGCCCGTGGAGGCGCGTCCGAGGTCGGGAATGTTGAAGGATTTGAGGTTGAGGTCGTAGAAACGCGAGGATTTCTGCGGGAGGACGAAAGGCTTGGTGGTGCGGCCTTCCTCGTCCAGGTGGCAGAAATACGGCTTGCCGTACTGTCCGTCGCCGCGCTTGCTCGCGAACACGAACCAGCGGCTGTTCGAGGACCAGCTGTGGTAGGTGTCGGACTTGTCGCCCTTGATCTCGTCGAGGGGGCGGACTTCGCCGGTCCGCAGGTCTACCAGCTGGAGGGTGCACTCGGTGTGGAAAAGGGGGAAGGTCCCGTAGTCGGCGGCCGTGAAGATCAGCCAGCGGCCGTCAGGCGAGGCCTTGGGATGGCAGGCCGAGGCGTTGTGGGCGCGGCCGCTCCAGACCGTGTCGACCTGTTCGCCGATGTGGCCGTCGGAAGTGTCGAACGCAGCTCGGACAAGGTCATACTGGAGGGCTTCCAGGTCCCTGGGGACGGAAACGGTGTCGGCGGCGCACCAGAAGACCGATTTCCCGTCGGCGGAGAAACAGGGAAAAGTTTCGAACACGTCGGCCCGTGCCACGTGCGGGAGGTTGATCATCTCGTTCCGGTCGAAATCCGCCACCGTCAGGTCGGAGGCCGTGTCGTAAACCTCCATACGGTTTCCGGCCATCGCGTGCAGGCCCGGAAGGACGATGTTCGTGGAGAAGACCCCGAAGCGCCCGGACGGGTGCAGCTCCCCGTATACGGTGCCGGAGAGCATCCCGTCGGCGTTGAGCGTGAGTTTCCTCAGCGCGCCGTCCCGGTTGAGGATGGCGCCGCCGTGCGGGCCGCGGATGTAGTACATCGACAGATCACCGCGCTGCTGGCCGTGGATGTGGCAGTTCATACAGGCGTTGTCCGTATGCTCCGGGTCGCAGATGACCGTTTCCTTGAAATCCTCGATGCGCCGCTCGACGATGGACACTTCATTCCACATCTGGTAGGCCGGTTCGATAAGGCGGTAGGTCAGGTAGGCGTCGATGGGGTCTTCGCTGACGCGCACGGTCCAGCTGTCGGTGAGCGTCTGGCCGCCGACTTGGGCCACGGCCTCCACGGTGATGGCCTTTCCGGCCGCGTCCGCCATAAAGGCTTTCCACTTCTTCAGGGGCCATTCGACCTTGCGCCCGTCGATCCTGACGGACTTGTCTCCGAGGGTGAAGGTCGTCCGGGCCTTGCGCACGTCCGGCATCGCGTAACGGTAATTCAAGGGGGCGATGTTCGCGGGGACGGTCACGTCCTTGTAGTCCGGATAGATGACCAGGGGCCCGGCACTGCCGTAGGCGGGGACGGCGGGGTCATCCGTGCTGCAGCCCAGCAGGAGGAGGCAGGCAGCCGCGGCGGTGATGTACTTATGCAGAGTGGAATGCTTCATCTTGACTATTCCTTGCTGGTGGCTTGAAGATAATAATACCAATACGTGTTCTTGTATCGGGTGGGTGTGCGGAAGAACTTGTCCATCTTGTCGAGGAGATCCCTGCCGATCCCGTATCGGGCAGCGTTCTCCTCCGAGATCTGATTGTGGATGCCGAGCCAGACAAGGACGGCTTCCCGGTAGATTCGTCTGTCGGTCATCCGTCCGACATAGTCGGCCATGAAGTTCTCCAGGTCGTAATTCAACAGATCATAACAGAGCAGGTAATCACGGGCCAGGCCGTTGTCGGGATTGGCTTCCAGAAGAGCGAGCAGCACGGGACGGAACTGATTGGTATTATAAATATAATCGGTGCGGGCCAGACGGCTCCTTCCTTGCAGGACCCACTCGGGGGTGTTGCCGAGCTGGAGCGAGTCGAGAATCTGCCTGGCCCATTTCCCGTAAAAGAGGGTCTTGCTGAGCATCCCGAGGTATTTCTGCGCACTGCCCAGGTCCCCGCTGATAAGGTTCGCCCGGGCGAGCCGGACGATATAGCGTGAGCCGGTATGCCTGGGGGTCGCCTGAAGCGCGATGATGGCGCTCTGCTCGGCGACGGTCATATTCCCCAGGTGGAACCAGGCCTCTCCGGCAAGGCCGTTGCTGAACACGGAGCGGTTGGTCGCGATCAGGAACAACAGGCCGTTCGACCGGTTCTGCGTGTGGTTGAAGAGCGCCTCTCCCAGGTCGCCTTTCATCGCGTGCGCCAGATTGTAGCAGTAGCTCGCTTCCATCATATGCAGGTCCTTTTCGGAGAGCCGGATGACTTTGTCCCAATTCTCACGGGATACCTCGGTGTCGAGGCCGATCACTTTGTCGTAGGAAAGGATGGGCCAGCCCCAGAGTTTACCGTAGTACTTTTGCCAGGGAGCTCCGAGGGACCAGACTCCGAAAGCGAGCAGCAGCACGGCGGCGACGGGTTTGAGCCAGGCTTTTCGGAATTGGAGGGCAAGCAGGACGAGGGCGAGATAGCCCAGGGTGGCCAGCGTGTAACGGGTGCAGAAAAGATTTTCCGTTTCCCGGAGGAAAGACCAGGCATATAGCAGCGTGGCGATGGCCAGGGACGGCCATCGCCCGAGGAAATGCCGGCAGATCCGGTACGTGACGGCCCCGATGGCGGTCAATGCCAGGGCGACGAGGATGGGGCCGACCGCGGGGAGGTGGAAGAACTGGTCCGCGAAATCGCTCGCAAGCCGCGCCAGAAAGCCGGCGCCCCTGTATGTCTGGCGGATACTGTCCCAGTCGTACATAAACAGATCCATCTGCTCCCTGCGCATCAGATGATACGGATAGGCGAACTGGAAGAATCCGTATGCGGCAAGGAAAGCCAAGACGGCGGCGATGGGACCGGTGTGCTTTCTGGACGGTTTCATAACTTGGACAAAGATACAAAATCTAACGGAGAAACAGCACATTTGCTTGTGAATGCAAAAAGCATTATCTTTGTATGTTTTATACCTGACAGGCAACAAAGAATAATTGCATATGAAAAGATTTGTTTTGGCTGCAGCCGTCCTTTTCTGCTCGCTTTCCTTTGCGACTTATGCGCAAATGACGGATGACCAGGTGGTTGAGTATGTCAAGACCGCCACGGCTGCCGGAAAGAGCCAGGATGCCATCGGCAAGGAGCTTCTTGCGCGCGGGGTCACCCAGGAGCAGGCGGAGCGTATTCGCTCCCGTGTCCAGGCGCAGCAGATAACGGGAGGCGAAGGTGCCGAATCCGGGACTGACGGCGCTTTTGTCCGCAATTCCGGTGCCGGCAACCGCCGGGAGGCCAGCTACGAGGACGAGTATTGGAGAAATCAGCGTCAGGCGCAGCCGCGCAAGAGGAGCCGTCGGACGGTCAGCACCGATCCGAACCGGGATCGCAGCAGCTATGACCTTCAGCGGGATGAATTGACCCGAGCACGTGCGGAAGTGGATTATTCGGACCTGCTGGGTACGCTGGTGGGTGCCGTCGACAGCCTGCAGATTTTCGGCCACGACATCTTTTACGGCAATGACCTGACTTTCGAGCCGAACGAGAACCTGGCCACCCCCGAGACCTATCAGCTGGGTCCCGGCGACGAACTGCTCATCGAGATCTTCGGCTACAGCGAAGGTTCTTACAGCAAGACGATTTCCCCGGAAGGGACCATCAACATCAGCCAGATCGGCCAGGTGCAGCTGGGCGGCCTGACCATCAAGGAGGCGAAAGAGAAACTGCGCCGTGCCCTGGTGTCCAAGTATGCCAGCGTGGGCGGCAGCCGTCCGAATTCCACCATCAGCATCACCCTGCGCAACATCCGCACCATCCAGGTGAACGTCATGGGCGAAGTGGAGATGCCAGGTACCTTCCGGCTTTCACCTTTTGCCACGGTTTTCAACGCCCTCTATAATGCCGGCGGTGTGACGGATGAAGGATCTCTCCGTGCCATCAAGGTGATCCGCGGCGGCGAGCAGATAGCGACGGTGGACGTGTATGGATATCTGTTCAACGGCCGTTCCGACAGCGACATTACGCTGAAGGAAGGCGATGTGATCATCGTCCCGCCGTATGTGAACCTGGTGCTCGCTGCCGGCAGCGTCAAACGTCCGATGTTCTATGAACTGACGGAGACTGAGACGCTCTCCGATCTCATCCAATATGCCGGAGGTTTCTCCAGCAAAGCCTATCTGGACGACGTCCGCGTCATCCGTCAGCAGGGTTCGGAGCGCCAGATCTATACCGTGCGGAAGTCTTCAGCCGCCTCCTTCGTGATGGCTGACGGGGACGAAGTGTCCGTGGGGGAGACCCTGGAGCGTTTTTCCAACAAGGTGGAAATCCAGGGAGCGGTGTTCCGTCCCGGGATGTATGAACTCGGGGGTGACATCGCCACCGTGCGTCAGCTGATCCGCGCCGCCGGCGGGATGAAGGAAGATGCGTTCGCCGGACGCGCCGTGCTCGTGCGCGAGAAGGAGGACCTGACGTTCGAGTCCCTTTCCGTGGACCTCGCCGGGATTTTTGCCGGGACGGCGGATGACGTCGTGCTTCGCAAGAATGACATCCTGACCATTGCCAGCCAAAAGGAACTGTATGATCCCGGCACCCTGACCATCAACGGCTACGTGCACAATCCCGGCGTATTCCCGTATACGGCCAACACGACGGTCGAAGACCTGATCGTGCTGGCGGGCGGCCTGCTTGACGGCGCCTCCACGGCACGCGTGGACGTGGCCCGCCGCATTGTCGATCCGGCCAGCATGACGGCCACCGACAAGGTGGGCGAGACCTTCTCCTTCCCGCTCAAGGACGGCCTTGCGATGGACGGTGGAGAGCGTTTTGAACTCCAGCCCTATGATATCGTATCCGTCCGCCGGAGTCCTGCTTACAGCGTGCAGAAATTCGTCCAGGTCGAAGGTGCGGTGGCCTTCCCGGGTGCATATGTGCTCCTGAGTGAAGGCGAGCGCCTTTCCAGCGTCCTTCAGCGTGCGGGCGGTCCGACCGGCCAGGCATTCCTGCGCGGCGGTACCTTGCAGCGCCGGCTGACCAGAGAAGAACAGGCGCAACAGGCAAGCAAACGCAGGCTCCTTGCCTCCATCAACGGCCGCGACACCCTCAACGTGGCATCCATCACGGTGGACCCGGTTTATTCCGTCGGTATCGAGATGGACAAGGCCGTCGCCCGTCCCGGCTCCGACTTCGATCCTGTCCTGCAGGAGGGTGACAGGATCTTCATCCCCGGGCAGCAGAACACGGTCCGCGTCAGCGGGGCGGTCCTGTATCCCAATACGGTCATCTACGTCCCCGGCAAGAGCTACAGTTATTACATCAATGCAGCCGGCGGGTTCTCCAATAACGCCCGCAAGGGCAAGGCATTCATCATCTATATGAACGGGATGTCACGGCCCGCCAAGGGCGGCAGCATCGATTACCGTTCTCCGATCGAGCCGGGCTGCGAGATCATCGTGCCGGAGAAAGGTTCCAAGGCCGGGATGAGCCCGACGGAGCTCCTGAGCATCGGCACCTCCGCCACCTCGCTGGCCACGATGGTGGCCACCCTGGTCAACATTTTCACGAAATAATTCCTGACGATGGAAGAGAAGCATTATAACGAACCCCAATACGCGGAGGAAGAGTACGACGAGATCGACATCATGGAGCTGCTCCGCAAGCTCTTCAAGGACTGGAAACTGATCCTCAAATGGTGCGGCATCGCCGCCGCCGTAGGCCTGGTGATCGGATTCAGCATCCCCAAGGAATACACGGTCACGTCCACGCTCGCGCCCGAGACGGTGTCCAGGTCCGGCGGCGGCAGCCTGGGTTCGCTCGCCAGCCTGGCCGGCATCAACCTCGGTTCGGTGAGTACGGCGGACGCCGTCTATCCCGACCTGTATCCGGACATCGTCACTTCGACTCCTTTCATCGTGGAGCTGTTCCCCGTACAGGTGAATTTCAAGCATAAGAAAGAAAGCGAGTCTTCCGACTATTACACGTATCTGAAAGAATACACCCGCAGCCCCTGGTGGAGCAAGGTGAAGAGCGCTCCGTTCAAGGCGCTGGGCTGGTTCATCGGCCTGTTCCGCGAGAAAGAGGAGCCCGTGGAGGGATATGCTTCGTTGAACCCTGCGGCCCTGACTCCGGAGCAGGAAGACATCGCCAAGGCCATCCGGGAGAGCATTGCCCTGGCCGTGGACAAGAAAACCTCGGTCATCTCCCTGACGGTCACCGCTCAGGATCCCAAGGTGGCCGCCAAGATCTCGGAAGAGGTGATCACCCGCCTGCAAACCTATGTGACCAACTACCGGACGGAGAAATCCCGCAAGGACCTCGCTTACTACGAAACCCTTTATGAGGAAGCCCGCTCGGCCTATTTCGCTTCGCAGCAGCGCTACGCCAGCTATATGGACCGCAACCAGGGCGTGGTGCTCCAGCGGGTCAAGACGGAGCAGGAGCGCCTGCAGAACGAGATGAACCTGAACTACCAGCTCTACAATACCTGCGCCCAGCAGCTTCAGGCCGCCAAGGCCAAGGTGCAGCAGGAGACGCCGGTGTTCACGGTAATCAACCCGCCGCAGGTTCCGCTCAAGCGCAGCAAGCCCTCCAAGGTGACGATCCTGGCCGCGTGCATCTTCCTGGGTGCCGTGGTGGCCGCTCTTTGGATTCTCTGGGGACGCGACTTCTTCGCCGGCCTGAAGAAAAAGGATGACGGGGAGCCTGCACAGGAAGAGACCCCGTCCGGGGACTAGTGGAAGAATACATAGAGATCAAAGGCGCCAGGGTCAACAACCTCAAGAACTTGACCCTGCGGATTCCCCGCGGAAAGCTCGTGGTCGTCACAGGTATTTCCGGTTCGGGGAAGTCTTCGCTTGCCTTTGATACGCTCTATGCCGAGGGACAGCGGCGCTTTTCCGAAAGCCTTTCGTCCTATGCCCGCCAGTTCCTGGGGCGGATGACCAAGCCGGATGTCGATGTCATCGACGGCATCCCGCCGGCCATCGCCATCGAACAGAAAGTCAGCATCCGCAATCCGCGCTCGACCGTGGCCACGACCACGGAGATCTATGATTTCCTCCGCCTGGTGTTCGCCCGGATCGGGCGGACCTTCTCGCCGGTCTCCGGAAAGGAGGTCCGGAAAGACTCCGTCGCGGACGTGATGGCTTTTCTCTCCGCAGCCGGGAAAGGGACCTGGTACGTGCTCGCGGACCTGGGCTGGGATGACCGTCAGGACCGGGTGGAACTGCTCCTGCAGCTCAAGGAAGACGGCTACAACCGTCTTTTCGCCGCCGGAGAGCCGCTCAGGATCGACGATGCCCTGCAGCAGGGCCCGGATACGATAGAAGGCGCGTTGCTGCTGGTGGACCGCGTCCGCCTGGCGGGGGCAATGGAAGAAGACACCCGTACGCGCCTGCTGGCGTCCGTCTCGGACGCATTCTCCCGAGGTGACGGGCGGATGGCCCTTGCCGCCGAAGACGGCACCCTGAAGCCATTCTGCAGCCGTTTCGAACTGGACGGAATCACTTTCCGCGAACCGGATGACTACCTGTTCAGTTTCAACTCCCCGCTGGGTGCCTGCCCGGTGTGCGGGGGCCTGGGCAAGGTCATCGGCATCAGCGAGGACCTCGTGGTGCCCGACAAGACCAAGAGCATCTATGACGGAGCCATCGCCTGCTGGCGTGGGGAGAAGATGGGCTGGTTCAAGGAACGGCTGGTCTCCGTAGCTGCCCACTACGGCATTCCGATCTTCGAGCCGTACTGCAACCTGTCCCGGGAGGCGAAGGTCCTGATTTGGAACACCCGTTATGTCGAAGGGGACGCTCATTCCTTCGTCGGCATCCACGATTTCTTCGACTGGGTGGAATCCCAGCGCTACAAGATCCAGTTCAAGTATATGCTCAGCCGTTTCAGCGGCAGGGCGACCTGCACGGCCTGCGGGGGCAGCCGCCTGCGGCGCGAGGCCCTCTGGGTCAAGGTCTGCGGCCGGACCATCCACGACATCTTGCAGATGACGGCCGCCGGGGCGCTCGATTTTTTCCGCGCGGCTCCGCTCACGGACCAGGAACGGAGCATCGTCGCGGAGCCTGTCTCCGAGATCGTCTCGCGTCTGGAGTGCATCGTGGACGTGGGCCTGGGCTATCTGACGCTCGACCGCGCCTGCAACACCCTGTCGGGCGGCGAGAGCCAGCGGGTGAACCTCGTGACCGCGCTGGGGTCGAGCCTCGTGGGTTCGATGTACATCCTGGACGAGCCGAGCATCGGCCTGCATCCGCGGGACACCGAACGGCTCATCGCCGTGCTGCGGCGCCTGCGTGACATCGGCAACACGGTCATCGTGGTCGAGCACGACGAGGAGATCATCCGCGCGGCCGACCTGCTGATCGACATGGGCCCGCTGGCCGGAATCAACGGCGGCGAGGTCATATTTGAGGGTACGGCTGCCGAAGCCGGACCGGAGGACGTACGCAGGTCTCTGACCCTCCAGTACCTGAACGGCCAAAAACTCCGCTATGTGCGCGAAAAGCGTCCCTGGCAATACAGCATCACCGTCGAAGGGGCGATGGAGCACAACCTCAAGGACATCGACGTCCGCTTCCCGCTGGGCGTGCTGACGGTCGTGACCGGTGTGTCCGGTTCCGGCAAATCCTCGCTGGTGGGGGATATCCTTTATCCGGCCCTTTACCGGCGTATCAATGAGTCCGGAGACCTGCCCGGCACGCACCGGGGCCTGTCCGGCAACCTGGACCGCATCACGCGTGTGGAATATGTGGACCAGAACCCGATAGGGCGCAGTTCCCGCTCCAATGCCGTCACTTACCTGAAAGCCTACGACGGCATCCGCAAGCTGATGGCCTCCCAGCAGGCCGCGAAGATCGCAGGCCTGACGGCCAACCATTTTTCGTTCAACACCGAAGGAGGCCGCTGCCCGGAGTGCCAGGGCGAAGGCGTGGTGCGCATCGGGATGCAGTTCATGGCAGACGTGGAGATGGTATGCGAGGCATGCGGGGGTAAGCGCTTCCGCCCGGAAGTGCTTGAGGTCCGCTACCGCGGAAAGAACATCGACGACATCCTGGATTTGAGCGTGGACGAAGCCGTCGCCTTCTTCGGCGAAGCCCCCGAAGAGGAGGCCCGCAGCGTGGCGCTTCTCCTTCACCCGCTCCAGGAAGTGGGCCTGGGCTACATCAAGCTCGGACAGAGCAGCTCGACCCTGTCAGGCGGCGAGAGCCAGCGCATCAAGTTGGCCTATTTCCTCTCGCTGACCCGCGGCAGGCAGCGCTCCGAGCGCATTCTCTTCATCTTCGACGAGCCGACCACCGGCCTGCATTTCTTCGACGTGGAAAAGCTCCTGCAGGCCTTTGACGCCCTGCTTGCAGCCGGACATTCCCTCGTGGTGGTGGAGCACAACCTCGACGTGATCCGCGCCGCGGACTGGGTGATCGACCTGGGTCCGGACGCGGGTGATGAGGGAGGCGAGGTCGTTTTCGCCGGTACGCCCGAAGAACTCGGCAAAGCAGATACTTTTACCGCCAGATACTTATGAAAAAGATCGCCGCCCTCACGATGGTCCGCAACGACGACTTCTACCTGCGCAAGTGGGTCGAATACTACGGCGCGCAGCTGGGCCGGGAAAATCTCTACATCTTCTTCGACGGCACCGATCAGGTGATCGCCCCCTTCTGTGAAGGCACCCACGCCGAGCTTCACGAAAAAATCGGCTCGCAGGTGGTCGCCGCGGAAAAGGGCCGGCTGAAGTTCCTTTCCGAACAGGCGGCGGCGCTGCTGGAATCCGGTTATGACCTGGTCATCGGAGTCGACGCCGACGAGATCGTCGCGGTGGACCCGAAATGTGGACTCAGCCTGCCTGAATTCCTCTCCCGGCAGAAGATCGGCGTCTCGCTGTCCGCCCTGGGCCTGGATTTCGGCCAGCGGCTGGGCGAGGAAGGGGACATCACGGACGACCGTCCCTTCCTGGAACAGCGCCATTACGCGCAGATCGGGACGCGCTATACCAAACCCTCCATCGTGGCGAAACCCTGCGTCTGGGGGTCCGGTTTCCACCGGATCAAGGGGCACGACTTCCGCATCGCCAAGGACCTGTATCTGCTGCATTTCGGCTATTTCGACATGAAGCGCCTGCAGGACCGCTTCAGCGACGCCGACCGGCTCAGTCAGGGCTGGGGCGCGCATATGCGCAAGCGTGCCCGCACCATCCGCTACGCCACGGACCTTCGTGCCCGGGATTTCGACCGCTGGACCCGTTTCGCACGGATCTGCCAGACGCTCTGCCGCCCGCCGTATGCCTGGAACAAGCCGGCGATGTTCGAGCTGAAGATCGTCGTGCGGATGCCTGAGCGGTTCCGGGAACTTGTTTAAGCGGACTTTCCTTTCAATTCGTCATACAGGAAATCGATGATGCGCCCGTCCACGCGCTCGTCGAATTTGCGCGCCCAGAAATGCGGCACGCTCATCAGAAGGTCCTTGTCGTCGAAGGTGAAAACCCACGGGTGACGGATGCTCTTGCCGCGCGTCCAGTCGATGAAGCGCATATGCGAGGTGTTGTAGATGTCTTCGTTCTGGACGTGCTCCCGCGCGTCGTACAGCCGTTGCCGGAATGGGGAATTCCATACCACCGTGGCCAGGAATACCTCATCTGCTGTGTTGGTGTGGCGGAATACCTTTTCCAGCCAGGCTTCCTGCGAGAGTACATAGGCCGCGCAGTCGTGCGTGATGCTGAACCACTGGGCGGCGAAGCGGAAGTCGACGTCCTTGTTGATCCGGATATTCAGGGCGATGAGGATGCCCTTCAGGACGTTGTTCAGTAAATTGGTCAGGAAAAAGCCCGCCCCTTCCGGAAAAAGGGTGAAATAGCGGAAACGGTTCTGTGTGGTCGGCTTGAACTGCCAGTAATTGATGAATTCCCGGTCGGCGTGCTCAGCGAAAAAGGCGTGGATCGCATCCTGCGGCTTGATGGGCAGGTCCTGCCCGCTGAGCAGATGATAGAAGGCATACCCGCCGGGAACGGCGGCGCGCAACAGCGCCAGTTCGGCACGCATGATGCTGATCCCGCCCCAGTGGACGCTGATGCGCGGTTCCACGAAGCTCAACCTGGAGTGCCGGCAGCAGCCCTCCAGCGCTTCCGGCCCGAAGGAAGCCTTCCGGTCGATGTGGACGAAGAGATCGTTTCGCGGGTCGTCCAGCAGGGACAGGAGCTTGCGCAACTGCCCGGGGCAGGTATGTGCAAGGATGAGATATGCGTGTTTGCCGGCAGACATGCTGCAAAGATAAGCATATCTAGCGGATTTTGTAGCTATAGTCGCCGGGGCCGTCGACGGTCAGTTCCACTTCCTTCGTGCAGCCGCGGCTCAGGGGCGGCAGCGGGACTTCGAACGAACAGCTCTCCCCGAGGATCCTGCATTCAAATTCGAGCGTGGGCCGCGGCACGCCCAGGATGTCCTCCGGGGTGTCGTTGGGATAGCACCACAGGGAAATCCCGCACGCCTGCGGGAAATAGCCGACATCCCAGGGCAGCGCGACCCACTCGCTCTCGTCGATCAGCTCGCTGGGACGGAAATCCCTCTCACGCAGGATCTGCGCCCCGTCCGGCAGGTCCAGCAGGCGCACGCGCGGGTCCTCCAGCAGTTCGTAGCCGTCCATCGTATTGGCTACGCTCACGAGCACGACCCGGCAGAGCAGGGGCCTCAATACGATCTCTCCCCGCAGCGATTCCGTCCGGCAGAGGCCGCCGAGGATGGGGCGTTGCGGGTTGTCGTCGCTGAAACGGAAACTGAGCAGCTCCATCGCGTCGTAGCGTCCCAGGGCGGTGAGATTGAAGCGGTGCGGACTGTTGGCGATGCCCACGACCAGCTTGTCGCCGGGCAGGGTCGGGACCGCCCACCAGCCTTCGGGCAGCTCTTCCGCCGTGCGGTGCACTTCCAGCGGCCGCGTGCCTTCGCTGTCATAGACGAAAAGGTCCAGCGTCCCGACGCTCTGCCCTTCCGTGTGCAGGCGGATGCGGGTCGTCACGGAATCGACCGTCATCACGGGCGGGTCCGGTGTCGCTTCTTCTTCCGGTTCGGCCGGGGCCGGAAGCTTGCGGCAGGAGCACCAAAGAGCCGGCAGCATCGGCAAGAGGCAATATAAACAACAGGAAAGAAATCTCCCTGCACCGCGCAGAGGGCTGCGGCGCAGATGGGAAACAAGCAAGTGGTGGGAACGCTGCCGGCTCCCGGGTGTACATCTGTCTTTCATACGGGGCAAATGTAGGCGGGAGCCGGCAAAGCTGCAAGGATCCGTAAAAATCGTACGGGGGTAATTGTGAAATTTTAATGATTTCGGCCTGCATCGCTGCAGGCCGAAACGTTTCACTAACCGCCGAAGTTGTCGTAAAGGATATTTTCCGGCGGGACGCCGAGCGAGTCGAGCAGTTCGTTGACGCACTTGGTCATCATCGGAGGGCCGCACATGAAGTACTTGATGTCCTCGGGAGCCTCGTGGTCCTTGAGGTAGGTCTCGTTCATTACGTTGTGCACGAAGCCCGGGGTGTACTTGACGCCGGCAGCATCTGCTGCGGGGTCCGGACGGTCGAGGGCCAGGTGGAACTTGAAGTTCGGGAACTCCCGCTCGATCTCGGCGAAGTCCTCCAGGTAGAAGGCTTCCACCAGGGCGCGGGCGCCGTAGAAGAAGTGGACCTTGCGGCCGGTCCGGAGGGTCTTGAAGAGCTCCATGATGTGGCTGCGGAGCGGGGCCATGCCGGCGCCGCCGCCCACGAAGATGTACTCGATGTTGTCCGGGTCGTCCTTCGGAAGGAGGAACTCGCCGTAAGGGCCGCTGATCCAGACCTTGTCGCCCGGTTTGCGGGAGAACACGTACGTGGAGGCGATACCCGGCGGGACGCCCGGCACGAACTTGAACACGCCCTTGGGCTGGGTGCGGTCGAACGGAGGGGTCGCGATGCGCACGTTCAGCTTGATGATGTTCTTCTCGCCGGGATAGGAGGCCATCGAGTAGGCGCGGACGGTGGGTTCGGTGTTCTTGAACCGGAGCGAGGTGATGCCGTATTTCTCCCAGTCGCCCATATAGATGGGATCGACGCCCATGTCGGAGAAGTCGGCTTCGTACTCCGGGATGTCGATCTGGATGTATTCGCCGGACTTGAAGTCGATGTGCTCGCCCTCGGGCAGGCGCACCGTGAACTCCTTGATGAACGTGGCCACGTTGTCGTTGGAGATGACCTCGCACTCAAGCTTCTTGACCGACAGGGCCGAATCGGCCACCTGGATCTTGAGTTTGTCCTTGACCTTGACCTGGCAGCCGAGACGCCAGCCTTCCTTGATCTGCTTGCGGTTGAAGAAGCCGGTCTCGGTCGGGAGGATCTCACCGCCGCCCTCGAGCACCTGCACCTTGCACTGGCCGCAGTTGGCCTTGCCGCCGCAGGCGGAGGGGAGGAAGATCTTCTGCTCGGCGAGCGTGTTCATCAGATTCCCGCCGGGGACCACGTCCAGCGTCTTCTTGCCGTCGTTGATGTCGATCTGCACGGTGCCCTTCGGAGTCACCTTGGACTTGACGAAGAGCAGGAGAACTACCAGCAGCAGCGTCACCAGGACGATGACTGCGATGGAAGCGAAAATGGTTTGACTCATAATCCTGCCCTCCTATAATTGAATGCCCATGAAGATCATGAAAGCCATACCCATCAGGCCCACCGTGATGAAGGCGATGCCGACGCCCTTGAGGGGAGCGGGCACGTTGCTGTAGGACAGCTTCTCACGGATGGCGGCGAGGCAGACGATGGCCAGGTACCAGCCCACCCCGGAGCCGAGCGCATAGACCAGCGGCTCGCCGATGTTCGTGAAGTCGCGCTGCTGCATGAAGAGCGAACCGCCCAGGATGGCGCAGTTGACCGCGATCAGCGGCAGGAAGATGCCGAGCGAAGAGTACAGCGAAGGAAGATACTTCTCCACGATCATCTCGACGAGCTGCACGAAGGCGGCGATCACCGCGATGAAGATGATGAAGCTCAGGAAGCTCAGGTCCACTTCCGCGAACTTGGGGCCGAGCCATTTCAGGGCGCCGGGCTGCAGGACGTAGGTGTTGAGGACCCAGTTGATGGGAAGCGTGCACAGGAGCACGAAGATGACGGCGAGGCCCAGGCCGTTGGCTGTCTTGACGTTCTTCGATACCGCCAGGTATGAGCACATACCCAGGAAGTATGCGAAGATCATGTTGTCAACGAAGACGGACTTGACGAACAGGTTGATGTATTCCATAGGGCTTCGCTTTTATTTCTCCTGAAGGTCCTTGTCCCACGCGCGGTGCGCCCAGATGATGCATCCGAGCAGGATCAGCGCGAAGGGCGGCAGGATCACGAGGTTGTTGGGAACGTAGCCGGCAGGCAGGACCCGCAGGCCGAACAGGGTGCCGCTTCCGAGCAGTTCCCGGAAGAAGGCGACGATGACGAGGATCAGGCCGTAGCCCACACCGTTCGCCAGACCGTCCAGCAGCGAGGGAATGGGCTTGTTGCCGAGGGCGAACGCTTCGATGCGTCCCATCACGATGCAGTTGGTGATGATCAGGCCGATGTAGACCGAAAGCTGCTTGTCGATGGCGTAGGTGCCTTCGCCTGCCTTGAGGACCTGGTCCACGAGGATGACCATCATCGCCACCACGACGAGCTGGACGATGATGCGCACCCGGTTGGGGATGCTCTTGCGAAGCAGCGAACAGATCAGGCTGGAAAGGCCCGTGACGACAATCACGGAAATCGCCATCACGAGGGCGCCCTTGAGCTGTACGGTAACGGCCAGCGAGGAGCAGATGCCGAGGATGAGGACGGTGATCGGATTGCCCTTCAGGATCGGATTGAGGATCGTTTCTTTGAGTTTCTTGTCCATGGCTATTCCTCCTCTGCGTTAGCGTTTGCCTGGAAATGCTTTTCGTAGGCCTTGAACCAGACGTTCAGGGCATCGCCCAGGCCCTTGGAAGTCATCGTGGCGCCGGTGATGGCGTCCACCGCATTGGCCTTGCCGCTCTCTTCGGCGTTCTTGGCGAGATTGAAGAGGGGCTCTTCGCCGAAGGCCGCCTGCTTTCCGATGAATTTCTCGCGGAACCACGCCTCGTCCTTGATCTTGGCGCCGAGGCCCGGGGTCTCGGATTCGTGGTCGAAGAAGGCACCGGCAATGGTCCTGCAGTCAGGCTGGAAGGCGACATAGCCCCAGACCGGACCCCAGAGGCCGGCTCCGTAGACGGGAATCGTGATGACGCCGTTCTTGAAGACGTAGACGGGCAGGGTCACCTCGCCGCCGTCCTTGATGGCCTTGTCCTGCAGTTTGAGCTTGTCCACCAGCTCGATCTTGTCCTTGCTGACGGAAAGTTCGCCGTTCCTGTTGCCGTCGAGGCCGATCGTGTAGGCTTCCCGAATGTTGTCAGCGTAAAGTTGAAGGATGCCTGCGTTCTTCGTGGCATAGAGCTCATCCGTCGGCTTTACCTGCGCGGCGGCCATCATCTGGCGAAGGGTTTCCGCCTTGGCGTTGGCATCCTGCGCAGGCCCCAGTTTCATGGCCGTGAAGGCCAGGATCGCAGCCACGACTACGACCACGAGCGTGGTGTAGATGACGGTATATGCGTTGCTGTTGGTATTCATAGGGCTAGGCGGTTTTGAGTTTCTTGGCCTTGCGCGAAAGATGCACGCTGACCACGCAGTGGTCGATCAGCGGGGCGAGCACGTTGCAGAGCAGGATGGCGAGCATCATGCCCTCGGCGTAGCCCGGGTTGACCAGGCGGACGGTGATGCACAGGGCGCCGATCAGGAAGCCGTAGATCCACTTGCCGCATTCGGTCTGGGCGGAGGTCACCGGGTCGGTCGCCATAAAGACGATACCAAAGGCGAAGCCGCCGTAGAGCAGCTGCATGTAGCAGGGGATCGTGCTGATGCCGGCGAGGTCCCCGAGGCCGCCTACGAACAGGACGCCCAGGATGCCGCTAAGCATGATCTTCCAGCTGGCGATGCCGGTCCAGAGCAGGATGACGGCGCCGAGCAGGATGGCGATCACGGAAGTCTCGCCCACGGATCCCGGCACCGTGCCGATGAAGAGGTCCCAGAAGCCGGTCCCGTACTGGGCGGAAGCCCCGTCCAGGGCGAGCGGCGTGGCGCCGGTGAAGCCGTCCACGAGCTGCTCGGTGGGCTTGACGTGGATCCAGCAGGAAGAACCGGACATATAGTTCGGATAGGAGAAGAAGAGGAAGGCGCGGGCGAGGATCGCCGGGTTGACGATGTTCATCCCCGTGCCGCCGAAGACCTCCTTGCCGAAGATGACGGCGAACGCGACCGCGAGGGCGAGCATCCACAGGGGGATGTCCACCGGCACGATCAGCGGGATGAAGAATCCCGACACGAGATAGCCTTCACTCACCTCTTCACCGCGGATCTGGCAGGAGGCGAACTCGATGCCCAGGCCGACGGCGTAGGAGACGATATACAGGGGCAGGACCCGAAGGAACCCGTACCACCAGTTTCCGAGGATGTTGAGGCGGAGGTCGCCCACCGCCAGACCGTGCTGATAGCCGACGTTCCACATCCCGAAGAGGGCTGCGGGGGCGGCGGCGATCACCACCAGGATGAGCAGGCGCTTCAGATCGATGGCGTCACGCACGTGGGAGCCTTTCTTCGTGACTGTCCCGGGCACGTGAAGGAATGTCTCAAAAGCGTCGACCGTAGAGTGCAGCCAGTAAAGTTTGCCGCCTTTTTCGAAAATCTTGTTCATACTTTTAAGCCATTTCCTTGAGCATCAAGTCGATGCCCCGTTCGATCATATCCTGGATGTCATTCTTGCTCGGATCGACGAACTCGCAGGTGGCGAGGTCCTCGGGGAGCACTTCGTAGATGCCGAACTTCTCCATCTTCTCGATGTCGCCGGCCAGGCAGGCCTTGGCGAGGAAGACGGGATAGATGTCCATTGGCAGTACCCGGGCATAGTAGCCGTCGTTCATCAGGAACGCGCGGGCGCCGCCGTGCAGGTTGGTGTCCATCGCATATTTCTTCTTCGGCAGGAGCCAGGAGAAGTAGCTGCGGTCGGCGCTGAACTGGTTGAAACGCAGCGGGCGGATCCAGCCGAGCAGCTCCTTGTCCGTGCCTTCGCGAAGGAGCGTGAGCTGCGTGTCGAAGAAGCCCAGATATCCTTCAGGGCCGATGACCTTGCCGGAGAGGACGTCTCCGCCGACGATGCGGAGCTCTTCCGCGGGGGTGTTGCCCCAGAAGGCGCGCAGTTCCTTCATCGGCGTGCCGGGGAGCGTGTCCACATAGGCGCACTCGAGGGCCATCGGGCCTGTGACGGCTACCTTGCGGCGCACATCGTACCGGCCCGTAGTGAAGAGTTTGCCGATGGCGGCCAGCGATGCGAGGGAAACCGTCCAGACGGTGTCCTCCTTGCGGATCGGGGCGATGTGGCTGATCTGCACGCCCACGTTGCCGGCCGGGTGTCTGCCTTTGAAGGTATATAGCTCGCAGCCCTTCAGCGCGGCGAACGGGGACGAGGCGACGTTCCCGTCGAGGCCGACGCGGACCTTGCCGTCCGTAAGTTTGGACAGGGCGTAGACACCCGCCTGGATGGCGGACAACTCGCCGCCCAGGCAGAAAGCCGCGTCGGGGGCGAGGGGAGCGGTGCTGAACGTGGAGACGAAGATGTCGCGGGGACGGAGCGCCGGGTCGGCGATGACCCCGTACGGGCGCTGGACCAGGGCCGGCCAGAGGCCGCTCTGCAGCAGCGCTTCCCGGACCTGGGCGTCGTCCAGCGAAGCGGCGTCGCGGACGTCGAAATCGACGCTCTGACGCTTTCCGTCCGCTTCGACAAGGATGGCGAGGAGCTTGCGCTTCTCACCCCGGACGATCTGCCTGACCGTGCCGCTGACGGGCGAAGTCAGGAGGATCCCGGCGTTCTTCTTGTCCGCGGCGACGGGGGAGCCGCAGAGTACGGGGTCACCCTCCTTGACAAGCAGTCTCGGAAGGAAACCTTTGAAGTCCGTCGGCTGGACGGCCACGATGCCCGGCGCTATCGTCTTGGATACACGGAGTTCCGCTTCTCCCGCCACGGGGATGTCCAGACCCTTTTTCAAAACGAAAGTTTGTGACATGGATATAACGTTATAAATATTGACGAATTCCCACGCGAAGATACCACTTTTTTTTGTATTTTCGTGCCGCTATGAAGGAGAATGCGAACACGATCCTGGAGGAATTGAATGACGAACAGAGGCGGGCGGTCTGCCAGGTGGACGGCCCCGTGCTGATCGTGGCGGGAGCGGGATCCGGGAAGACTCGCGTGCTGACGAGCCGGGTGGCCTGGATCCTCGCGCAGCAGGACGATGCGCGCATTCTCGCGCTGACTTTCACCAAGAAGGCGGCGGGCGAGATGAAGGAGCGCATCATCGCGATGGTCGGGGACCGGAGCGTGCGGCGCGTGGTGATGGGGACCTTCCACGCCGTGTTCGTGCGCTTCCTGCGCGAGTATGCCGGTTTTTTAGGCTATCCGGAGAGTTTCACCATCTACGACACCACCGATTCGCAAAGCGCCATCAAGGCCTGCCTCAAGGAGATGGGCCTTGACGACAAGGTCTACAAGCCGCGCGAGGTTCTCTCGCGCATCTCGATGGCCAAGAACAATCTCATCACGGTCCAGGCCTATCAGGCCAGCCAGGAGCTCCAGATGCAGGATGTCCGCACCAAGCGCCCCCGGCTGGGGGAGCTGTATCAGCGCTACCAGGAGAAGCTCAAGCAGAGCGGGGTGATGGATTTCGACGACATCCTGCTCAATATGAACTATCTGCTGCGGGACAGCGAAGAGGCGCTCCACGCGATCGCCTCCCGCTTCACGCACATCCTCGTGGACGAGTACCAGGACACGAACCAGGCCCAGTACCTGATCCTCAAGAAGCTCGCCCAGTTCCACCGCAACCTCTGCGTGGTGGGCGACGACAGCCAGTCGATCTACGCCTTCCGCGGCGCCCGCATCGAGAACATCCTGCATTTCAAGAAGGACTATCCCGAGTGCAAGCTCTTCCGCCTGGAGCGCAACTACCGTTCCACGCAGGTGATCGTGGACGCCGCCAACTCGCTGATCGCACACAATGACGGGCGCATCCCCAAGCAGTGCTATGCCGTGGGGGACAACGGCGAGCCCATCCGCCTCCTGAAGGCCTACACCGAGACTGAGGAGGCGGTGATGATTGTCTCCGAAATCATGGAGCGGATGCGGACGGCGCGAGCTCAGTATCAGGATTTCGCAATTCTGTACCGGACCAACGCCCAGTCGCGTGCGCTCGAGGAGCAGCTGCGCCGGCGCAACATCCCCTATATGATTTATTCCGGCAATTCGTTCTTCGACCGCGCCGAGGTCCGGGATATGATGGCGTATTTCAAGCTGGCGGTCAATCCGCACGACGACGAGTCGTTCCGCCGGGTGGTGAACAAGCCTGCGCGGGGCATCGGCGGCAAGGCCGTGGAGGCCGTGGAAGCCGTGGCCCGGCAGCAGGGCTGGCCCCTTTTCCAGGCGGCGCGCGAGGTACCCAAGGTGCAGCCTTTCTGCGAGATGATCGCCCGTTTCGCGGCGCTGGTGCCCACGACCGACGCGCACGACCTGGCGCGGCGGATCGCCGACGACAGCGGCCTGTATGCTTTCTATAAATTGGACACTTCGATCGAGGGGATGTCCCGCCTGGCCAACCTGGACGAGCTGCTCAACAGCGTGGCGCAGTTCGTCGAGGAGCGCCGTGATGAGGCCGAGGACTATGTGGCGGAAGGGGGAGAGGAGGGGCTCTATACCCTCGACGATTTCCTGGAAAACGTCTCGCTGCTGAGCAACGTGGACGTGGCGGACGATGAGGATACCAACAACAAGGTGGCCCTGATGACGGCCCACTCTTCCAAGGGCCTGGAGTTCCCGTACGTGTTCGTGGCGGGGATGGAGGAGAATCTTTTCCCGAGCGCGACGATGCTTGCCGCGAAGTCGGAGATCGAGGAGGAGCGGCGGCTGTTCTACGTGGCGATGACGCGGGCGAAGAAGGCGGTCCGGCTGTCTTATGCCGGGACGCGGATGCGCAACGGCAAGCACGAGTCCAACTCCCCGTCGCGTTTCCTGCGGGAGATCGACCGGCGATATATTGAGAATCCCCTCGAGGCGGAGGACTTCGACAACAGCGGCGTCACCCACGAGTGGGGCGGCTTCGGGTCCCGTTTCACCGGCGGCCGGCTGAATCGTTTCGGTACGGGCAATGGCTCTTATGGCCAATCCTCCGGAGTTCAGTATGAGTCGAAGGATTCCGGTCAAAATCGGTTTGGCCAGCAGCCCTCGAGGGGCGTAGCCACCCATGGCTTCGTAAATGGGAGGGGCCCGCAGCCGCAGGCTGTGGGAGGGATGAGGCCGAAGGCCGAACCCATTCGAGGGCTGGCTGGCCAACCGAAGGCCGGCATCCATACTGTTTTATCGGATGCGGATTTTGTGGGCGTGCCGATGACGGAATTGTCAGTAGATCAGCGGATAGAACACAACCGTTTCGGCCCCGGAACCATCCTCGAACTGTCCGGCACGGCCCCCGAGATGAAGGCCCGCATCCGCTTCGATGCCCACGGCGAGAAGCTCCTCCTGCTCAAATACGCCAAGATCCGCCCGGAACGGAAATAAGGAAAAAAGAACGACTAGTCAAAGACCAGCCGTTCGATAAAGACTTGATGTCCCTCGACCCGCCCTTCGACGATGTGCGCACCGTCAGGGTCAAGTGCATGCCAAAGCTCCACGGTCTCGCCTGGTCTTGCCTCTTTATTGAAGTTGATAGTCAATTCCTTAAGCAACTTCTCATTAACCAGTTCTTCAGGCAGGGCATCCATCGCCCAGACGGTATATTTGACGTTGTTCGCGTGCTGGTTGTAGTCTATGTCGGAGTAGAGCACGCGGCGGGTGCCGATCAGCGAGAGTTCCGCCTCGCGCGGGAGACCGACCTTGGCGGCCGGCTCCACAATGGCAGAGTCGGGGCTTTGCGGGTCCAGCGAGACGATCTCCCGCAGGAAGTCTGGCCGCACGACCCTTCTTTCCTCCACGTTCATCACCACCCAGGAACTGGTCGAATTGACACAAGGCTCCCCGTCTGCGCCAAGCAGCTGGTAGTCGCGGATAAAGAACAGCCCCTGCAGGCCTTTGTGCCAGGTCAGCATCCGTCCGCACTCCTTATGCCGGAGCGGACGCTCGAAGCGGACGTGCTGCCGGGCAAGCACCCAGGTGCAGCCGAAACGGCCGAGCGTGTCGTCACCGAAATCCAGCCTGTCAGCCCCGAAGACCGCCATCTGCTGCGCCAGGTCAAGAAAAGCCGAAGGCCGCAGGATCTGCCGCCTGTCCACCATATAGCAGGCGGCGACGATATCTTCACAGAACTTGTCTTTCAGTTCAGTCATAGCAGATGGGGTTGGTATCGAGCTCCGTCTTGACGACGCGCAGCGTCGGGAAAGCCGCCATCAGCAGGTCCTTCAGCAGATCCTGGGTAAACTGCTCGCTCTGGTAGTGGCCGAGCTCCGCAAGGAGCACACCGGCGGTGTCGAAATAGGCGTGGTAGTGCAGTTCGCCGGTCAGGTAACAGTCGACCCCCGCCCGGATGGCTTCCGACAGGAAAGACCCTCCGGAACCGCCGCACAGGGCTACCCTGCGGATTCGCCGACCGTCCAGGGCGGAGTGGCGCAGGCTCTCGACCCGGAAAGTCCGCCTGACGCGCTCCAGAAAGGCACGGTCCTCCTCCGGAACCGGCAGTTCTCCCACCAGGCCCGACCCGCCTTCGCCCGAGGCGAGCGGAGCGAGCCAGCTGAGATTCTGAAGCCCGAGAAGAGCTGCCATCTTATGATTGACGCCGCCGGGCGCATTGTCAAGGCTCGTATGGGCCGAATAGATGGAAATGCCGGCCGCCAGGGCCTTCACCACGCAGCGCTGCTGATAGGTGGCATCGCTGACCTGCCGGAGGGGCCTGTAAAGCAGGGGGTGATGGGAAACGACCAGCTGGCATCCTTTCGCGGCGGCTTCTTCCACCACCGCCTCGGTGACGTCCAGGCACACCAGCACGCTCGAAATCTCCGCCTGAGGGAACCCCACCTGCAGGCCGGAATTGTCCCACTCTTCCTGCAGCCGCAGCGGAGCGGTCCGCTCCAGCGCGGCTATGATTTCCCGCAGTTTCATCCCTGCGAAAGCAGCTGACGCACGATCGTGGAGATGGCGCGACCGTCGGCCAGGCCGGCGAGCTGTTTGGTCGCCACACCCATCACCTTGCCCATATCGGAAGGGGACGAAGCACCGGTCTGGGCGATGATCTCGCGGACCCGCTCTTCGATTTCCTCGGGGGTGAGTTGCTTGGGGACATATTCTTCGAGGACCTTCGCCTCGGCGATCTCGTTGTCGGCGAGTTCCTGACGGCCTGCGGCGACGTACTGCTCAGCCGCCTCCTTGCGCTGCTTGATGAGCTTTTGGATCAGTTTGATGATATCGGCGTCTTCAAGCTCCTTCTTGCCGCCTTCGGCGGTCTTGGCCAGGAGGATGGCCGACTTGATGGCGCGCACGGCGTTGGTCCGCTCATAGTCGTGGGCCTTCATCGCCGCCATGATGTCTTTCTGGATCTGTTGTTCGAGTGCCATAGGAAAAGTTATTTTTGTTTATTTCATCCAGCGGTCCAGCCAGTCGAAGAAGGTGCGGTGCCAGTAGAGGGCGTTCTGCGGCTGGAGGATCCAGTGGTTCTCCTCCGGGAAGATGACCAGCTTGGACGGGACCCCCATCATCTGGGCGGCATTGAAGGCGGCCATTCCCTGCTCGTAGGGGATGCGGTAATCCATCATTCCGTGGATGCAGAGGATGGGCGTGTGCCATTTCGTGACCATCGTCGACGGGGAGTTGGCATAATGCCGCTGCGCCTTGGCGGTCGACGCGTACGGCGCTCCTGCCTGCTGCATCCCGCCGAAGGTGACTCCGTCGCCGGCAGGGCCCGTCTGGCCGGGCTTGTAGGCATACTCCGTCAGTCCGCCGTTGTCCCAGTTCGCGAACCACATCTCCTCCGTGGTGAACCACAGCTGCTTCTCGTCGAAGATGCCGGCGTGCGCGATGAAGCAGTCATACAGGTCGCCGTGCAGCCCCTCCAGCATATAGGCGGAATAGCCGCCGTACGAGGCGCCTACGCAGGCGAGTTTGTTCACGTAGGGCTGGCTTTTGATGTAGCGTCCGGCGCTCAGGTAGTCCTGCATGTTGAGTCCCGGATAGTCGCCGGAAATTTGCTCCTTCCAGGCCTGGCCGAAGGCCGTGGTCCCGCGGCGGTTGGGCAGGATCACGATGTAGCCCTGCTGGGCCATCAGGCGGTAGCACCAGCGGTAGCTCCAGTCCTGCGAATTGGACCCCTGCGGGCCTCCGAGCACGATTTCGATGGCCGGATACTGCTTGCTCGGGTCGAACTGCGGGGGATAGAGCACCCAGCAGAGCATCTGCTGATGGTCGACCGTCTCCACCCACACGCGCTCGTCCGTGACGTCGGAGAGCTGCGTGAAGATATGTGCGTTCTCGTCCGTGATCTGCGCATAGGTCACGCCCTCGGCTGTGATCTTGACGGACACCAGCTCCGCGGGGAACTTGAGGCAATAATAGGAAGCGAGCAGTTCCACGCCGTCGGCGCGGTCGAGCACCGCGAAGGGGGAGAAGAAGTCGAAGTTCCAGTCGGGGGCGGTGATGCGTTGCACGTCGCCCGTCAGGTCGGCGCAGAACAGCGCCTGGACGCCTTCGCCCACGAGGGCGTTGAAGAAGAGTTCGTCGCCGTGCCAGACGAGCCCGGCCACGTCGTGGTCGAACCCGGGCAGCAGTTCACGGACGTTGTCGATGCGGACGCCTACGTTCTGGCCTTCTGCCTCATCTTCAAGGACTTGTACGTCGGCGACGAACAGTCGCTGACGGTCGGCCTCATAGCCGTCGCGCGCCATCGAGACCCAGGCGATGTGGGCGCCGTCGGCGCTCCAGACGGGGTCGGTGTCGTAGCCGCCGTCGGTCTTGACGTCGAGCGTGGCGCCGGTCAGGATGTCATAGACATAGATGCCGCAGTTGGTGCTGAAAGCGTATTGCTTGCCGGTCTTCTTGCGGCAGGAGTAGACGATGTGGCGGCTGTCCGGCGCCCAGTCGAGCTGCTCCGCGCCGCCGAAGGGCTCGGTCGGCAGCTCGAAGAGCTCTTCGGTGCCGAGGATGTCGACGGAGTTCGCGGGCGTGATCTTTTCTTTTCCGAGCGGGGCCACATAGCTGCGGGGGACTTCCGTCACCCAGTGGTCCCAGTGGCGGTACATCAGGTCCTCGGTGGCATAGGCCTGGGCCTTGTCGAGGGCCGGATCGCTGTCCGCAGGGGTCTGCAGGGCCTTGTTCTTGACGCTGCTCACGTAGATGACCTGGTTCTGGTCGGGCGAGAGCTTGAAGTCGCTGATGCCGTCGGGGACGTCGCTGAGCTGCACCCGCTTGCCGAGCTTGTTGCCTTTCAGGGGCGCTTTCCAGAGCTGACCGCCCTGCAGGAAATAGATGCTCCCGCCATCGAGGGACCAGCGCGCGCCGCTGACGCTCTTGGCGTAACGGGTCAGCTGGACCTTGCCGCTTCCGTCGGGATTGCAGAGGAAGAGGTTGCGGCAGCTCTTGTTCTCAGAGAGGTCGATATAGGAGACTCCGTAAAGGATCCGGGTGCCGTCGGGGGACAGCTGGGGATCGGACAGGCGGCCGAGCGCGAGCAGGGCCTCGGGCGTCATCACGCCGTCCTCAATCCGGATGTCAGACGGCCCGACATAGCCGCTGTCCTCTTTCTTTGCACAACTGATAGCCATAACGAGACAGGTAAATGCGATAATGATACGTTTCATTGGATCTTCGTTTTAGACGGCAAATATAATAATTATTCCCCGGAAACATCAGCGGATGACTCCGGGGTGAGCCTCTGGACCAGCAGGGGTGCGACCAGATTGCCCGTCGCGTTGAGCAGCGTGGCGGGAATGTCGCAGACGGTGCCGATGATCAACAGCGAAGCGGCGAAGGACGGATCCAGGCCCAGCACGGCGCAGATGAGCAGCTCGCCGGTCATCCCGCCCACGGGGATGGCTCCCACCACGACGCTCTCCAGCACCGCCAGCAGGACCACGACGGCGGCAGGGCCGGGCCCCTGCGGCGCGGCGCCGAAAAAGTACAGCGCGAAGAGCACCTTGGCCACGGACGTGACCACCGATCCGTCCTTGTGCAGGTTGGTCCCCAGGGGGATCACCCCGTCGGCTATCTTGCCGCTCACGCCCAGGTGGCGCGCAGCGGCCATATTTACGGGCATACAGGCAGCCGACGAGCAGGTGCCGACCGCCGTCGCCGACGGCGATATCATCTCCTTCCAGAACCGTCCGAGCGGGATGCGGCAGAACAGCGCATAGAGCGAATGGAAAACCAGATAACACACCGCGGTGGCCGCGCAGACCACCAGGAAGATCTCCAGATAGCCGCCCACGATCTGGCTGCCCAGCGTGCCGACCGTGTCGGCGAAATAGCAGCCTATGCCGAGGGGCGCCAGCTTCATCACCAGCTCCACCATCTTCATGATGACCGCGTCGCCCTCGGCGATGAACGCCTCCACGGTGGATGCCTTGCGGCCAAGCAGGGCGACGGCGAAGCCGAAAAGGGCGGCGAACAGGATGAGCGGCAGAAGATGCTCGCGCGACAGCAGCAGCGAAAAATCGTTGACTGTGAAAGCCGACACCAGGGCATCGCCCAGCTTCATTCCTTCTGTCGCGATCATGCCCGTCGGGGCGTCTCCTGCTCCTGTCATCCGTTCAAAAGGGTTCCAAAGCGACATGAAACCTAACGCGAAAGTGCCAGCCACAAGCGACATGAACAGGAACACGCCGAGAGCCGTCCCCAGGACCCTGCCGATCACCCCGCTGCGGCGCATCACCACGATGGAATGGGCCACGGAGAAAAACACCAGCGGCACCACCAGCATAAACACCAGGTTGAGGAACAGCATCCCCGGTGCGCGAAACACCCGGGCGCCTTCTCCCAGGACCGCGCCCAGCACGCCTCCCACGACGAGTCCCAGCAGCAGGAGCAGCGAGGAGCCATAGTTTTTCAGAAAGGTGTTCCTGCTCATCTGCTAAGAAATCTTGCTGTAGTCCTTGATGTCGTATTTATCCTTGCGGAGCTCGCGCAGGAGCGGGGCGTTCTCGGGGGAGGAGAGCGTCGGGTCGGCATCCAGGATCCGGCCGGCATAGGCGCGGGCTTCGGACAGCAGGGCGCCGTCCCTGGCGAGCGAAGCGATGGACAGGTTGATCGGAAGGCCGCTCTGCTGCGTGCCCTCGAGATCGCCCGGGCCGCGCATCTTCATGTCCTGCTCCGCGATTTCGAAGCCGTCTTCCGTGGAGCACATCAGGTCCAGACGCTGCTGCGCCTCCTTCGAGGTCTTGACGTCCTTGACCAGAATGCAGTAGGACTTCTCGGCGCCGCGTCCGACGCGTCCGCGCAACTGGTGCAGCTGGCTCAGGCCGAAGCGCTGGGCACTCTCGATCACCATCACCGAGGCGTTGGGAACGTCCACGCCCACCTCGATGACCGTCGTCGACACGAGGATATTCGCCCGGCCGGCGACGAACGCCGCCATGTTGAAATTCTTCTCCTCCGTGCTCTGCTGCCCGTGGACGATGGCGACCTTATAATCCGGAAGGGGGAAGGCGCGCACGATCTCCTCATAGCCCTGCTCGAGGTTCTGCAGGTCCATCTTCTCGCTCTCGAAGATCAGCGGGAAGACCACGAACACCTGCCGCCCGCGGGTGATCTCCTCGCGGAGGAACTTGTACATCGCCGCGCGGCGGTTCTGCCCGATGCACATCGTCTGCACCGGCTTGCGGCCCGGCGGCATCTCGTCGATCACCGACACGTCCAGGTCGCCGTACAGCGTCATCGCCAGTGTCCTCGGAATCGGCGTCGCCGTCATGACCAGAATGTGCGGAGGCACATTCTGGTCGGCAAGCAGGTCCCCTCCGGGCGGCGTGCCACCCTCGGCGGCGTGAGAGGGAGGGGCCCAGCCGTCAGGCTGGGAGGGAAGAGGGGCGAAGCCCCGACCCGCAACGGAGGGGACCTGCTTGCCGACCGCGGGCCCCTTATTCCAAAGTTTCGAGCGTTGTTCCACCCCAAAACGGTGCTGCTCGTCGATGACGGCGAGCCCCAGATTCTTGAAAACGACGTTGTCCTCCAGCAGGGCGTGCGTGCCGACCAGGATCCCCAGGCTGCCGTCCTCCAGGGCGGCATGGATGCCGCGGCGCTCCTTCTGGGGCGTGCTGCCCGTCAGCAGCGCACACTGCACGGAGGTGGGCGCGAGATACTTGCGGATGTTGGCGTAGTGCTGCTGGGCGAGCACCTCGGTCGGTGCCATGATGCAGGCCTGGAAACCGTTTCCGATGGCCATCAGGCAGCTGAGCACCGCCACCATCGTCTTGCCCGACCCCACGTCGCCCTGCAGCAGGCGGTTCATCTGATGCCCGCTCACGAGGTCCGCGCGTATCTCCTTGATCACGCGCTGCTGCGCCCCGGTCAGGGCATAGGGGAGGGCGTTGTAGCAGGCGTGGAAATCCGGCCCCACCTTGGGCATCAGCAGACCGCGCTCGCCGCGCGAGCGGATGTATTTCTGCTTCAGCAGCGAAAGCTGCAGGAAGAACAGCTCCTCGAACTTGAGGCGGTAGGTCGCCTTCTGGAGCGCATAACTGTCCTTCGGGAAATGGATGTTGCGCAGGGCATAGGTCAGCGGGACGAGCCCGCGGTCCCGGAGCACATATTCGGGCAGCGTCTCCGTGATCTCAGGCAGGCAAAGGTTGAGCGCCGCCGCCTGCATCTTGCACATCACCTTGCCGGTGATTCCGCCCGTCTTGAGCTTTTCGGTACTCGGGTACACGCCCGTCAGGGCGCCCTGCGAGAGGGCTCCATCCTGCGGCGCATCCACCTCGGGGTGCACGATGTTCAGGCGCCCGTTAAAGTCCTGCGGCTTGCCGAAGAACAGGAACGTGCTGCCCGGGACGAGGCGCTGGTAGTTCCAGCGTATCCCCTTGAAAAAGACTACCTCGAGGCGCCCGGAGGCATCCTCGACGATCACGGACAGGCGCTTGACGGCGCCCCAGTGGATGGGATTCGTCTCCTGGGAGACGACGGCGCTCTGCGGGCCGTACAGCGTGCGGGACACGACCGTGGCCTGCACCTGGACGGAGGCGAGGTCCGGCGCCACCTGCGCGATAGGCGTGACCCCGCTGCGGTCGATGTAACGGAACGGATACAGCCGGATCAGGTCCGAGAGCGTGGAGATGCCCAACTCCCGAGACAAGAGGCCGGCCCTTTTGGGGCCGACCCCGCTCAGATACTGTATGCTGCTGTCCAGTTCCATCGGCTTCTATCTGCCGCCTCCGCCGTGGCCGCCTCCGCCGAATCCGCCGCCTCCGCCGAAGGAGCTGTGTCCGCCGTAACCGCCCCAGCTGCCTCCGCTGAATCCGCCGCCTCCGCCGGAATAGGAAGAGGTCGAATAGGAACTGCGGGCGCTGGTGATGGCACGGGACAGGACGTCCATCGTGTTCAGGACGCCGCTGAAGGTCGTGTAGTCATAGCCGATCGTCCGCTCGAAGAGCACCGGGTCGACGTCCTTGAGCTGTTTGGCTACCTTGTCGGCAATGCCCAGCAGGGTGCCGAACACGAGGTATTCCTGCCACAGGTGCGCCTCGATGGTCTCACGTTCGCTGGTGAGGGTGAAGTCCGACAGGAACTTGCGGAACCCAAGCAGCTGACGGGTTTCCCGCTGGCCGTCGGAGGTGAACTTGGTGTTGGTCGGAGACATCCACTTCTTGTTGCGGAAGATGTTCTTGCCCATCAGGTTGACCTTCTCGGTCCAGTTGTAAAGCTTGGTGGTATGGCTGCGGGACCAGGTGGAGAACTCCTTGTCCTGCAGGATGCGGTCGTCGCCGGAGGCCTCCAGCATCATGCTCCACAGGTCGCTGGCGATGGAATCCATGGTCCCCTTGCCGGTCTTGTCCTTCGAGAAGGAGATCTCGATCCGGCCCTCGGCGTCCTTGGAGACGTCCAGGTAGCCCTGGTAGATCATCCGCATGATCTCTGCGGAAGCGAGCGCATTCTTCTTGCGGTCTTCGCCCAGCCGCGTGAGGGCGTATTCGGCGGCCACGAGGTCGCCGTCCATCGGGAGTTCGCGGTACCAGTCGATCTGGGACTCCTTGACGCCGAGGAGCTGGCGCTTCTCGCGCTTGGTGGTCTTGCCGGTGAACTTGCGGTAGGCTTTCTTGCCCGCCAGATACATCAGCGCCATCATAACCAGGCCGGCGATGCCGGCTGCGACGTCATCGTCTTCCTCTTCGTCGTCACCGCCGCCGAAGTCCGCACCGGTCAACGCCCGGTCCAGCACTTCCTGGAAATCCTTCTCCTGTACGCTGGGCGAGACGAAGATGCCTTTGTCGAAACGCAGCAGCGCGATGAGGGAACTCTTGTATTGGAAAGGCTCGGTGGATTCGAAGACCACCGTGCTGTCGCGGAATTCGACCGTGCCGTAGTAGCCGAAGCCCCAGGCGCGGGTGTTCGTGGTGTCCAGCTTGATGTCCGGATTGTCGGAGGACAGCTTGACCGTCACCCTGACGTGGCGGGGAGGGGCCTTGAGCTCGTCGTTGACCAGCTGCAGGTGCATCATGTCATAGTCGTTGAGCGACTTGACCGCGCGTCTCATCACATAGAGGGGCTCGAACACATGGTGTCCGTATTCACCGATGCCCCAGCAGAGCTCCACGGCGTTGTATTTTTGCACGATGCCCGATTTTCCGGCCTTCTGCAGCCGTGAGCGGTCCACGTCCCAGGCGCCTTCGTCCTGCAGCCGCTCGTTGTCGGCGTAGACACAGAAATCCGTGATCTCGATGTCTCCCAGATTCTCCCGGGGGAGATACCACTCGGTGATCTGGTTGCCGGTCTCCACGTCCCATCTTTCGTGGACGACGGCATTGCCGTTGCGGATCAGCGTCACGGTGATGTCGACATCGTTCACCTTCTGCTCATCAGCAAATGCGGCAAAGGTCGAAACCAATGCCGCAACAAGGGTGATCCAGCGTTTCATTCCTAGATCTTGAGGGACGGCATCTCGGTCTTCTTGTCCTCGGTCTTGAGGTAGTCGCGGACCTTGAAGCCGAAGAGGGCGGCCACGATGCTGTCGGGAATCTGGCGGATGAGCTTGTTGTACTTGGTCGCCGTGTCGTTGTACACCATCTTGCTGGTACGGACCATGTTGGTGTATTTGTCGACGGCGTCCATCGCCTTGGCGTAGTTCTCGTTCGCCTTGAGCTCGGGATACTTCTCCACCACGACGTTGATGCCGGCGGCCACCTGGCCCATCAGGGTCTCCTGGGCGTCCGCTTCAGCGGCGGTGCTGTTGCCGTCGATCGGGCGGCGCTGGGCGATCACGTCACGGAGCGTGTTGTACTCGTGCTCATTGTAGGACTTGATGAGCTCGACCATTCCGGTCAGGGCGTCCCAGCGGCTTTCCTGCTGGACGCCGATGGTGCTCATGGCATTCTGGCAGAGCTCGTCCTGGTTGACGAGTTTGCGCTGGACGGAAATCACCCACAGGACGAGGAGGGCGATGATGACGATGGCGATAATAATACCCATAGTGCGATTAAGTTAATAGTTTCAATGGCCTAAAGATACGAAAAAAAACAAAAAACCGCCCCCGGAGGAGCGGTTTTTTCAACAATACGGGACTTTGTCCCAACTGGAAGGCGTGAGCCTTACAGTTGCGGACCGGCGGTAACCAGTTTCTTGCCGGCTTCGTTGGACTCGTACTTGTGGAAGTTCTTGATGAAACGGCCGGCGAGGTCGCGGGCCTTCTCATCCCAGACCTTCGGGTCGGCATAGGTGTCGCGCGGGTCGAGAATCTCGGTGGCGACGCCCTTCAGGACGGTCGGGACCTCGAAGTTGAAATACGGGATCTGCTTGGTCGGGGCCTTGTCGATGCTGCCGTCGAGGATCGCGTCGATGATTCCGCGCGTATCCTTGATGGAGATGCGCTTGCCGGTGCCGTTCCAGCCGGTATTCACCAGGTAGGCCTTGGCGCCGCTCTTCTCCATGCGCTTGACGAGCTCCTCGGCATACTTGGTCGGGTGCAGCTCCAGGAAGGCCTGGCCGAAGCAGGCGGAGAAGGTCGGGGTGGGCTCGGTGATGCCGCGCTCGGTGCCCGCGAGCTTGGCGGTGAAGCCGCTCAGGAAATAGTACTTGGTCTGCTCGGGGGTCAGGACGGAGACGGGAGGCAGCACGCCGAAGGCGTCGGCCGACAGGAAGATGACCTGCTTGGCGGCGGGGCCGTGGCTGTCCGGACGGACGATCTTCTCGATGTGGTAGATCGGGTAGCTGACGCGGGTGTTCTCGGTAACGCTCTTGTCGTTGAAATCGATCTTTCCTTCCGCGTCGACGGTGACGTTCTCGAGGAGGGCGTCGCGGCGGATGGCGTTGTAGATGTCCGGTTCGGATTCTTTGTCGAGCTTGATGACCTTGGCATAGCAGCCGCCTTCGAAGTTGAAGACGCCCTCGTCGTCCCAGCCGTGCTCGTCGTCGCCGATCAGCAGGCG
>JAFZBH010000009.1 GCA_017561865.1 Bacteroidales bacterium | reverse complement strand
GAGGCGCCGCGGCGTCCAGGTCACCTGCCCGTTGGCGTGGGCCGAGAACGGGTGCAGCACGACGGGCATCTTGCCCCGGTAGGAGGCGTTCGGAGTGAAACCCAGCGAACTCCCCACGGGAGTGACGGCCCGCTCGAGCGCGACCGCGTAGGCGCGGGCCAGCGAATCCAGGCCGCGGGGATAGACCAGCCGGTAGGTCGGCGACTCCAGCGTGCTCCAGCGTACGCTTCCCGGGTCCGAGCCCGAGGTGTAGAACTGGGCGTACGCCGCCAGGGGAAAAAGCAGCGCAAGGAGCAACGATATGAGACCCTTCCGGCGCATTCTGGCTACGAATCCTTTTCCAATCCGGCACGCTCCAGCAGATAGGCGTGGAGCTTGAGATAGGAATCTTTGCGCTGGTAGGCGTTATTGTAGAGGAGCGGATACTTCCCCTTGCCGAGCCAGGAGTTCTTGTCGCTCACGCCCCAGAAGGTGATGCCGCCCCGCTGCGCCTCGGGCACGATGTCCAGGTACAGCTTGAAAATGGTCACGATCAGGTCGGCCTGGGTGTTCGTGGGAATGGAGCCCTGCGGGACGTCCAGCTCGGAGATGCGCACCTTCTTGCCGGTCTTGACCATCCGCGTAAGCATATTCTTGATGGCGTCTTCACTCAGGTCGGTGTTGCAGTGCATCTGGGAGCCGACGCCCGTCACGTCCGGATTGCCCTCGGCATACTTGCAGAGCGCCTCCAGCTTGGCCGGATTCCACTCAAGATTGTAGTCGTTGATGTAGAGGTCCGCCGTCTTGCCGTATTTCTGCAAGGCCTCTTTGGCTTCCTTGAATGCGGCATCCACGAAACCCTTGGTGCCACCTTCATAATAATCTCCCCAGAGAAATACGTGGTAGTTCGCCTGCGTGTTGGAGCTGCTGCGCCAGCTGCCGGCGCCGTCGTCGGAGAACACCTCGTTGACAACGTCCCAGGCGTACACGTCGAAATGCTCCACCATCTTGTCCACGAATTCCGCGTGGGCCTCCCGGACGGCAGCCGCCGCGGCCTTACTGTCGGCGGCTCCGTCGATGAGCGTCTGCAGGTAGTCGCTCTGCTGCTGGGAATGCCAGCCGAGCGTATGGCCGAAGAGCTTGAGGTCGCAGTCTTTCGCCCAGCGGACCATTTCGTCCACCCAGACGAACGAGATGGAACCCGTATTCGAGACGATGTTGTCGTGCTTCATCTCGTTGCCGAAGGTGACGGCCTCGAAGTCGCGTTTGAGCACCACGCGCAGAGAGTCGTCCCCCGTGTATTCCCCGTGCGTAAACTCGGCGCCGATCATCACCCCGTTGGCCTTCGCCAAATCCTTGAGTCCATATTTGAACACGGATGCCGGATACAGGTCGGCCGGGTCGAGGGGCTTGTATGGACCCGGATCGGGAATGTTCAGGGGTTCCTTTCCGCCGCAGGCGCACAGCAGCAGGGAAAGGGTCAGCAGAATCGGAAATCGTTTCATCATCAATAAAAGAGCGAGCGGTCGATGCTGCGGCCCATCAGCTCATATCCCTGGGCGTTGAGATGCAGCCAGTCGTTTTCGAACAGGAAAGCGGGATTGATGCGGGTGGGATCATCCGGGCCGGCGGTGATCTTGTCGAAGTCGATGACTCCGTCGAACTCGCCGCTCTCGCGGATCCAGGCGTTGAGTGCCTGGCGGCCCTTCTCGTGCTCTCCCGCACGCTGATAGAAACTGCCGACGGCCGAGGTCACCGTGGCGCCATAGACCTTGACGCCGCGTGCGTGCGCCTTCCGGATGATATCCCGGAAGACCGCCTTGATCTGCTCGGCGGTGGCTACGCCGTCCCGGCTGCCGCCCAGGTCGTTGGTCCCCTCGAACAGGATGACGTACTTGACCCCGCAGGGGCCGAAAAGATCGCGCTCGAAGCGGGCCTGTGCCGTGGGGCCGTTGCCCCCGCGCAGGATGCAGTTGCCGCCCAGGCCGAAGTTCAGCACCGAGAGACCCCGCGTCCGGCGGTCCTGCAGCAGCGAGCGGGACAGCTGGTCGGTCCAGCGGTCCTGGCCGTTGGTCGTCGTGCCGCGCCCGTCGGTAATCGAGTCGCCGAGCACGGCGATGGCCGCACTGCGGCGCCTGGGCTTCACGTCGATGGCGCTGATGGTGTACCAGTGGTCGGTCGTGGCCACAGGCGCGGAGAAGTCCGTCGTATTGCCTGCAGCTATGTAGGAAGTGGTCCGGGAGCCGGGGTGGCTGGTCAGGCGCGTGGCGGATATCTTGCCGTAATGGATCGTGATGGCGAGGTTCGCCCGCTCGGAGAGCTTGAAGCGGACCGGGTCGGAGACGGCTTCCGCGCCGGGCGCCATCGTGAAGGCGCGCGATCCGCCGAAAGTCAGCTCAACGGTGGATCCGGGGACGATCTCCGGGCTCGCGCCCATCGTCTCGGCGCGGGCGATCTCCACGCCCAGGATTTCGGTCTCGTCCTCGTTGAACAGGTTCGAAAGGTGCAGACGCAGGGCCTTGCCCCCGATCGACACCTGGACGATCTGACGGAAACTGTTGTCCGCCAGGCCGGGTGCGGGAGGATTGTTGTGCGGCTCGGCGATCTGCAGGGCCGTGGCCCAGGTGGTGACCCAGTCGCGGGTCTGTGCGGCGGCGCTGCAGACAAACGCGGCTGCCAGCGCTATGGAGAGGATTATCTTTTTCATCGGCTGTCGGAATCCCCGGTCAAGCCGGAGATGACGTGTCATTAAACTACTGCGGGCGGCGGGGCCATCTGGGTTTGAGGATGACCGGGCGGTTCTGCTCGTCGTGGACCGGCATACCAAGTCGGTCGGACTGGATCTGACGGCCCATCAGCGAGTCGATCGGGGTCTCGAGCGGGGCGACATCGCCCGGAAGCGGTCGCTTGGAAAGGGTCTGGAAATAGCCCACGCAGGCGTCCCGCCACCATTTGGCGTCGTTGTGCTGGATATCCAGCTTCTTGCTGACTTCCTCGAAGAGTGCCGGGGCGACATAGGGCTGCAGGCCCTTCCAGATGCGCTGGAACTCCTCCACCTGAGCGACGCCGGTGTCGTAATGCAGGCAGATCTCATCCCAGATCGTGCGGCCGGTGGAGAGCTTGTAATCCCAGGGCACGTGGTGGAACCACAGGATAAGGTTCTCCGGACAGGTGACCAGGTCGTTGAAGGTCGAGGCAAGGGGCTCGTTGTACTGGTCGACGTTGTCCGAGCCGCTGCGCGTGCGGTCGAAGCCGATCCCCTCGGCGTCGGCCTGATGGTAATAGGGCGGCTGCCAGTCCGGACGGGGCGGCGTGCGGTCCCAGGGCATCGGGCCGTAGTGCGTGCCGCCGAAGAGGTGGTGCAGGCCCAGCGGCATCTCATAGTTCACCACCGCCTCGCGCGAGGTCATCAGGATATCGCACAGGGGGGCGACGAATTTCCGCTCGAACGCGGCCTGCTTCATCCCCTCCGGGCGCAGGAAGGTCTGGCGGACCCATTCGTCCGCGATCTGCTCCGCGCTGAGCTCAGGATTCCAGGCCAGGCGGCCGAAGGCATACCAGTTGGCCTGCGCCAGGACATAGCCGCAGAAATTGGCGTCCTGACCGGTGTTGGCCACGCCCGCGATGGCGGTGATCATCTTCGCCACCGTGGAACCGGGGCCGTCGCGATAGGTATCGGACGACAGGCACTCCTCCCAGGTGGTGCCGTGATAGGCCAGGTGGTTGGAAAAGCCCAGATACTCCTGCGTGATCTGGAACTCCACCATCATCTTCGTGTCCTTGAGTTTGCCGAAAAGCGGGCTGAAAGGCTCGCGTGGCTGGAAATCCACGGGACCGTTCTTGATCTGCACGATCACGTTGTCCGCGAACTTGCCGTCCAGCGGCAGGAACTCCTCCACGGCCTGGTTGGCGCGGTCGGGGCTGGTGGGGCTGTAGACGAAGGCGCGCCACATCACGATGCCGCCGTAGGGACCCACCGCCTCGGCGAGCATATTGGCGCCGTCGGCGTGGGTGCGGCCGTAGTCCTGCGGGCCGGTCTGGCCCTCGGAATTGGCCTTCACGAGGAAGCCGCCGAAGTCGGGAATGGCCGCATAGATCTCCGCGGCCTTGTCCTTCCACCACTTACGTACCTTCGGATCCAGCGGATCGCCGCTCTTCAGGCCGCTCAGGAGGATGGGCGTGTTCCACTTGATGGAAACGTAGGTCTTGATACCGTATTCGCGCAGGATGTCCGCGATCTTCGCCACGCGGGCGATGTGCTCCGCGTCGAGCATCAGCGCGTTGGAGTTGACGTTGTTGAGCACCGCGCCGTTCAGGCCCACGGACGCGCAGAGCTCGCCGTAACGGCGGATGCGCGCCTCGGGAATCTCCGCGGCCGTCCACTCCCACATCGACATCCCGGCATAGCCGCGCTCCACGGTGTCGTCCAGGTTATCCCAGTGGTTGAGCAGGCGCAGGTCGTAGAACGGCTGCTCCTGCAGGTCCATTCCGGGGCCGGCCTGACCGAGCACCTCGGCGCGCTGCAGGGCATAGACGCCATAGCGCAGGCCGGCCTCGGAGCCGGCCTCGACCCGGCGGACGCCGCCTTCGTCATAGATATGGAAGCCCTCGGCGGGCAGGGCGGGGTTGATGTTTGTCTGCACCGAAGCGAGCACTTCGGCATAGGGGCGGGCGGCAGCGAACCAAAGGTCCGTGCCGTCCTGCGCCACGGGGACGGGGCGGGTGCAGGCGGCGAGCAGGGCTGCGCCGGCCAGGACCGTCATCAGGAAGATTTTCCGCATAGGAATTCGTGGTTTTGTACTTTGTACAAAGATAAGGATTTGTTTTCGATTATTGCCCGTTGAGGGCTTTCAGGTAGTAGTACCAGTAGGTATTTTTATAGCCGCCGGGGTTCCTGCCGAAGCGGCCCATCCGGTCGACCATCGACACGTCCACTCCGTAGCGGGCGACCTGTTCCGGGTTCAGCCGGCTGTTGCGGCTCAGCCAGATCAGGATGGCCTCGTGGTAAAGGCGGTCCGGGACCATCTCCGGCACGTAATCCGCCATGAAGCTGTCCAGGTCGTAGCACAGCAGGTCATAACACAGCAGGTAATCGCGGGCGAGCGCGTTCCCGGGGTCGGCTTCGCGCAGGGCAAGCAGTACGGACCGGGGATTCTCCCCCTGGTGGACGAAGTCCCTGCGGGGCATCTTCGCACCGGCGGCCGCATACCCGGCGCTGACGGCCTCTTCCCGGCTGCCCGGCATCACGCCGCGGGCCCAATTCCGGTAGAAAAGGGTCTTGTCGAGCATCCCCAGGTATTTCTGCGCCGTGGCGTCTTCGCCCGTGATCAGGCCCACCCGGGCCAGGCGGACGAGAAATCTCGCTCCCGTATGCCGGGGCGACGCCTGGAGCGAGGTGATGGCGCTCTGCTCGGCCGTCGTCATATCGCCCAGATGGAACCACGCTTCGCCGGCAAGGCTGTTGGTGAAGATGGTCCGCTCGGACGAGACCGGGAAAAGAAGGGTCAGCTGGTGGTTCTGCGAGTGGTTGAAAAGCCCTTCGCCCAAGCCCCCCTTCATCGCAAGCGCAAGGTTGTAGCAGTAGCTCGCCTCCTCCATATACAGGTCCTTTTCCGAGAGTTTCAGAACACGGTCCCAGTGCTCCCGACAGACCTCCACGTCCAGGCCGATCATCCGTTCGTCGTCCAGCCTGGGGACGCTCCACAGCCTGCCGTTCTGCGGGTGGAAGGGTGCGCCCAGGGCCCAGGCGCCGAAAGCGAGCAGCACCACCGCCGCGACCGGCCGCAAAGACGCTTTCCTGAACTGCATGGCCAGCAGGATGAGCGAAAGAAAACCCAGCGTGCAGAGCGTATAGCGGGTCATATAGATGTTGCTCGTCTCGCGAAGGAACGACCAGACGAAGAACAGGGCGGCCAGCCCCAGCGAGGGCCACCGGCCCAGAAAGTGCCGGCAGATCCGGTACACGACCGCGCCAAGGGCGGTCAGCAGGAGCGAGATGATCAGCGGGCCCGCCACCGGAAGGTGGAAGAACTGCTCCAGGAAATCTCCGGCGAAACGAGCCAGCCATCCCGCCCCCCGATAAGTCTGGCGGATGTAATCCCCGTCGAAGAGGAACAGGTCCAGCTGCTCGCGGCGCATCAGGTGATACGGGTACGCGAACTGGAAAAACACGAACGCCCCCAGGAACGCCAGCGCGGCGCACACGGGACCGGGGTGTATGCTGTCCTTCTTCATAACTGTCTTACAAAGATGCGCTTATTTTCGCACTTTTCAAAAGAAGACAGGGCAACCCTCCCGGGCTGCCCTGTCCATTCCAACCATACTATATTTAACCAAACAATGTGTCAGATCAGTCGACGGGGTAGCCGGGATTCTGGTACGCGGCCTTCTCGGCATCGTCCATCTTCATATTGTCCAGCTGACCCTGCGGGATCGGGCGGAGATAGTGGAAGTTCTGGATGTTGCGGGTGACGGTCGCGGGCGTGTGGTCCGCTGCGCCGGGGCCGCAGATCGTGTAGGTCTTGGCACGCTCGGCCCAGGTCTGGGTACGGACCAGGTCGAACCAGCGGAAACCGTCGCCGAAGTACTCACGCATACGCTCGTCGAGGAGGTAGTCGATCGTAATCTCGGCAGGGGTGGCGGCCACCAGGTCGGCACTGTAGTCGGCGTCCACTTCCCTGTCCCAGTTGACGCTGTAGCTCCACTTGCCGGCGCGGGCGCGCAGCACGTTGATGAGGTCGCGGGCGCTCTGGCTGCCGGAAGCTCCCTTGATGGCGGCCTCCGCGGCGATGAAGTAGAACTCGGAGAACTTGGCGATGTTGAACGGGCGCGTGTGCGCGGCGTTCGGCGAGCCGGTGCCGGACGTGTTGGTGCGGTACGGGCCGAGTTTCCAGATCTTCGGATACATCAGGCGGCTCACGCCGCTCGGATTCACCACATAGTAGTCGTAATTGGGGCTCTCGCCGAGCATCGAAATACCTGCGTTATAGCTGTAATTGACCGAAGCGTCCTCTTCGTCCAGGTAGACCAGGAAGGCCTCGTTCTTGCCGATCTGGGCACCGTTCGGACCCTCGACATACGTGGCGGGGTTGCCACCGCGGTCCCAGTTGGTGCGGAAGACATACACGAAGGTGCCGTCGTAGCGGGAATCCTTGTCGCGGTCGATGAAGGTCGCGATGGCCTCCTGGGTCGGAGCCATACGGGACCAGGGACGGCCGCAGTACTGCTGGTCGGTACGCAGGACCGGGTTGATCCGGGCGCCGGTGTTGGCGGTCGCCTGCATGTTCGGATAGTTCCAGTTCATCATCCAGCCGGCGAAGTTATCCATGCTGCCGCCGCCGCTGTAGCTCAGGCTTGATCCGTTGTACTGCTCGGAATTCTCCGTGTGGTCGGCATAGAGGAGGATTTCCTTGTTGCGGTCGTGGGCACCGTCGCTCACCTCGTAGAAATGGTCCATCAAGCCGTAGGGGCCCGGGTTGGCGATGGCCTGCAGGGACAGGTCATAGGCCTGCTGGAAGTACCACTTGGCGTCGTGTCCGTCCGGATCGCTGCGGGAGCACTCCGGATAGGTCGGGATGCCCTTCGGGTTCTCGAGCCACCAGGCATAGGTCAGATAGGCCTTGGCCAGGTACAGGCGGGCGACGTTCTGGGTCAGGGTACCCGTCAGACGGGGATTGACCGGCAGGTCGTTCATCGCGGTCTTGAGATCCGGGAACACGGCCTTGGTGTAGACCTCGGGCACGGTGTTGCGCACGGACTCGCGGACCGGCTTGCTGTTGAAGGCCAGTTCGCCGGCGCCCAGGTCGAGGGGCACGCCGCCGAAGGTCTGGACCAGCTGGAAGTAGTCGAAGGCACGGAAGAAGCGGGCCTCGGCGATCATCGCCTTGTCAAGTCCCACGTTCTCGGCGTTCTCGATGATGCCGCTGGCGGTGTTGATATACGTGAAAGCGTTGTTCCAGAGGTTGTCGCTGCGGGAAGTGCTGGCGTTCAGCGTACCGGCGTCGGACATGTCGGCGTCCTTGAAGTTGCCGTCGGCGGACTGGCCCCAGGTGGCCTCGTCGGTGCCGGTGGTCAGGATGTTGTAGTAGTAGCCGTTGCCGTAGAGGTAGCGGAGCTGGGCGTACAGGGCGGTCAGACCGCCTTCGACACCCATCGAAGTGGTGAAGAAGTCCGGCGTATAGCGGGTCTTGGGATGCTCCTCCAGGATCTTGGTGCAGGAGGTGGCCAGAAGAGCGACGCCGGCGATGCCCAATGCGATTTTAGCTATCTTTTTCATATTCGTATCCGATTAGAAAGTTAAGTTCACACCGAGCAGGAAGTTGCGCGTGTTCGGCGTATTGTAGCCCACATAGGCGAGACGGCTGGGGCCCGGGCGGCCGGAGGCGGTGGAACCGCCGTTGGCGTTGGCCTCGGGATCAAGCCCGGTCTCGCGGGTGAAGTCGGAGAAGAGCACCAGGCCCGGGTTCTGCAAGGTGGCATAGACACGGAGGTTGTCGATGCCGGCGCGGCGCAGGGCCGGAAGCTTGTGGAAGCGGTACGCGAGCGTGATCGTGCGGATCTTCAGATAAGAGCCGTCGAACTGTGCCAGCGTAGAAGCATACTTGGGGTTGTCGCTGCTGACCAGGGAGCCCGGGCGCGGGTAATGCGCGGAAGTATTGGTCGGCGTCCAGTAGTCGACGTCGAGCTGGCCGCGGCGGCCGGTGAGCATGTTCAGATAGGAGTTGGCGCTATGCAGGGAGGACAGCAGGATGCCGCCGGCCTGGAAGGAACCGATCACGGAGAAATCCCAGTTCTTGTAGGACAGGTTGGTGTTGAAACCGCCCTGGAAAATGGCTTCGGCGTTGATCGGAACGCGGTCGTTGGAGTCGATGGCACGAACCGGGGAGCCGTCGGCATTGTACTCTCCGTGATATTTGACCTTGATGGTACCCACGGCCTGCTTCATACCGTTGACTTCGGTGCTGGGCTCGAGGATGTCCATATACGGATCGCCGGGCTGCCAGATGCCGTCGTACTCATAGTCATAGAGGCAGTTCAGAGGATAACCCACGAACCAGGCGTTGCCTTCGTCGCGGTCCGAACCGTCGGCCAGGGCCACGAGTTTGTTGCGGTTGGCATAGATGTTCATGCCGGCATCCCAGCGCCAGTCGCCACGGTCGAGGATGACTCCGTTGAGGGTCAGCTCGAGACCGCGGTTCTGCGTGGCGCCGATGTTGGCGGTGTAGGAGCTCACGCCGGAGGTTGCGGGCAGGCCGAGGTTCAGGAGGATGTCCTTGGTGTCGACCTTATAATATTCGAGGGTACCGCGCAGACGCCCCTGCCAGAAACCGAAGTCGAGACCGAAGTTCCAGGTCTGGGAATACTCCCAGCCCAGGTCCTCGTTCGGAAGGGTGGACACGTAGTAGCCGGTCGCATACTTGTCATCGGCGAAGTTGTACACGCGGGTGCTCAGCGAGCCGAGGGTCGCGTAGGCGGAGATGGCCTGGTTGGAGGTCTCACCGTAACCGACGCGCAGCTTGAGTTCATCCAGCCAGCCGCGGGTGCCTTCCATAAAGGCCTCGTTGTGGATGTTCCAACCGACGGATACGGCCGGATAGGTGTGCCACTTGTGGCCGTTGGCCAGGCGGGAAGAAGCGTCCGAACGGACGGCCGCGGAGAACATATAGCGGTCGTCGTAGGTGTACATCAGACGGCCCATGTAGGAAATGAGGCCGGTCTGGGTGTAGCTGCCGCCGTTCACGGTGATGTCGGAGGCCACGGCGCTGCCGATGTTGTAGTACTGGAAGAGCTCGTTGGGGATGTTCTTGCCGGACAGGGACTGGCCGGTGCCGGTGGTCTGCTCGGCGGAGTAGAGGCCGACCACGTTGACGTGGTGCTTGCCGAAGGTCCGGTCATAGGTGAGCAGGTTTTCGACGGTCCAGTTGAAGTTGTCGTTGAACGACCATGAAGCGCTGTTGGGATTGGTCGCGGAGCCGTTCACGCCGATGCCGGTGAAGGAGCCGCCCTTGGAGTTGCGGTAGTTCAGGCCGACGCTGGTCTTGAAATTCAGGCCCTCGACCCAGGGGAAGTTGAACTGCACGTAACCGGTGTTGTAGGTGGCGATGGACTTGGACTCGTTCACGTACACGCCCTGGGCGGTCAGGTCTTCGACGCGCTGACGGTCGAACACATACTGATCGTTGTCGGAGGGCATGTTGATGCGCCATTTGAGATTGCCGCTCTCATCGTAAGGAACCACGAGCGGAGACTTGGACAGGACGGCGTAGAGGTCGACCTGGTTGCCCGTGTTGGTGGTGTAGCTGGTATTGGTGGTGAAGCCCACGCGGAACCACTTGCCGATCTTCTGGTCGACGCTGCCGTTGAGCGCAAGACGGTCATAGCCCTGTGTCGGGATGACGGCTTCGTCGTTGTAGTAGGTCACGCCGAAGCGGTAGCTGCCGTTGCGGGTGCCGCCGGTGATGTTGAGATCATAGTTCTGCGTGTAGCCGTTGCGGTAGAACATATCCTGCCAGTCCGTGAACTGGGAATCAGACTCGTCCAGCGTATTGGAATACTGGCCGGCCATCTGACGCATCTGGATGTATTTCTCGCGCGGCATCATCGGATATTTGACGGGCTTCTTGAAGGTCGCATAGGTGTTGAAGGAAATCTTCGGCTCCTGACCCTCGACACCCTTGTAGGTGGTGATGATGATGACGCCGTTCGCACCGCGGGAACCGTAGATGGCGGTGGAGGCAGCATCCTTGAGGATGTCCATGCTCTTGATGTCGCTCGTGGAGATGTCGGTCAGGGACCCCATGAACGGCATGCCGTCAAGGACGATGAGCGGGTCGTTGGAGGCGGAGAGCGAACGCTGGCCGCGGATGCGGATCTGCATCGAGGAACCCGGCTTGGAGTTGGTCTGGGTCATCTCGACACCGGCCACGCGTCCGTCAAGGGCGCGGGTGACGTCGCCGGCCGGAACGGCGCGGAGGTTGTCGCCGCCCACCGAGACGATGGAACCGGTGACATCCTGGCGGCGGGCCGTACCGTAGCCGATGACCACGGTGCCTTCCAGCTGCTCGGCATCCTCCACCAGGACGATGTCAATGCGCTGCCGGCCCGAGACAGGGACCTGCTGCGTCTTGTATCCGATGCAGGAGACCTCGAGGGTCGCCGTCGGACTCACCTGGAGGGAATACGTTCCGTCGACGCCGGTCACGGCGCCGTTCGAAGAATTGACGACCATCACGGCTGCGCCGATGACCGTCTCCCCGCTCTGGTCGGTAACCGTGCCGCGGACCGTGATGTTCTGTGCCAGGGCAAAGAACGGGGCCGCCAGAAGCAGGGTCGCAAGAGCGAGTGTTTTCTGAAGGTTGAATCGCATAATTGTTAATATTGGGTTGAACTGATTTCGCGCGATATAAATGGTATGGGCCAAAATTACCGGAATCCGGTCAAGACGCAAGACGGGCGTGTTACAAGATTTATAGATTTTGTTCCACGCGGTATTACATAATGATAGTTTTTGTATTTTTGTAACAAACGTGGAATAAAAATGAAAAAACGCCTGTTTCTCGCCTGTTTGCTGATCGTCCTTTCTCTTCCCGCTTCCGCACAGACGGCCCGGGTCTACACCTCGGAAAACGGCCTGCCCAACTCCCAGGTCTCCCGGATTTACCAGGACCGCGGCGGATATGTCTGGATGTGCTCGGAAGGCGGCCTGATCCGCTTTGACGGGATGCGTTTCGAGACCTTCCGCCACGACCGTGAAAGGGAAACCTCCATCTCGAGTTCGTCCGTCCTTCATATGCTGGAAGACAGTCGCGGGAACACCTGGGTCGCCACGGCAAACGGCCTCAACCTGTTCGATACCGAACACAGCGAGTTCCACCGATTCGAACTGCACGACGAGCGCAATGCCATTGACAATCCATACATCAGCTGGCTGCAGGAAGTCCCGGGGCGCAGCGGCGGCTGCCGCCTGTACGTGGCCACGAGCGGCGCCGGCGTCTTTGTCATAGACTGTAATACGATGGAATTGCTTCCGGATGCGCGCGAACGGATCTATCGGCATCTTTCCACGGACTATACCCGCCTGTTGTTCCTGGACTCCGGCAAGCGCCTGTGGATTTTCCCGGAAGGGACCGGATTCCCGGCCGTTCTGGATATGAGCACACTGGAGCCGGTGACCGATTTGAACTGGAGCCCGGACCTGCTGCGCCTCGCCGGCCAGCTGCGGCTTGGAAACATCAACGAAGATCCGCTCACGGGAGATATCCTGATCGGCAGCAACCTGGGACTGCTTTACGCCAAGGCCGGAACCGGCGTCATCCGCAAGGCCGGCGGCAGGCGGGCCGCCGCCACCATTGCCACGACCGTCTTGTTCAACGGCCAGACGGCGTCCGACCAGGGGCGATCTTTCCTGGTCGGCGACCGGGACGGCGGACTTTTGCTGTTTGACCCGACGACGGAAGAGGTCCGCGAGGCCACCCTGCCCTCCATCCGCCAGGATATCAGCGACTGGAGCGTCACCTCCGGCACCATCGACTCACAGGGCAACATCTGGCTGAGCCTCTACCAGCGCGGCGTGGTGGTCGCCCCGCAGTCCATGTACGGCTTCTCCTATATAGGCTGCAGCAGTCGCGGCATTCCCGGGGAGAACAGCGCCTGCATCACCTCCATCTATGAAGACGGCCATTATCTCTGGGTGGCGACCGACGGCGCCGGCCTCTTCCGGAAGTCGCTCGACGAAGCGGGGGCCGAGCGGAACTACACCAGTGACAACTCCGCGCTGACCGACAACTCCATCATGGCCCTGACCGGCGACAAGTACGGAAACATCTGGATCGGCACCTACAACGACGGACTTTTCTGCATGGACGCCGGAGGCACGATCAGGCGCTTCGCCGAGAATGACAGGATCGGCACGGAGCGTATCCGCACCCTGGCTTATAACCCGGGGCGGGACCAGGTCTACGTCGGCACCTCCGGCGCGGGCCTGGCCGTCATCAACGCCTCCACGCGCCGCCTGGCCTCGCAGTCCATCGACGAGAAGTATCGCTGGATCAGCGCGCTGCACCTGGACGCGAACGGCATCCTCTGGGTGGGGTCCTACAACGGGCCCTGGTGCTACGACCCGTCTTCCGGACGTATGGTCCCCTATTCGCTCCCGTCCGTCAGCGACACGCCTCCGCGCATCTACGGCATCGGCAGCAGCCCGGACGGGAAAGTCTGGTTCGGCACGGACGACGGCCTGTTCAGCGTGGACGAAAGCACCCGCGAGGCCCGGCAGTACACCGAACGGGACGGCCTGTCGAACAACGTGGTCCGTGACATTCTCTGCACCGCGACCGGAGAGGTCTGGGCGTCCACGCTCAGCGGGCTGTCCCGGCTCTCCCTGCGCACGGGCAAGATCGACAGTTTCCGCTCCTACGACGGCCTGCAGGGGAACGAGTTCCGCTCCGGAGCAGCATTCAAAGCAGCTTCCGGACGCCTCTACTTCGGCGGAATCGGCGGCGTCACCAGTTTTTCTCCGCTGCTTATCGACGGCGGAAGACACCGTATGCCCCAGGTCACCCTGGCGCGACTAAGCATCCTGGACCGGGACATCAGCTACAATCCCGCCGCGGGCAGCGACAACCTGATCGACAAACACATCTCGGAGGCCACCCGGATCGAGATCCCCCGGAGGACCGACCTGTTCTCGCTGGCCTTCTCCGTGCCCGAATACACCAACCCGCAACGCATCGTCTACGCGTATCGCCTGCGAGGATTCGATGCGGACTGGAAGACCGCATCCGCCCGCCAGCCTTCGGCCACCTATACCAACGTGCCGCCCGGCCGCTACCGCTTTGAAGTCAAGGCCTATTTCGCGGACGCGCCCGAAGACGGCACGGAGCACGCCGTGGACCTGCGTGTCGACGCCCCCTGGTTCCGCACGGGCATTGCATATATCTGCTATCTGGCCCTGCTGACGGGACTCTTCCTGATGCTGCTTCGCCTGGCCCGGCTGCGCAAACAGCGCGCCGAGGAGAAAAAGGAAGCCGAACTGAAGGAGTTGCGCCTGGGCCTGTTCACCAACCTCACGCACGAAATCCGCACCCCGCTGACCCTCGTGATGGGACCGCTCCGCACCCTGCGCGAGAGCGAGCAGGATCCCACCCAGAAGGACACCTATAACCTGATGTACCGTAACTGCCTGCGCATCAACCGCCTGGTCGACCAGGTGATGGACCTCCGCAAAATCGACGCCGGGCAGATGAAGCTTCATTTCCGCCGCACGGACCTGGTCTATTTCATCCGGGACATCATGCAGTCCTTCCTCAACCTGGCCCGGACCAAGAACATCCGTTTCACCTTCACCCCGGATCGGGAAGAAGAATTCGCCTGGATCGACCAGGGCAACTTCGACAAGGTCATCTATAATATCCTGTCCAACGCCTTCAAGCACACCCCCAACGGCGGCCACGTCCACCTGTCCGTTTCGGCGCCCTCCCCCAACCGCGGGTTCCTGCAGGCCGACGTCCGCGAATACGTGGAGGTTTCCGTCTTCAATTCCGGAAGCCGGATCGAAGAAAGCTACATCAACCGCATCTTCGACCGCTTCGTGCAGGTGGACCCCTACGACGCCAACACCGGATCCGGCGTGGGCCTGAACCTGACCAAGATGCTCGTCGAACTGCACCACGGCACCATCGAAGCCGAGAACCGGGACGACGGCGTGCTGTTCCGCGTCCGTATCCCGGCCGGCAAGGACCACCTGACCGAAGAAGAGCTGTCGGCCACCGCCCACCACAAAGACCTTTATACCAGGGCACAGGAGACCCCGAAGCCCATCCGCGAAGAAGAGGACGGCTACGTGCAGCCGGAAGAAGCCGCGCCCGACAAGGTCGTCAAGGCCCGACGGAACCTGCTCGTCGTGGAAGACGACGCCGAGACCCGCGAATACCTCCGCGGCGTGCTGCGCGGAAGCTACAACGTGACGGTCTGCGGCAACGGCAAGGAAGCCTGGCCGCTCGTGACCACCACCCAGCCGGACGCCGTGGTCACCGACCTCGTGATGCCCGGGATGAGCGGCACGGAGCTCTGCGCCCGGATCCGGCAGAATCCGGCTACCAACCACCTTCCCGTCATCATCCTGACCGGACAGGACGGCGAACAGGAACAGCAGGACGCCAGTGACAGCGGAGCCGACAAGTTCCTGTCCAAACCCGTCTCCGTGGCCCTGCTCCTCAGCAGCATCGCCCAGGTCATCTCCGCCCGGGAGACCGTCAAGGGCAAATACGCCCCCGGGATGGAATATGACTATTCAGGCATCAAGATGAGCTCCGCCGACGAGAAACTGATGCGCCGCATCGTGGAGAGCATCCAAAACCACCTGGAAGACCCCGATTACGACGTCGCTACCCTCTGCGCGGACGTCGGCATCAGCCGGGTGCACCTCAACCGCAAGCTCAAGGAGAACGGAAACGTCCCGCCGAGCGTGCTGATCAAGTCCTTCCGGATGAAACAGGCCGCCTTCCTGCTTGCCAACAACCAGGTCAACGTGTCGGAAGTGGCCTACCGCGTGGGATTCGCCTCGCATTCCTACTTCACCAGCTCGTTCAAGGAATTCTTCGGGATGACGCCGCGCGAGTTCGTGGCCCGTTACCTCGGCAAGCCGGATGACGAGAGCCTGAAAAAGCTGTTTGAATGAGTTTCGGGGCGGAATGTTACAAATTTGATAGTTATTGATTCCGCCGCGCCGGCTTTGCGAAGTCGTTTTTGTTACATTTGCAAAAAACCTGTGTCCGATATGTCACGTCTACGTTGTACACTCCTCTTCCTGGCCGCCCTGCTGCTCTGCCTCCCGGCGGCTGCCCTCGACCATCCCGGCATCACCGAAAAAGGCACGGCGCCCGGCCGTTTCTCTCTGATTGAAAACGGCGCCCCCGTGGCCGTGGTCACGGACCCCGCCGACGCGAAGGGCGTGCTGATCGCCGCGACAAACTTGCGCGCCGATTTCGGGCGCGTCTGCGGCACCGCCGCCCCCACCGCAGGCACGCGCGCCGTTCTGGCCGGCAGCCTGGACAGCCCGCTGATCCGGGATCTCGCCGGACGCGGCGTCATCGACGTCAGCCCCCTGAAAGGGCAGTATGAGAGCTACCTGATCGCCACCGTCGGCTCCGCTGCGCCGGGTTATGAGGACGCCCTCGTGATCGCCGGATCCGATATGCGCGGCACCATCTACGGTATCTATGAAATATCCGAGCAGATCGGCGTCTCGCCCTGGTACGACTGGGCCGACGTGCCCGTCGCACACAGCGACAACCTGTCGATGAAACCCGGCACCTACCTGTCCGGCCAGCCCGCCGTGCGCTACCGCGGCCTGTTCCTGAACGACGAAGCCCCCTGCCTGACCGGCTGGGTGAAGAATACCTACGGCACCGACTACGGCGACCACCGCTTCTACGCCCGGGTGTTCGAGCTCCTGCTGCGCCTGAGGGCCAATTTCCTCTGGCCGGCGATGTGGAGCTGGTCCTTCTATGCCGACGACCCGGAGAACAGCCGCACGGCCGACGAGATGGGCATCATCATGGGCACCTCGCACCACGAGCCGATGGCGCGCAACCACCAGGAATGGGTGCGCAAGCGCGGCGCCGACGGCCCCTGGGACTATACCGTCAACAAGAAGGCCCTGGACAAGTTCTTCACCGAAGGGATGGAGCGCGCAAAAGATACCGAAGACCTGATCACCATCGGCATGCGGGGCGACGGCGACGCCGCCCTGGGCAAGGAGGGTGAAGAGGCGAAATACATCGACCTGCTGGAGGGCATCATCAAGAACCAGCGCAAGATCATCCGCAAGGTCACCGGCAGGCCCGCCGAGCAGCGCCCGCAGGTCTGGGCCCTCTACAAGGAAGTCCAGCAGTACTACGACCTGGGCCTGCGCGTACCCGACGACGTGACCATCCTGCTGAGCGACGACAACTGGGGCGACGTCCGCAAACTCCCCACCGCCGAGGAGCGAAAGCGCCCGGGCGGCTGGGGCATCTACTACCACGTGGACTACGTGGGCGCCCCGCGCAACTCCAAGTGGCTGAACATCACGCCCATCCAGAATATGTGGGAGCAGCTCCAGCTGACTTACGCCTATGGCGTGGACAGGCTCTGGGTGCTGAACGTGGGCGACCTCAAGCCGATGGAATACCCCATCGACCTCTTCCTTGCGATGGCCCGGCGCCCGGAATCCTTTACCGTGGAGAACCTTCTCGACCATACCCGCGCCTTCTGCGCGGCGGCATTCGGCGAAGACCAGGCCGACGAGGCGGCGCGCATCCTCAACCTCTACAGCAAATACAGCGGCCGCACCACGGCCGAGATGATGGACCGGACGACCTACGACCTCGCCTCCGGGGAGTTCCGGCGCGTGTGCGATGATTTCGCCCGTCTCGAAGCCGAGGCGCTCCGGCAGTTCCTCACGCTCGATCCCGCCTGCCGGGACGCCTACCGGCAGATCATCCTCTTCCCGGTGCAGGCCCTGGGCAACATCTACCGGATGTACTACGCCCAGGCGATGAACCACGACCTCTATGCCAAGGGCGACCCGGCCGCCAACGGCTGGGCGGCCGAAGTCGAGCGCTGCTTCGCGCGCGACGCGGCCCTGTGCGAGCAATACAACAAAGAGATGTCCGGCGGCAAATGGGACGGGATGATGACCCAGAAGCACATCGGCTACCGGACCTGGAACGACAACTTCCCCGCCGACCGCCTGCCGCAGATCCGGCGCATCGACGAGCCCGCCCCCGGCGGCTTCTCCTTCGACGCCGATCCGCGCGGCTACACCGCCGTCGAGGCGGAACATTTCTTCTCTGCACAGAACGCCGCGCAGGCGCAGTGGACCGTCATCCCGTATATGGGCCGCACGCTCAGCGGCGTGGCCCTGATGCCCTACACGGAGCCTTCGGAAGGCGGGTCCCTGACCTACCGGGTGCAGCTGCCGGAAGGCACCGCGTCCGTGAAGGTGCACGTGGTCACCAAGTCCACCCTCGCCTTCAACAACACGGGCCACCGCTACGAAGTGGACCTCGGGGGGCGGAAACAGGTCCAGTTCTTCAACGAAAGGCTGAACGAAGACCCGCAGAACATCTACTCGGTCTATTACCCGACCGTGGCAAGACGCGTCGTGGAGACCGTCTCCGAGCTGCCCGCCACGGGCGGCTGGACGGAGCTTGTCCTGCGTCCGCTGGACCCGGGCATCGTCTTCGAGAAGATCGTCCTCGACTACGGCGGCTATACGCCCCAGTTCCTCTTCGGCGAGGAATCCCCCGCTAGACGGATTGCCGAATAATTCCTATCTTTGTCATTATGGAAAAAACCTGGAGATGGTTCGGCAAGAAGGACCAGATCACTCTTGCCATGCTCAAGCAAATCGGGGTGGAAGGCATCGTGACCGCCCTGCACGACGTCCCGCTGGGTCAGGTGTGGACGCGGGATAAAATTCACGAGCTTCGCTCATACATTGAAAGTTACGGCCTGCGGTGGAGCGTCGTGGAGTCGCTTCCCGTGGTGGAAACCATCAAGTACGGCGGCCCCGACCGGGATGAGCAGATAGAAGTCTACAAACAGTCCCTGCGCAACCTCGCCGCCGAGGGCATCCACTGCATCTGCTACAACTTCATGCCGGTGCTGGACTGGGCCCGCACGGACCTCTTCCACCGCAATCCGAACGGATCGACGAACCTGTATTTCAACTACGCCGAGTTCGCCTACTTCGACATCTATATCCTGAGGCGCCCCGGCGCCCGCGAAGAGTGGGCGCAGTTCCGCTTCCCGGACGGCGTGGGCGAAGGACGGAACGTTCTGGCAGAAGCCGACGAACTGGCCAGGACGATGACCCCGGAAAAGGACCACAAGCTCGTGGAGAACATCGTCATCAAGACGCAGGGGTTCGTCAGCGGCAATTTCAGCGAGAACGACGAGGCGCCCGTCCAGAAGTTCCGCGATTTCCTCGCCCTGTACAAAGGCATCGACAAGGCGGCCCTCCGCGCCAACATGAAATACTTCCTGGAGGCCATCATGCCTGTGTGCGACGAGTGCGGAATGGATATGTGCGTCCACCCGGACGACCCGCCCATCGAGGTCCTGGGGCTTCCCCGCATCGTCCGCACCGAAGAGGACATCGAATGGTTCCTCAGTGCGGTCCCCAACAAGCACAACGGCCTGACTTTCTGCGCCGGATCCCTTTCCGCCGGGGCCTATAACGACGTCGTCGCCCTGGCCCGGAGGTTCGCTTCCCGCACGCATTTCGTGCATCTGCGCTCCTGCCACATCTTCCCCAACGGGGACTTTACCGAGGCCTCGCACCTCGGCGGCCGGGCGGACCTGGTCGAACTGGTCCGCATCTTCGAGAAGGAGAATCCTTCCCTTCCGATGCGCGTGGACCACGGGATGACCTTCACCGACAGGCCCGGAGGCATCATGGACGAAGCGGCCCACGGCCACAACGCCGGCTACACCCTGCTCGGCCGTATGTTCGCGATGGGCCAGGTCCAGGGCATCCTCGCCACCGTGGACCGGGAACTGGGCCTCCCTTACAAACAACACGGATTCTTCGACTGAAATGAGACTCACTGATATCCTGACCGGGAATTACAATCCCGCCCAGTGGGAAGCCAAGGGCTACCGGCTCCCGAAGTTCGACATCGAAGCCGTCAAGGCGAAAACCCACGCCCAACCCACCTGGGTGCATTTCGGCGGCGGCAACATCTTCCGCGCCTTCCCGGCCGCCATCCTGAACGAGGCCCTGAATTCCGGCCGGTACGACCGCGGCGTCATCGTGGCGGAAACCTTCGATTTCGAAGTCATTGACAAGGTCTATGCCCCGTACGGGAACCTTTCCCTTTCGGTAAGCCTCCAGTCCTCCGGAACGATTGAAAAAACGGTCATCGCCTCCGTCACGGAGGCCCTGAAGGCCGATTACGCCTTCCCGGACTGGGAGCGCCTGAAGGAAATCTTCCGGAATCCGTCCCTGCAGATGATCTCCTTCACCATCACGGAAAAGGGTTATAGCGTCTTCCCCGCCGACCTGGACCGGGGCCTGGCGCCCGTTCTGGCGATGGGCAAGGTCGCCGTCCTGATGCTGGAGCGGTTCCGGGCCGGGAGGCTGCCCCTGACCGTGCAGTCGATGGACAACTGCTCCCACAACGGGGACAAGGTCAAGGCCGGCATCCTCGCCTACGCGCAGCGCTGGGCGGCCGACGGCCTGGTCCCGGCGGAATTCCCCGCCTGGCTGCAGGACGCTTCGAAGGTCACCTTCCCCTGGTCCATGATCGACAAGATTACGCCCCGCCCCCACGCCAAGGTGCAGGAAATGCTTGCCGCGGACGGCTTCGAGGACACAGAAACGATTGAAACACAGAAACATACCTTCACGGCCCCGTTCGTCAACTCCGAAGAGGTGCAGTACCTCGTCATCGAAGACGACTACACCTGCGGCCGGCCGCCGCTGGAGGAGGGCGGCGCGCTTTTCACGACCCGCGAGACCGTGGACAAGGTGGAGACGATGAAGGTCACCACCTGCCTCAACCCGCTGCATACGGCGATGAGCCTGTACGGCTGCCTCCTGGGCTACACGCTCATCAGCGCCGAGATGAAGGACCCGGACATCCGGCTCTTCATCCAGAAACTCGGCTATATGGAGGCGATGCCCGTCGTGACGGACCCGGGCGTGTTGAACCCGTATGAGTTCATCGGCGCGGTCATCAACCGGCGCCTTCCCAACCCGTTCATGCCGGACGCCCCGCAGCGCATTGCGATGGACACCAGCCAGAAGATTCCCATCCGCTTCGGCGAGACGCTCAAGAAATACGTCGCCCGCGGCCTGGACCTGGACAACCTGGTGCTCATTCCGCTTACCCTCGCCGGATACGCCCGTTACCTGAAGGGCATCCGCGACGACGGGACGCCGTTCGAACCGTCTCCGGACCCGCTGGTCGAGGAACTGATGGCAATCGTCGCACCCCTGGAAGTGGGCAGGCCGGACCAGGATTTTTCCTGCCTCAGGAAGCTGTACAGCCGGAAGGACATCTTTGCGGTCGACCTGTACGGGATCGGCCTCGGCGAGCGGATCGAGGGGATGGTCAGGGAGCTCTATTCCTCCTGGGGCGCCGTGCGCGCCACCCTGCACAAATACGTTTGGGCTCGCTAGTGCGGCGAATTTTTTATATATTTGTAGAAATTATAATCACACACGACAATGGCCAACAACGAATCCAAAGGCTTTTACAAACTGAGCTGGCTCCAGCGCATCGGCTTCGGTGCCGGAGACATGGCGCAGAACCTCATCTACCAGACCGTCAGCATCTGGCTGCTTTTCTTCTACACGAACGTGTTCGGACTCAAGCCCGGTCCCGCCGCCGTGATGTTCCTCGTCGTCCGCCTAGTGGACGTGCTCTGGGACCCCGTGGTCGGCACCATCGTGGACAAAGGCAATCCCAAATGGGGTAAATACCGTTCCTGGCTCATCCTCGGCGGTATTCCGCTCGTCGGCTTGGCGATACTTTGCTTCTGGAACGGCCTGTCCGGCGCTTCCGATACGGCCAAGCTCATCTACGCCTACGTCACTTACGTCGGAATGTCGATGTGCTATACCCTCGTGAACGTGCCTTACGGTGCGCTGAACGCATCCCTGACCCGCGACACCGACGAAATCACCATCCTCACCTCCACCCGTATGTTCATGGCAAACCTGGGAGGCCTGGTCGTGAAGTCCCTGCCGCTGATCATCGCCATCTTCGCCCCGAAGGTCCTCAATCCCGAAACCGGCAAGATGACCGCCGTGTACAACACCCCGGAAGCCGGAGGCGCCTGGTTCATCACCTACGCCATCTTCGCCGTCGTGGGTCTGGCGCTGCTCTTCTTCTGCTTCTCGCAGTGCAAGGAACGGGTCGTGATGGACCAGAAGGAATCCGCCAAAGTCAAGGTGAGCGACCTGTGGATGGAATTCGCCCGCAACAAGCCGCTCCGCATCGTGGCCTTCTTCTTCATCACCGCCTTCGCGATGATGAGCGTGAGCAACGCCGCCGACGCTTACTTTATGAGCTATAACGTCGAGGCCACCCCGCTGCTGACCACCCTCTTCATGTGGCTCGGCACCATCCCGGCCTTCATCTTCATGCCGCTGGTGCCCGCCATCAAGCGCAAGATCGGCAAGAAGGGGATGTTCTACCTCTTCCTCGGCGTCGCCATCATCGGTATGGCGCTGATGTACACCTTCGTATCCATCCCGGCCACCAAGAGCAACTTCGTGCTGCTATGCATCGCCCAGTTCGTCAAGAGCACGGGTATCATCACCGCCACCGGTTATATGTGGGCCCTGGTGCCCGAGGTCATCGCCTATGGCGAGTATACCTCCGGCAAGCGCATCGCGGGCATCGTGAACGCCCTCACCGGCATCTTCTTCAAGGCCGGCATGGCCCTCGGCGGCGTGGTCCCGGGGCTCGTGCTCGCCTGGGTCGGCTTCAACGCCGACGCCGCCCAGCAGACACCGCTGGCCCTGCAGGGCATCCTGTGGCTGGTCTGCGTGATTCCGGCCGTCCTGCTCCTGCTCGCCATCTTCATCATCAGCAAGTATGACCTGAGCGACGAAAGGATGGACGAGATAAACAAAGAAATCGAAGCGCGTCATCTCGCAGAATAATTCAATAACACTATGGCAAAGAAAGTTAAGAAACGCTACCTCTTCCCCGAGGACTATATGGCCGACCCGTCGGTGCACGTGTTCGACGGCAAGCTCTACATTTACCCTTCCCACGACTGGGAGTCCGCCGCGCCGGACGATGACTTCGGCAGCGAGTACGATATGAAGGACTACCACGTCCTCACGCTCGAGGGACCCGACCCGATGACTTCGCCCGTCAAGGACAACGGCATCGCCCTGGACATCAAGGACGTCCCCTGGGCACGCCGCCAGCTCTGGGACAACGAGGTCGTAAAAGGCCGCGACGGCAAGTACTATATGTATTTCCCGGCCAAGGACAAGACGGACATCTTCCGCTGCGGCGTCGCCGTCTCCGACAGCCCCACCGGCCCCTTCAAGGCCCAGCCGGACCCGATCCGCGGCAGCTACTCCATCGACTACGCCATCCTGCACGACGACGCGGACGATGAGTACTATATGTACTTCGGCGGCATCTGGGGTGGCCAGCTCCAGCGCTACGAGGACAACCTCGCCAAGGACAACGGCACCTCCTATCCCGCCGACGGGCAGCCGGCCGTGCCGGGCCGCGTGGTCAGGCTCGCCAAGGACATGCTCCAGTTCGCCGAGGAGCCCAAGCCGGTCGTGCTGCTCGACGAGAGCGGCGAACCCATCAAGGTCGAGGACAACGAGCGGCGTTTCTTCGAGGCCAGCTGGATGCACAAATACAAGGGCAAATACTATTTCAGCTACTCCACCGGCGACACGCACAAGCTCTGCTACGCCATCGGTGACAACCCCTACGGCCCCTTCACCTACAAGGGCGTCATCCTGACCCCGGTGTTCGGCTGGACGACGCACCACTCCATCGTGGAGTATAACGGCAAGTGGTGGCTCTTCCACCACGACAGCGGCATCTCCAAGGGCATCAACCGCCTGCGCAGCCTCAAGGTCTGCGAACTGACCTACCGCGAAGACGGCACCATCGAGACCATCGAGGGCCTCGATGACTAAAACAATACACTGTACTAAAACCGGAACGGGGACCGCGCGAGCGATCCCCGTTTTTCAGAAGCGCAGCGCCAGCCCCACGCCCGAAGGCGTCACGCCGAAGTCAAGCGCGGGCCTGCTTTCTCGGCGGCGTGGGGCTGGCCTCGATTTAGGGCGAAAACGGTGCGACCCCCGGCTGCACAGCCAGGGGTCGCACCGATTTAGGCCGTTTTCGATGCCGCCCTTCGGCAGTTTTCGTCAAGAAATAACGTAGAGCATCGCGGCAATGCTATGCAGACCGTCGACGAGGCGCTGCCGCATGGTTTCGCGGGGAACGCGATAGCCGCTGGCGTAGTGTGTGAGCTGCTGCTGGTTGATACCCGTCACCTTGGCCAGGGCGGACTTCGGGACGATTCCGTCCGTGTAGTGAAGCATCGCCCGGGCGGTCAGTTCCCATTCAAACTCCCAGTTGCCATTGAACTCCTCCGGGATGGGATCTCCATCCTCACGCATACCCTCTATGTGAAACTGCAGTGCCTGCTCGATATTTTCCTTGACCTCTTGCAGGGTACGTCCGGTAGAGACGCAGGCAATCCTGTCGTCTGCCGGACATGCCGCATAATTGTTCGTGTAGTCGACGATGACCTTTATCTTTCCCATAATACTTGACTATTTCCAGCCGGCTTGCTTCCAGATACTATTGAGTATCTCCTGTTCCAGGGTGACGGACAACTTGTCGTTCACCGTCACGCGTCCCTTCTTGTTCGGATTCTTAAACTGTCGGTGGCTTCCTCGCTGAGCAACCTGAACCCAGCCGTCCGCTTTCAACATCTCGATGACTTCGTGCACCTTGTATCTTTTCATAGCGCAGTCATCTTGCCGACAAAGATATAAAATATTTTATCATTTGCCAAGAATTGAGGATCATAGGTATTCTTTTCACATCTCGTTTTCCAAAGAGTTTTCGTGGAAGATCGGAAAAGAAAAGAACCCCCGCAAGAATCTGTAAGATTCGTACGGGGGTATTTGTGAAATTTTAAGGTTTTTTCCGAATCTGGCCTTTATTTCCGCCGGTCGATGCGTTTCCAGAGCCAGAACATCAGGGCGCCCCAGGCGAGGAACAGCACCACATAGACCCAGAAAGGCAGCTGCGCCTGATAGACATCCCAGTCCAGGACCTTTTCGTATTCGGGAATGTCAGCGTAGTAATAGGCGCCGGCGCCGAAGTCCAGGTCGGGATTGAGCCCCAGGCGCCGGACCATGATATAGACAACAGCGGCCAGGGTGGCCACTCCCACGACGAGAAAGGCCACCCTGGCTGCGATGTTGCGCTTGGGCATCGTTTAGGACAGATGCGGGATCGGGAAGAGGACGCCGCTGAGCAGCAGCCATACCGCGAAGAAGGTCAGCGCGATGTTGAAGACCTGCCCGACGAGGTAGAGCCAGAGGGGCTTGCCGCCCTTCATCTGCTTGGCGAGATCCCGGAAGTTGGTGTCCAGGCCGATACTGACGAAAGCCAGCACGAAAGCCCAGTTCTTGTACTGGTCAAGTACGCCGTTGATGGCCTTCACCTGGTCCGCGCCGGCGAGCGGCTGGATGATGAAGGAGGCCACGAGCGAAGCCACGAAGAAACCGATGATGAACTTCGGGAAGCGGGTCCAGATCTCGCCGGCGCCCACCTTCTGTCCCTTCTCCTTGTTGACGCTCGTCGCGAAGAAGAGCGCCACGAAGAAGGCGATGAAGCCGATGAGGATGTTCTGGATCATCTTGACGAGCACGGCGGCCTGTTCGGCCTCGCCGCCCAGCACGCTTCCTGCCACGGCCACGGCGCCGGTGCTGTCCACCGTACCGCCGATGAGCGCACCGCCCATGATCGGGGTCATCCCGCAGGCCTTGATGAGCACGGGCTCCAGGACCATCATCAGCACGGTGAAGATGATCGAGATGGAGATGGTCATCGTCAGGTCATCCTTCTTGCAGCCGGAGGCCGCGCCCGAAGCGATGGCCGCGGAGGTACCGCAGACGCTCGTCGCGGAAGCCATCGTGATGACCAGCGGCTTGTTGTCCATCTTGAGCACGCGCGTGCCGAACCACCACATGAACAGGATCACGACCGGGGTCACGATCCACGCGATGCCCAGTCCGTAGAGACCGAATTTCGCGATGTTGGAGAAGAGCACGGAAAAGCCCATAATGACAAGGCCCGTCTTGATGTAGAATTCGGTCTTGACGGCGGGTTTGAGCCATTTCGGCGTGCCGACCGTGTTGGAAACCAGCATACCCACGATGAGCGCCCAGAAGGCCCACTCGAGATAGCGGTTCAGGGTGAACTCGGCGCTGATCAGGCGCACGATCACGGCCAGGACAAACACCACGAGAAATGCGGGAATGAATTTCTTGACCTTTTCGCCCGTCAGGGCGACACCGATGGAGAAGAGGACGCCCAGCACGAGCACCGTGCGGAGCATCTTGCCCCAGAAGGCGCCGGAGGCGAACTGCTGCCCCAACGGGACGATCTTGGCGGCCTGGGCTTCGTTGAGGGCCTCGCCCCAGGTCCAGGTCTTGAAAGTCAGGGCGGAGAAATCGAAGCCGCCGGTCAGCACGGCCACGCAGCCGATGATGATGACGATGAAGCCGATCCAGACGGCCAGCCAGTCCTCCGTCTTCCAGAGTTTGGACAAATTGTTCTTTGCCATATCTACAGGTTTTAATACATTGTTGCAAATATAACGAAATCCCCGGGTTTTCCGTATATTTGGGACACGAAACCTGTTTTGCAAGATATGGAAAAATTGAATCATCCCGCCATCCTGGTCGTTGACATGCTCAACGACTTCGTGACCGGCGCCCTGGGCTGCGACCGCGGCCGCGCCATCGTCCCCGCCACCGCGAGTCTGCTGAAAGCCGCCCGCGAGAAGGGTGTCCCCGTCATTTTCTGCAACGACTGCCACCTGAGCGGCATCGACCGCGAGCTGCAGCTCTGGGGCGACCACGCCATCAAGGGTACGCCCGGCGCCGAGGTCATCCCCGAACTGGGTCTCTGCGACACGGATTACGTCGTGCCCAAGCGCCGCTACAGCGGCTTCTTCCAGACCGACCTGGACATCCTGCTCAAGGAGCTCGGCGTCAAGACCGTGATCATTACCGGCCTGCACACGCATATGTGCTGCCGCCACACCTCCGCCGACGCCTACTGCCTCGGCTACGACGTGGTCGTCGCCAAGGAAGCGACCAACGCCTTCACGGAAGAGGATTATCTGGGCGGTCTCGCCTACCTGAAGACCTGCTACGGCGCCGACGCCTACAGCAACGAGGAACTCGTTGCTGCAATGTAACATCGGGGGAGGTTTCCCCCGCACCCCCTCGGTCGCTTCGCTCCGATACGAGGAACTCATCGCCGCAATGTAGAAGATTCGCCGGCGGCGGACAAGCGGAGCCGGAATTGGTTTTTCGGCAAACCTGTCCGAAAAATAATTCCGGGCCGCCCGTCTGGAAGACTCCGCCGCCGGGATAAACCTACTGGAAATAACGGGAAAGCCAGGCCTGGTCGATGGTGACCAGCCCCAAGGCGGAAGAGCGGATGTGAGGATTGCGCTGCAGGATCGCGGCGCAATCTTCATATACGTTGAAACCCACGGCGACCAGCTGCATCTCGCCCTTTTCGGGATAGGCGAAGGTCATCTCGGCATCGGCCCCGTCCGTGCGCACGAAACGCAGCGGAACGTCTTTTTTCAGCTCCTGGCACGTGACGAACTTACACATTTCGACGACGAGGTCGTCCAGCCCGGCGTCGAAGATCTTGATTTTCTCTATCAGGTCGCCGACCGTGCGCACGATGCGCCCCGTATAGCCCTCCGGCAGGCCTTCGGCGCCCAGCGGAGCGTCCGTCAGGACCAGCATCAGCCTCTCGTTCGGGTCGTGGTACAGGAAGGGCACCTGCAGCAGGTTCGCCGCGCCGCAATGAGGACATTGCCAGGTGAAAAGTTCCCCGCTCCGGACCTTTTCCTTCAGGTCCGGGTCCGTTGCCACGTTCACGCTCTGGGGCACGCTGGCGCTATGTTCCGCCCCACAGCGGGAGCAGCAAACGGTGATGTCAGACATTGAAAAGGAAGTGCATTATGTCGCCGTCCTGGACGACGTATTCCTTTCCCTCGATTCCCATCTTGCCGGCAGCACGCACGGCCGCCTCGGTCTTGTAGCGGACGAAATCGTCGTACTTGATCACCTCGGCGCGGATGAAACCTTTCTCGAAGTCGGAATGGATGACGCCGGCGGCCTTGGGGGCCTTGTCACCCTTGTGGATGGTCCAGGCGCGGCATTCGTCGGCGCCGGCGGTGAAGAAGGTCTGCAGGCCGAGCAGGTGGTAGGCGCCCTGGATCAGGCGCACGGCGCCGGACTCCTGCAGGCCCATCTCCTCGAGGAACATCTGCCGGTCCCCGTAGTCCTCCATCTCGGCGATTTCAGACTCCGTGCGGGCGGAAATCACCAGGATCTCGGCGTGCTCGTCTTTCACGGCCTCCCGGACGGCGTCGACATAGGCGTTGCCGCTGACGGCCGACGCGTCGTCGACATTGCAGACATACATCACGGGCTTGTTGGTCAGCAGGAAAAGGTCGTGCGCAAGGGCCTCTTCCTCCTCGTTGAGCAGGGCGACGCTGCGGCAGGATTTCCCCTGCTCAAGGGCCTCCTTGTAGCGGAGCAGCAGCGCCAGAAGCTTCTTCGCCTCCTTGTCGCCGCCGGTCGTCGCCTGCTTCTGGACCTTGGCGATGCGGGCGGAGACCGTCTCCAGGTCCTTGATCTGCAGCTCCAGGTCGACCACTTCCTTGTCGCGGACCGGGTCCACGCTTCCGTCCACGTGGACGACGTTGCCGTCGTCGAAGCAGCGCAGCACGTGCAGGATGGCGTCGCACTCGCGGATGTTGGCGAGGAACTGGTTCCCCAGACCCTCCCCGCGGCTGGCCCCTTTCACGAGCCCCGCGATGTCGACGATGTCGACCGTGGCCGGAATCGTGCGCTGGGGTTTGCAGATGTCCGAAAGCTCCTCCAGGCGCTTGTCGGGAACGTTGGTGGAGCCGAGGTTGGGTTCGATCGTGCAGAACGGGAAATTGGCGCTCTGGGCGCCCCCGGCGCTGACGCAGTTGAAGAGGGTGGATTTGCCGACGTTCGGAAGGCCGACGATACCGCACTTGAGGGACATATTCTTTCTATTTGGTGAGGCAAATGTACGCAATTTTCGCCATATTCGCGGTATGAAACGGACTATGATCATACTCCTCCTCTTCGGGGCCGCGTTCGCGGCCCGTGCCCAGGCCCGGGATTCCTTATTGTTTGTTTTCTGGAACGTGGAGAACTTCTTCGACTACCGCTCCCCGAACCGGCCGCAGTACTGGACCAAAGGGCGGTTCTACGCCAAATGCGACGCGGTCGCGAAGACCCTGCTGCGCATCGCCGACCGCTACGGGCGACTGCCCGACGCGGTGGGGTTTGCCGAAGTGGAGAATGCGTTCGTGCTCCGGCGGCTGACCGGCAGCACCGTACTGCGCAAGCTGGATTATCAAATCGTCCATTACGACTCCCCCGACCGCCGGGGCATCGACTGCGCACTGCTCTGCCGCCGCTCGACCCTGCCGCTGCGGGGAAGCGCGCCCAAACACGTTCCGGACAGCGCCGGGGGCGTGATGGCCACCCGGGATATTCTGCTCGCGGAGTTCGACTCGCTCGCAGTCCTTGTCAACCACCATCCGTCGCAGATCGGCGGCAAATCGGACCGGCGGAATCTGGCCCTCGCCCGGCTGGAGGCGCTGACGGATTCGCTGCGCAAAGCCGGCTCCCGGCGCTATCTGGCGATGGGGGACTTCAACCAGGATCTCTGGGGGGAGATTCCCGGTCAAGCCGGGAATGACGAGAAGCGGGGAACGCTCAAATACAACGGCCGGTGGGAGAAGATCGACGGCGCGTTCGCGGAGGGCTTCGCCGAGGTGCGCGAGGAGGTCTTCGCGGACCCGGTCCTGATGGAACAGGATGCCGCCTGGGGCGGCTCGAAGCCCCGCCGCACCTTCGTCGGGCCCCGCTATCGCGGCGGGGTCAGCGACCACTTCCCTATTGTCATTGTCGTTTATTTTTGATAATTTTGTGATTGCGACAAATCTTAAAAATCACATAATTATGGATATGCAGACCAAGATCCACGAGAAATTCCTCTCGACCTTCGGCGAAGGCGGCTCCCTGTATGCCGCCGCCGGCCGCGTCAACCTCATCGGCGAGCACACCGACTACAACGGCGGCTACGTCTTCCCGGGCGCCATCGACAAGGGCATCATGGCCGAAATCAAGCTCAACGGCACCGACCGCGTCCATCTCCACTCGATGGACTACGACGCCTCCACCTCCTTCGGCCTGAACGAGGAGGACAAGCCCGAAGAGGCCTGGGCGCGCTACGTGTTCGGCGTCTGCCGCGAGACCCTCAAGCGCGGCGGGCGGGTCGAAGGGTTCGACGCCGTCTTCGCGGGCGACGTCCCGCTGGGCGCCGGCCTTTCCTCCTCCGCGGCCCTCGAAAGCTGCTTCGCCTTCGCCCTCAACGACCTTTTCCAGAACGGGATCGACAAGTTCGAGCTCGCCAAGATCGGCCAGAGCACGGAGCACAACTACTGCGGGGTCAACTGCGGCATCATGGACCAGTTCGCCTCCTGCTTCGGCAAGGCGGGCTGCCTCATCCGGCTCAACTGCAAGACGCTGGAATACAAATACTTCCCATTCGACCCGAAAGGCTTCAAGCTGGTCCTGGTGGACTCCTGCGTGAAGCACGAACTCGCCTCGTCGGCCTACAACCACCGCCGCCAGAGCTGCGAGCGCGCCGCCGCAGCCATCAAGAAGAACCATCCCGAGGTCGATTTTCTGAGCGACTGCAAGCGCGTCTGGCTGGACGAAGTCCGCGAGGAGATCTCCAGCGAGGACTTCCTCCGTGCGGAGTATGTGATCGGCGAGGTGCAGCGCGTGCTGGACGTCTGCGACGCCCTGGAACGCGGCGACTACGAGATCGTCGGCGAGATGATGTACCAGACCCACTTCGGGATGAGCAAGCTCTATGAGGTGAGCTGCGAAGAGCTCGACTTCCTCAACCGGCTCGCCCGCCGGCTCGGCGTCACGGGCTCCCGCGTGATGGGCGGCGGCTTCGGCGGCTGCACCATCAACCTCGTCAAGGACGAACTCTATCTCCCCTTCGTGGCCGCCGCCAAGGCCGAGTTCACCCTCAAGTTCGGCCACGCCCCGAAGATCTACGATGTCGTCATCTCCGACGGCGCCCGGAAACTTTAATAATATTCGCCAGAAAGCAGAAGAGCTGTTCTATCGGCATTTTCTTGCCGGTTAGAACAGCTCTGCTGGTTTGGCGATCTTCTGCTAGAAGAAGCGCTCGCGGTTGTCCTTGACGTTGTCGTAATCCTGCATCACGGACAGGATCATCTGGGAAAGATACTGCGCCTTCTGGGTGGCGTAATTCTTCGCGTCAGCCTCGCTGTAGAAGGAACCCGCCTCCTTGTTGGCCACGCGGACGACATAGCTGCCCATCACGCCGGCCACGGGGCCGAACAGTTCTCCTTCCTTCGCCGCGGCGATGGCGCCGAGCAGCGCAGGCTCCACGCCCGTCGAGCCGAGCGACAGGGCGTCGCGGTGCTCGACCTGCACGCCGAGACGGTCGGCAACTTCCTCGATGGTCGTCGCGCCGGCGATCTTCTCGGCCACCTCGCGGTTCTTGGTCTCCATCAGGCGGTCGCTGTAGAGCTTGTCGTAAATCTGGGAAGCCACCTTCTGCACCGGAGCATAGCCTTCCTTCATCGCATCCTTGACGGCCACGACGAAGAAGTAGTTGTTGTCGACGGTGATGATGTTGGAGGCCTTGCCGACCTTCGAATCGAACGCCCAGCGGGTCACTTCCTTGGCGTTGTCGATGGCGCCGTAGCTCGCGGTGGCCTCGGTGATGGTCGCCGGGTGGGAATAGACCTTGGTGGAATCCAGGGCCTTCTGATAGCCTTCGTAGGTGCCGCCGGCGAGGGTGGCGAAGGTGTTGGCCTGGGAATAGTAGTTGTTGAAGGTCTCCTTGCTGGCCAGCGCGGTCTTCTCGAGGATCGCGACCTGCTTCTTGGCCACCGGCTTGGTCTTCTGGCTCACGAGCACGACGTGGGTGCCGTACTGGGTGTTGAGCACGTACGGCTCGCCCACCTTGGCGTCGAACACGCCCTCGAAGCCCTGGATCATATAGGTCTGGGTCATCCAGCCGATGCTGCCGAGCTCGCCGTCGGCCGCAGAGGCCTGGTCGGCGGAGTAGGCGGCCACGAGGTTGGAGAAGTTCCCGCCCTTCTTGATCACGGTCACGAGGCTGTCGGCCGTGCTGGCGGCCTTGTCTCCCTGCAGGAGGATATGCTTGACGAACGCGGAGTCGGGAAGCATCTTGCTGTCCATTTCGCGGGCGGCGAAGAAACTGTTGCCCTCGGTCACGATCTGGGTGAGCTTGGCGCCCTCGAAGATCTGACGGTCGATCTCGGAGTTGACCGTGCTGAGTTCACCGGCCTTGTACCAGTAGTTGTCCAGCCCGCGCTCCGAGTTCTTGAGCAGGAAGGTGCGCATATTGTCGGTGGCGGCGAACTCATCGTAAGCCTCGGTCATCGCGGCGCTCGTAGCGGCCACGTCCTCGGCGGACGGAACGACCTCATAGACGACATACTCGATGTCGCGGCCGGCCTTCTGCTTGAAGAACTCCTTGTGAGCCTTATAGTAGGCGCGCACCTCGTCGTCGGAGACGGTCACGGTGCTGTCCTGGCCCACGGGGTAGAACGCCAGGCAGTAGTCCACGTCGGCGGTGGTGTTGTTTTCCTGGACGGCCTGGGCAAGCTGCAGGGCGTTGTCGCTGCCGCTGGCGGCGAACAGGGCGCCGAACTTGGCATAATACTGCTGGTTGTGGACCGTGTTCTGGATATAGTTCCAGTACGTGCGGAGCTGGCCGCTCTCGTCGGCGTCCACATTCTGGATGAACGCCTTCAGCCGGTCGGCCGAGAAGAGGCCTGTCTCGTCCATGAAGACGGGATTCTGGGCCAGGGCCGGGGAAACGTACTCGCCGCCCATCAGGGACAGCATCTCGTCCTCACCGACGGTGATGCCCGCCTCCTTGGCGTTCTTGACAAACATATATTTGTCGAGAAGCTCCTGCCAGGCAGCGTTGCGGATCTGCTTCTGGGACTCCTCGTCACGGCCTGCGCCGAGGAGCTCGTTGATGGTCGTGAAACGGTCGACGTCCGACTGGAAATCCGTATAGGAAATGTTCTTGCCGGCGATCTGCCCGACGTCATACTTGGAAGACATCGAGTTGAGGGCCGACTCCAGCGTGCTAGGGTCGATGATGAAGGACAGAAGGGCCAGCGCGATGATGATCGAGATCACGAGGCCGAACTTAACGCGTATTTTTTCAAGTACCGCCATAATTATGATGTTTTTACAATTTTCCGATAAGGGGCTGCGAATTTAGTTATTTTTTTGGAAACGGCCCAATAAAATTCACGGAATCAATGATTACGGCCGTACTGTCCTGCACGACCACGCCGTATCCGTCGAACGGACGGTACAGGATCGAGTTGCGCACGTGGTCGTCGGAACGCATCCCGAAGCCCTGCAGGAAGCCCTGCCGGGAGTAGATCTTGACGTAGCAGTCCGTGTATAATTCGCGCTTGACCTGGTCCCAGTAGACGGTATCCGTCTCCATCGTCTCCTGTTCGATCACGTTGTGCAGGATGACGTTGCCGAAGGCCTCCCAGATCTCGTCCCGGTCGCGGGCCTTGGGGACGATGTGCCGGGCGTCGTCCGCCACGATGATGGACTCGAGCAGCCCCTCCTCCGTGTATCCGTACACGGAAATGCCGTGGGGGAAGGAATCGAAAGACGCGGTGTCCGTGTCGTAATGCTCCATCAGGGCGGACTCCATCCGCATCGCGACACGGCCGTTCTGGGTCTGAACGGCAAACACGTCGTAGGACCGCTGGGTGGGGGTCTTGCTCAGGTCCAGGCGGTCCGCCTCCCCGATCTGGCTCCGGCAGGAAACGACAATGCTGGCAACCACGAGCGTGGTTGCCAGCACCTTGCGTCTGTGTCGAGAGGCGCCCAAATTATCTGGTGCGCACCGTCGTCGTGGCACGCATGCCGCCGCAGACGACCGTATAGGACTGTCCCCTGGTAATGTCGTACATGAAGGCCTCGGCGGTCTCCGGGAAGTACACGCTGTACTGGCTGATGTAGCGGTTGGCCTCGTCGGTCAGGGACGGGTCGGCGGCTTTCGCCTTGTTCATATAGTCGCAGGCCACCCAGTACGGGGCGCGGCGGGCGATCTCGTCGCCGCCACAGCGGGTGGCACCCCAGATGTTGCCGATCAGGAAATAGGCCTTGCCGGCCAGGGCTTCGTTCTCGGCGGCCACCTTGGAGGCATACTCGAAGGCGCGGGCGCTCTCGCCGTTCTTGAAGCAGAACGTGGCGAGCTCGTAGGTCCAGTCAGCCTTGCGGGAATCTTCGACATCCTCGCTGGCCAGGGCGTTCTCCATATAGACGATGGCCTCCTTGACGTTGCCGCGGGCACCGTGCAGGCGGAACAGATAGTAGGAGGAGCTGGCGGAAGGATCCAGCCGGTTCATCGTGGTGACGGCCTTCAGGAAGAGGTCGTTGTTGTCGCAACCCTCGGTCATGCTCATCGTCTTGACGATGCTCTGGGCGAGCTGGAGGTTGTCCGGATCGGCCTCGAGGCGCGGCGTGTAGAGGGCGAGGAGGCTCTCGCAGCTGGCTACCTTGCTGGAGGCGAACAGGCTGCCCATGTCGTTCTTGACGTTGGCCACCTGCTCCTTGTCGGCGTCGTTGGCCGGGACGATCTTCTCAAGCAGGTCGCTGTTGCGCTGATAGAGGTTGATCACGGTCTCGGCATCCAGCTGGCCGGCCTGGAACAGCTCCACGGCGGCCTGCATGTTGAAGAGCAGGAAGGTCGGGCGCACCTCCGCCTGGTTGTTGGCGATGATGAACTCCATTCCGTCATAGAGCTTCTTGGGATTGTTCTTGACGTAGTTGAACATATCCTGCCCCATGTTGTTGTACGCGGTCACGGCATACTTCGGATAGTACTGTGCACGCGTCTTGTGCAGGGTGATCAGCGAGTCCACCAGGGCCTGGCGATAGGCCGCGTCCTTGGCGTTCTTGGAAATCATCTGGCGGAGCAGGGTCGTGCCGTCGATGAGCATGTTCTGGTTTGCCGTCGGCGGGCAGAATTTATAGGCGTTGCGCCAGCTGGGCATCGCCTCGTCATAATTCTTCTGCTTGAAGTACTCCTTGTAGAAGGAGAGATTGGTAATGCACTTTGCACTGTCGGCGCCGTACTTGCCCTGGGCGAACACGTTGGTTCCCAGCAGCATCGCGGAGAGGGTCAGAATGACAAGAGTTAATTTTTTCATATCGCAATAGTGTTATCGTTAATCGTATTGATATTTACGGAACCAGATGTCGAAGAGGTTGAAGCCGAGCGATACGTTGACGTAGCGCTCGCGGACCATCGTGCCGGACAGGGAGCCCCGCTGGCCGAAATCCACGCCGACTGTCAGGCCGTTGGCCATGTTGACGATGGGCAGCGTGGCGCCCAGGGTGAATCCCGTCGAGGCGACCTGCGAGCCGTTCAGCAGGAAGTATTCCTTCTTGTGGTAGGCGCCCGCCCGGTAAGCCACGTGGTTGAGATAGTAGCGGATGTCGTTACGGTTGGGCACGAGTTCGAAACCGACCCTGTAGCTTTCCGCCACCGAAGCGGAGAACGCCTTGCTGGCCGTGAAGCCGCGGGCGCCGTCCAGGCCGGAGCCGCGCCAGTCGGAACGGGAATAGTCGAACGCCAGCATCCAGCGGCCCCGCTCCTGCACGGCGATGCCGGCGGTGATCTCTCCGGCCAGCGTCACCTTGCTGTCGGACCCGAGATTGTCCACCTTGTAGAACAGCGTGTCGGACGCCGCAGAGCCCGCGGAATAGCGGTACGCCTCCATCGTGCCCTTCAGCTGCACCGGCGTGGAATAGGTCGCCCCGACGGTGACGGCGTGCTTCGTGCCGACAGGCTGCTCGAACTGCAGTCCGAACTTGAAGTTGTTCCCGGACAGGCGGCCCGTCGTCCCGTTCAGGACGCCGTTGTAGGAGGCGTCGTTGAACGTGGTTTTGTAAACCTTCTCGACCTGGCCGAAATATGTGTTCCACTGGGCGCCGAGAGACAGGCGCTTGAATAGGGTCACGCCGGCGGCGGCGAAAGCCTTGTAGATGCTGCCCGTGCCGGTCGCGGAATAGGTGATGTTGCCCGTGCGTCCGATCAGTTCCGGATCCGTGTAGTTGAAACTGTAGCCGAAGCCCGTATCGCTGTAGGGCATGATGCCCACCATCATCGCGGAACGGCGCCAGAGCGGGAAGGACATCGCCAGGTCATTGATGTTGAATGTGTTGCTGGCGGATTTGATGTCTCCCTGGTTGAAGATCTTGTTGTCGTTGTACAGGGAGAAGTCGGCCATGAAGGCCAGGCTGTCGCGCGCCGTGACGGCGGCGGGATTCGTCAGGTTGATGTAGCGGTTGTTGCGCACGGCCGCACCGACCCCGCCCATCGTCTTGTTGTAGGCGGAACCCGGCTGGCTGAGGTCGCCGACTCCGTAGATGGAGTACGGCGTATAAGTACCCGACGCCTGTCCCCGTGCGCCAAATGCGGTGCACGCGGCCAGGAGAGCGGTCAGAACCCATCTATTTAAGATTCTTCTTGACATAGTCGTCAGTTATCAATGCCAGGCCCATCAAAACCAGATTGCAAACTACAAATATGGAGTTTTTCATCTTCTTGGCAAAATAAATTGCATCTCCTCCGGTGAAAATCACGATATTCTCCGGCCGGAGCCTGGTGTAACCTTCAATTTCAAACATTATGCCCGAAATCACGCCGGACTCGATCGAGGTGCGGATGGACGTCCCTTCCGGATCGATTTTTTCGGGCGTATCCACGAGCGGAAGGGTCTTGGAATAGCGCTCCAGGGCCTTGAAACGCGTCCGGCAGCCCGGAGATATGTTTCCCCCGAGATATCTTCCCTCCCGGCTCAGGAAATCGACCGTCAGGGTCGTTCCGAAGTCGAAGACGCTCACTGGCTTGTCCTTGAACAGGAAGCCCGCGGCCACCAGGCCGGCGGCCCGGTCGTAGGACAGGTACTCGGGCAGGTTGCGACGCAGCAGCAGGTCCGTGTGCGAACGGTCCAGCAGGAGCAGATGCGCGCAGCGCTCCCGCAACTGAGCCTCTTCTTCCGCGGAAACCCCGCTGGCGGAGGCCACCGTAAGCACCTCCGGCCGCTCCCGCTCCAGCAGCGACAGCAGATAAGGCATCATCTTCTCCCCCTGGTAACGGTAGGTCTTGCCGAGAGTCGTCCCCTCGGCCCAGGCTGCTTTGAGCGCCGTATTTCCCACTTCTACCAGCAAATGTGCCATATCCGGGCAAATATACGAATTTTATCGCAATTTACTCAAGAGGACGTGGGCGTCCTTGAGGGTCGGAACGCCCCGGACCACGATCTTGAGTTTGCTGTCCGTCTGCTTAAGTTCATAGCGCGGCTGCGCGGCCGCCTTCTCCAGGATGTTTGCGAAAGTCTGCGTCTTGTAATAGGGCGACATCGGGTTCGCGATGAAGAAGGCGATCAGCAGACCGTTCTTGACGATGACCTTCTCGAAACCGAGCGAGGCTCCCAGGTTGCGGATCTTGACGACTTCGAACAGGTTGCCGATTTCCGGGGGGAAGGTTCCGAAACGGTCGGCGAGCTGTGAGGCGAACCGGTCCACTTCCTTGTCGGAAGACATCGCGTCGATGGTGCGGTAGATACGGATCTTCTCCGCCGTGACGTCGATATAGTCATCCGGGATGCAGGCCGTCTGGTCCGTTTCGATCGTGCAGTCCGTCACGAACTTGCCCCTGTCGCTGCGGGTCACGGTACCCGTCTCCACGCCCAGTTCCTCCATCGCTTCCGCGAGAATCTTCTGGTAGGTCTCGAAGCCCATGTCCATAATGAAACCGCTCTGCTCGGCGCCCAGCAGATTGCCGGCACCGCGGATGTCCAGGTCCTGCATCGCGATGTTGAAGCCGCTGCCCAGGTCGGAAAACTCCTCGATGGCTTTCAGGCGCCGGCGGGCGTCTTCGGTGATGCTCACGAGCGGCGGTACGATCAGGTAGCAGAAGGCTTTCTTGTTGGACCGGCCCACACGGCCGCGCAGCTGGTGCAGGTCGCTCAGGCCGAAATTCTGCGCCTGGTTGATCAGGATCGTATTGGCATTGGGAATATCCAGCCCGTTCTCGATCAGGGTGGTGCAGAGCATCATATCATAGTCGCCGCGGATGAAATCCAGCATCCGCGTCTCCAGTTCCTTCGACTCCATCTGCCCGTGGGTCACGCATATCTTCATATCCGGGATCAGGCGGTGCAGGATGTCGTAGATGGAAGGGAGTTCCTCCACCTTGTTGTGCAGGAAGAAAATCTGCCCGCCGCGGTTCAGTTCATAACTGACGATGCTGCGGATCTCCTTCTCGTCGAAAAGGATGATTTCCGTCTGCACGGGGATGCGGTTGGGCGGCGGCGTGTTGATGATACTGAGGTCCCGCGCGCCCAGCAGCGAGAACTGCAGTGTGCGCGGGATCGGGGTCGCCGTCAGCGTGAGCGTGTCGACGGAAGTGCGCAGCGCGCGGAGCCGCTCTTTCGCGGCGACGCCGAACTTCTGCTCCTCGTCGATGACCAGCAGGCCCAGATCCTTGAAAATGAATTCCTTGCCGAGAATCTTATGGGTGCCGATCAGAATGTCTATCTGTCCTGCCGCCAGGCGTTTCTTGATGTCGGTGATTTCTTTCGCCGTGCGCAGGCGGCTGACATATTCCACGTTACACGGCAGGTTCTGGAGCCGTTGGCTGAACGTGTTGAAATGCTGCAGCGCCAGGATGGTGGTGGGCACGAGCACGGCCACCTGCTTGCTGTCACAGACGGCCTTGAAGGCCGCCCGGATGGCGATTTCCGTCTTGCCGAAGCCCACGTCGCCGCAAATCAGGCGGTCCATCGGGCAGCTGTCCTCCATATCCCGCTTGACGGCCTGGGTGGCCGTCTCCTGATCGGGCGTATCCTCATACATGAAGGAAGACTCCAACTCCTCCTGCAGATAGGTGTCCGGAGAAAAAGCGAATCCCTTGGAAGCACGCCGTTTGGCATACAACTGGATCAGGTCCTTGGCAATGTCCTTCACCCGGGACTTGGCGTTGTACTTGAGCGTCATCCAGGATTTCGATCCCAACTTGTTGATCCGGGGCGGCTCCCCATCACGCGAACGGAAACGCGAAATCTTGTGCAGCGCGTGCACCGACACGAAGACGACGTCGCCGTCCTTATAGGTGATCTTCACCACTTCGCGCAGACGCCCATAGTCATCCCGCAGGCGGACCAGACCGCCGAATACACCCACGCCGTGGTCGATATGCACGACGTAATCCCCTATATTGAAGGAATTCAAGTCGTTGATGGTCAGCTGCTCACTCTTTTCCACCGTCCGGCGCAGGCTCACACGGTGGAAACGGTCGAAAATCTCGTGGTCGGAATAGCAGCAGACCTTGTTCTGGGCGTCTATGAATCCGTTATGGATGTTTTTTCCGCGGACGAACTGCGGCAGCAGCCCGCCGTTCTGCGACAGGATGGAACGGACCCGCTCCAGCTGCGCTTCCTTTTCCCCGTAGATATAGACGCCGTAGCCGTTCTCGATGTGGCTGCGGATGTCTTCCGTCAGCAGTTCGAAATTCTTGTTGAAAGCAGGCTGCGGAGATATCTGGAACCAGACGAAATCATCACCCGCATAGGAAAGGGGTGCGTCAATGTAAACGTTTCTGAATCGCTTCAACGCCGGGAAAAACGCTTCCCGATAATACATATCCGACGAATCCAGCCAGACGAGGGTTCCGTCCGGGAAGATATCGGACAGCGCCTGTCCCTGCTTCTCTCCCCCGCCCACCACGTCGGATACGATTTCCGCCTTTTCTACATCCTGCTTCGAGAGCTGGGTATTGCAGTCGAAGAAATGAATCTTTTCTATCTCATTTCCCCAGAAGGAAATACGGAACGGTTCATTCTCCGAGAAAGAGAAAATGTCCACGATGGATCCGCGGATGGCATATTGACCCGGTGCAGAGACAAAGTCCACCTTGTCGAACCCTCTTTCCGCGAGCGTCCGGATGATATCAGCGTGCGATATTTCCTGACCTGTCTGCAGGGTGAAAAGTGAATCCCGGATATCCTGCGTCGCCGGGATTTCCTCCGCCAGCGCTTCGGGATAGGTCACGATGATAAGCAATTCACCTTCTTTCCAGGACAATATCTTTCCGATAGCCGAGGTACGCTGCACACCCAGCGAAGATTTGTAATTGCTCCGCTCCACGTTCTTTCCCGACTCGGGAAGGAAGAATATCCTGTCTCCTTCTATCAGATTATACAAATCCGCAGCGCAATACTCCGCCGCCTCCCTGTTCGGAAGTACGACCACCTGCATCCCATCCTTTACGACCTGGGAAAATACGAACCAGCGCGCGGACAGAAAAAGTCCCCGGCAGAATACTTCCTGCTCGGTTTGTATTCTGCTTCGAAGAATGTCGGAAGACTTCCTGCTTATCAACATATCCTGCCTGAAAGCGGTTGAAAAGTATGTTGAAATCCTGTTGGCCGAAGACCCGTCCGGGTGGAAAAACCCAGGCGCCCTTTTTTCAACAGGACCGAAAACATCCTTTCAACAGACTTTTGCACTTTCTTTCCTTTTATTAAAAATTTGATAATCAATTTCTTGTATGAATTATCAACATTTCAACAAGCCAATAGAAAACATCAAATTTTCAAAATAAAAGAACTATATTTGTATTCTGATTGTCAAGGACCTCGTATGCAGGAATTCGACCCTCATAACACAAACGACTGCAAAGATAAGGAATTGGACGGAATTATCCGGCCCCAGGAGCTGGAAGATTTCACCGGACAGGGAGAAATCGTATCCCGTCTGAAGGTCTATATCCAGGCGGCCAAAATGCGCGGGGAGTCGCTCGACCACACGCTGTTCCACGGCCCTCCGGGCCTGGGGAAGACGACGCTCGCACACATCATCGCCAATGAGATGGGGGTCAATATGAAGATCACGTCCGGTCCCGTGCTCGACCGTCCCGGCGATCTGGCGGGTCTGCTGACCTCCTTGGAGACGGGGGACGTGCTCTTCATCGACGAGATCCACCGTCTGGCTCCGGAAGTCGAGGAATACCTTTATTCCGCGATGGAGGACTACGTCATCGACATCATGATAGACAAGGGTCCCGGAGCGCGGTCTGTGCGCATTTCCCTCAATCCTTTCACGCTGGTGGGCGCGACGACGCGGGCCGGTCTTCTGACGGCGCCGCTGCGGGCCCGTTTCGGCATCACGGAAGGTCTGGAGTATTACGATACGGATGACCTGGTGCGTATCGTCAAGCGCAGCGCCGGAATCCTCAAGGTGGACATCGAGCCGGAAGCGGCCCGTGAGATTGCACTCCGGAGCCGCGGTACGCCGCGTATTGCCAATTCCCTGCTCCGCCGGGTCCGTGATTTCGCCCAGGTGATGGGAGACGGCCACATCGACCTGAAGATAGCCCGTTTCGCCTTGGATAAGCTCAATATAGATAAGCGCGGCCTGGACGCCATCGACAATAAGATACTGCGTACGATTATTTCTACTTTCAAGGGCGGCCCTGTGGGTGCGAATACGCTTGCCACGGCGATCGGAGAGGATCAGGGAACTTATGAGGAGGTATATGAACCTTTCCTGATCAAGGAAGGATTCATCGTGCGCACGCAGCGTGGACGCGTGGCGACGGAACTTTCCTATAAACATATGGGTCTGGATCCGTACATAAACAACGGAAATACGCTTTTTTGAAAGAAACAATAATAGATAATACCAACAATGTCGGACAAGTTAATTTCCAAAATTCCTGAGGGACCGCTTGAGAAAAAATGGACCCGGCGCAAGTCGGAAATCCGTCTGGTGAGTCCTAACAACAAGAGAAAACTTGAGATCATCGTGGTGGGTACCGGACTGGGCGGTGCATCTGCAGCCGCTTCTCTCGGTGAATTGGGCTACAATGTGAAGATTTTCTGCATCAGCGACTCTCCGCGCCGTGCGCACTCCATCGCCGCGCAGGGAGGAATCAATGCTGCAAAAGATTATCAGAATGACAATGATTCCGTCTACCGCTTGTTTTACGATACGATCAAGGGCGGTGACTATCGTTCCCGTGAGGCAAACGTCTATCGTCTGGCGGAGGTAAGTGCGGCGATTATCGACCAGTGTGTCGCGCAGGGTATTCCTTTCGCGCGGGAGTACGGCGGTTACTTGGCGAACCGTTCTTTCGGCGGTGTGCAGGTGAGCCGTACTTTCTATGCCCGCGGCCAAACCGGCCAGCAGCTGCTGCTCGGCGCCTACGCGTCCCTGAATAAGGAAATCGGTTACGGATCGGTGAAATGCTATCCGCGTCACGAAATGCTGGATCTGGTCGTCGTGAACGGCGAGGCCAAGGGTATCATCGCCCGCAACCTGGTCACCGGCCAGTTGGAGCGTTTCGGCGCCCACGCCGTGGTGATTGCGACCGGCGGTTACGGAAATGCTTATTTCCTGTCCACCAACGCGATGAACAGCAACGGCTCCGCTGCAATGCAGTGCTATCGCAAGGGTGCTTTCTTCGGAAATCCCTGCTTTGCGCAGATTCATCCGACCTGTATTCCAGTCCACGGCGAGCAGCAGTGCAAACTAACTCTGATGAGCGAGTCGCTGCGCAATGACGGCCGCATCTGGGTGCCGAAGAAGAAGGAGGATGTCGAGAAACTCCGGAAACACGAAATCAAGGCTTCCCAGATTCCGGAAGCGGACCGCGACTATTATCTTGAGCGCCGTTATCCGGCTTTCGGTAACCTGGTTCCGCGCGACGTGGCGTCGCGTGCTGCCAAGGAGCGTTGCGACGCCGGTTTCGGCGTAAACGAGACGGGTAAGGCCGTGTTCCTTGATTTCGCGGACGCCATCCAGCGCCTGGGTCGCCAGCGGGTGGCGGAGCGCTATGGCAACCTCTTCGAAATGTATGAAAAGATTACGGCCAGTTCCCCCTGGGAGGAGCCGATGATGATCTATCCTGCCATCCACTACACGATGGGCGGCATCTGGGTGGATTACGACCTGCAGACCACCATCCCGGGCCTGTATGCCATCGGAGAAGCCAATTTCTCCGATCACGGCGGCAACCGCCTCGGCGCTTCCGCGCTGATGCAGGGTCTGGCGGACGGTTATTTCATTCTGCCCGTGACAATCGGAGACTATCTTTCCTACAAGTTTGCGGAACCCAAGACGGATGTCAACACGCCGGAGTTCGACGAAGCGGAAAAGGCCGTCCAGGCCCGCATCGACCGCCTGTTCTCGATCAAGGGCAAGGAGACGGTGGATTCCATCCACAAACGTCTGGGCAACATTATGTGGGACAATGTAGGTATGGCCCGCGACGAGGCCGGCCTCAAGAAGGCGATAGCTGAAATAAAGGCGCTCAAGAAGGAATTCTATGAGAACGTCAACGTGCCCGGCAGCCAGTTCGAGTTCAATCAGGAGCTCGAAAAGGCCCTCCGGCTGGAAGATTTCTTCGACATCGGCGAACTGATGGCGCGCGACGCACTGAACCGCACCGAATCCTGCGGCGGCCATTTCCGCGTCGAGAGCCAGACCGAGGAAGGTGAGGCCAAGCGCGACGATGCCAACTTCATGTATGTCTCGGCCTGGGAGTACAAGGGCGAGGATCAGGAGCCCGAACTCCATAAGGAGCCGCTCAAGTATGAGTTTATCGAGGTGAAAACGAGAAATTACAAAGACTAGACGAGATGGATTTCAATCTGAAAATATGGCGTCAGAAGAACGCCAAGACCAAGGGTCATTTCGAGACTTACCATATTGCCGGGATTGAAGAGGACGCTTCCTTCCTGGAGATGCTCGATATCCTCAATGAGCAGCTGATCCGGGAAGGGTGTGATCCGGTGGCCGTCGAGCGCGGCTGCCAGAGCAGCGGTCCCGTGTCGTTCGACCACGACTGCCGCGAAGGCATCTGTGGCGCCTGTGGCCTGTATATCGACGGCCGCGCCCACGGTCCGGACGACCACGTGACCACCTGCCAGCTCTTTATGCGTCATTTCAAGGACGGCGCCACCATTACGGTGGAGCCCTGGCGCAGTGCCGGATTCCCTGTCATCAAGGACCTGGTGGTGGACCGTTCCGCCTTTGACAAGATCCTCCAGGCAGGAGGTTTCATCTCGGTGCGTACGGGTCAGGCACAGGACGGGAACACCTTGCTGATACCTCACGACAGGGCTGAAGAAAGTATGGATGCGGCGGCCTGCGTGGGTTGCGGCGCCTGCGTGGCCACCTGTAAGAACGGCTCCGCGATGCTCTTTGTCGCGGCCCGCGTCAGCTCCCTCGCCCTGCTGCCGCAGGGCCGTCCGGAAGCCAAGCGCCGCGCCAAGGCAATGGTCGCCAAAATGGATGAACTGGGCTTCGGCAACTGCACCAACACCCGCGCCTGCGAGATGGAATGCCCCAAGGGCATCAACGTCTCGCATATCGCGCGGCTGAACCGCGAATTCCTCAAGGCGAAGTTCTCCGACTGACGTTTTTACGTCATCCCGGACTTGATCCGGGATCTCTTACCAGAGGAAATTATTGAAGGGGTAACGCCCGGCGTGAATCTCCGCGACCATCTTGTAGATGTCGTCGCGGAGTTTTTCTATCCCTTCCTTCTTGAGGGCGGAGATGAAGATGCAGGGGATCTTGCGGCCGCTGATCCACTTGTACTTCACCTCGTCAAGGGTGAAATTGCGCTCGGTCTTGGGCGTCAGTGAAAACTCGTCGTATGGTTCGTACTCGTAGGCGTCGGTCTTGTTGAAGACCACGTAGACGGGCTTGTCCGCGGCGCCGATATCGCGGAGCGTCTTGTCCACGACGTCCATCTGCTCCTCGTAGTCGGGATGCGAAATGTCCACCACGTGGACCAGGATATCCGCTTCGCGGACCTCGTCCAGCGTGCTCTTGAAGGCTTCTATGAGCTGGGTGGGCAGTTTGCGGATGAAACCGACCGTGTCGCTGAGCAGGAAGGGGACGTTGCCGATGACGACCTTACGGACAGTGGTGTCGAGGGTGGCGAAAAGCTTGTTTTCCGCGAAGACGTCCGATTTGGACAGGAGGTTCATCAGCGTGGACTTGCCGACGTTGGTGTAGCCGACCAACGACAGGCGCACCAGCTGCCCGCGGTTGCTGCGCTGGGTGGCCATCTGCTTGTCCACCTTCTTGAGCTGCTCCTTGAGCTTGGAAATGCGCTCGCGCACGATGCGGCGGTCTACCTCGATCTGGGTCTCACCCATTCCCCCGCGCGTGCCCATGCCGCCGCGCTGACGTTCCAGATGGGTCCACATGCCGGCAAGCCGGGGCAGCATATAATTATAGTGGGCAAGTTCGACCTGCGTCTTGGCGTAGGCCGTCTGGGCCCGTTGGGAAAAGATTTCGAGGATGAGGCTGGTGCGGTCGATGACGGCGGCGCTGTGGATGATCTTTTCGATGTTGCGCTGCTGCATTCCCGTCAGCTCGTCGTCGAAGATGACATAGTCGATGTGGTTTTCTTCGCAGTAGTCGGCGATTTCCTTGAGTTTGCCGCTGCGGATGTAGGTGGCCTTGTCAGGCCGGTCCACGCGCTGCACGAACTGCTTGTCGGGCGTCGCACCGGCCGTTTCGGCCAGAAACTGGAGTTCGTCCAGGTATTCGAATATCTTGCGTTCGTCGTCGTCCTGGCGGATAATGCCGACGAATACGGCTTTTTCTTCTTTCTTGTTCTCCATCCTTTGTCAAAAAAGGGCCATCCGCGTACGGACGGCCCTTTGTAAATCCGAGCGGCGTCTTATCGCAGCTGGAAGATCACAGGGAACTGGTACGTGACCTTGACTGCGCGGTCGCGCTGCTTGCCCGGAGTCCACTTCGGGGAACTCTGAATCACACGGACAGCTTCCTTGTCGAGGGACGGGTCCACACCGCGGAGCACCTTCACGTCGGAGACGGAGCCGTTCGGGTTGACGGTGAACTGCACCATCACACGGCCGGACACGCCGTTTTCCTTGGCGATTTCGGGATACTCGAGGTGCTGGGACACCCACTTGGAGAACTGGTTGGCATCGCCGCCCTGGAACTTGGGTTTCTCCTCCACGAGGGCGAACGGAATCGCTTCCTCTTCGACCACTTCCTCCTGAACCTCCTCCACATAGTCCATGATCTCTACGCCGAGGTTGGCATCATCCTCGAGGTTGAGGATGTTGTCGTCGACCTTGATGTTGTCGTCGACGATGTCGATCTGGTCGGAGAGAATGGGAATCTTCGGAGCCTCGGGGGGCGGCGGAGGCGTATCCTGCGTAATCGGAATAATCTCTTCCTCAATAAGTTCCGTGTTCTCTTGAGCGAAAACGCTCTCTTGCTTTTCCTTCGTCTTGTACTCGAAGGCAGCAATGGTGATCAGGAGGGAAAGGATCAAACCGATCTCGACGAACAAGAGTTTCTTGTTGTTCAGGTCAGCTTTGGGTGATTTCTTGACTTCCATATCTGTGGTTGTTATTAATAATCCATTCGAGTTTCAAAGATAGAAATATTTATTTTCAATTCCAATTATTTCATTTAATAGATGTAAATTTGCGAAAAATCCGCCTATGGTACGCTATTTCCAGGAAGACATCCGCTTCGTTTTGAAGCAGAAACTGCTCAACAACCGCTGGCTCAAGATGGTCGCCGGCAGCGAGATGCGGCGTCTCGGTGCCATCAACATCATCTTCTGCTCGGACAACTATATCCTGGATGTGAATATGCGTTATCTCCAGCACGACTATTTCACTGACATCATCACCTTTGATTATTGTGAGAAGGACGTCCTTTCCGGCGATCTTTTCATCAGCATCGACTCCGTCCGGGAGAACGCCCGCTTTTACGGCGTCGAATTCGCGGACGAACTCGACCGGGTGATGGTGCACGGAGTGCTGCACCTGATCGGCTATGACGACCACACGGAGGAGCAGACGGCCGAAATGCGACGGAAAGAGGATTACTATCTGCAGATGAAAGCCGCCTTGTGATGGAGCGCCGATATGATGTCATCGTCGTCGGCGGAGGACACGCCGGGTGCGAGGCTGCGATGGCCGCTTCGTCGCTCGGCTCGTCCGTGCTCCTTGTGACGATGGATATGCTGGGCTTCGCGCGAATGTCCTGCAACCCGGCGATGGGCGGCATCGCCAAAGGACAGATCGTCCGGGAGATCGATGCGCTCGGCGGATGGAGCGGTGTCGTCACGGACCGCACCACCCTGCAGTTCCGGATGCTCAACCGCTCGAAGGGGCCCGCGATGTGGAGCCCCCGGGCGCAGTGCGATAAAATCCAGTTTTCGCTGGAATGGCGTAAAATCCTCGAAAGTTCCTGTAAATTAGATATTTACGCGGATTCTGCGGTGTCTTTTCTCTTTGAGAATGAGAAAATCTGCGGCGTGCGTACGAATACCGGGGCAATTTTCAAGTCTCGCGCGGTTATCCTGACCGCCGGGACCTTCCTCGGCGGGCGCCTTTTCATTGGCCGCCATCAGATGGAGGGCGGGCGCATCGGCGAACAGGCGTCCTATGGTCTGACCGAACAGCTTGTCGAACGGGGTATTACGACTGACCGGATGAAGACCGGCACGCCTCCCCGGATCGACATTTCCTCGGTCAACGTATCCCGTCTTCCCGAACAACTCGGCGATCCGGAACCGGCACGCTTCTCTTTCCTGCCGGAGCCGTCGGCGGTCCAGCGCGAGGGCGCAGCCCAGATGCCGTGTTATGTCCTCCATACGAACGCGCGCGTGCACGAAATCCTTCGCACCGGTTTCGGGGACTCCCCGCTCTTTACCGGAATCATTCACGGACGCGGGCCGCGTTATTGCCCGAGCATCGAAGACAAGCTCCGGGTCTTCCCGGAGAACGACGCACACCAGCTTTTCCTCGAGCCGGAAGGGCGCGGAACAAACGAGTACTACCTTCAGGGATTCTCCTCTTCCCTTCCCCTGGAGGTTCAGCTGGAGGCGCTCCACGCCATCGTGGGGCTGGAGAACGTGCGGATCTTCCGCCCGGCCTACGCCGTGGAATACGACTTTTTCGACCCCACCCTGCTGCGTCCCTCCCTTGAGTCGCGCTGTGTCGAGAACCTCTTCCTGGCGGGCCAGGTGAACGGGACGACGGGATACGAAGAGGCGGCCGCACAGGGCATCGTGGCCGGCATCAACGCCCACTTGAAGCTGCAGGAGAAAGATCCTTTTATCCTGCGCCGCGACCAGTCGTACATCGGCGTGCTGATCGACGACCTGGTGAGCAAGGGCGTGGATGAGCCGTACCGGATGTTCACTTCCCGGGCCGAGTATCGTATCCTGCTGCGCCAGGACAATGCGGATTTCCGCCTGACTCCCCTCTCGCACGAGATAGGCCTGGCGGACGAAAGTCGCTACGCGGCCACGATGCGGAAGTATGACCGGATCGCGGAACTGCAGGCGTTCTGTGAGCGTAAGAATCTGACACAGGAAGAGGCAAACCCGTACCTTGAGTCTGTCGGGTCAAGCCCGATTACCGAGTCTAAACGCATCGCCGATCTGGCGACGCGCCCTGAGGTGACTCTTGAGGATCTCTTGAAAATCGTTCCACGTGGAACGTATACACAAGAAGAAATCGAGAGCGTGGAGATTTCGCTGCGCTACAAGGGTTATATCGACCGCGAACTCCAGATGGCGGAAAAGATACGCCGCCTGGAGGATCTCAAGATTCCGGAAGGGTTCGATTTTGACCGCGTGTCCGGCCTGACCATCGAGTGCCGGCAGAAACTCAAGCGCTATCATCCCCAGACGCTGGCCCAGGCGTCCCGCATTTCCGGGGTCTCCCCTGCGGATATTTCCGTGCTGCTGGTCTGGTTCGGCCGCTAGGTCTAGAGCCGCTGAAGGGCCGCCTTGATGATTGCCTCGACCGAGGCGGAAGGATTCTCCTTAAGGATGGCCTGGACGGCCTTGTTGATGTTCGGCTTGCTGAAACCGAGCATCTGAAGCGCCGTGCTGGCTTCGTCGGCCGCCGCACTGGTGTCGGCCTTGAACAGGATGCCTGCGCCTGCGCCATCCCCTTTCACGATCTTGTCCTTGAGCTCGAGAACCATACGCTGGGCCGTCTTGAGCCCGATCCCCTTGACGCCCTTGAGCCGCGTGATGTCTTCGCTCAGGATGGCCGAGCGGAACTCTTCGGCGGTCAGGGAGGACAGGACCATCCGGGCCGATGCGGCTCCCATCCCGGACACGCTGGTGATCTGCCGGAACAGCTCGCGCTCGTCCTGGGTCGCGAAGCCGTAGTCCACCTCCGTGCCGTCGCGCGGGTTCAGCTGGCGCTGCACATAGACGGTCGCGCTGCCCTTCCCGTTGAGCGCGTCATAGGTCTGAAGCGAGATTTCCACGGCGTATCCGATGCCCTGGTTGTCGATCACCGCCATCGTGGGGGTCAGTGTCGCAAGCTTTCCGGAGATGTAGTCTATCATATCACAAAAATAATGTTAAATTTGCATTTCTCTATGATGGAAGTCGAAAAAATACGGCAGGAGTTTCCCGAACTGGGGGAGCGCGTCTATGGCAAGCCGCTGGTCTATCTGGACAATGCGGCCACCTCGCAGCGCCCCCGCAGCGTCATCCGGAAATGGACGGAAATGTCGGAGAAATATAACGCCAACCTCCACCGCGCCGTTCACCGGATCGCGGACCTTGCCACGGTGGAATATGAGACCACGCGGGATGCTGTCCGGAAGTATCTGAACGCCGCTTTCCGCGAGGAGATCGTCTTTACCTCCGGCGCCACGGCCGCCATCAACCTGGTGGCGTTCAGTTTCGGCGAGGCCTTCATCGGGGCGGGGGACGAGATCGTTGTGTGCGAGGCGGAGCACCACTCGGACCTCGTGCCCTGGCAGCTGCTCTGCTCCCGCAAGGGCGCGACGCTGAAGGTGCTGCCCGTGGACGACGGAGGAAGGATCCGACTGGACCTACTGCCCGGCCTGCTGACACCCCGCACGAAGCTGCTCTGCGTTGCGCATATTTCCAATGTCCTGGGGCTTGTGAACCCTGTCAAGGAGATTGTAAATATTTGTCATTCAAAATGTTGCGCGGTTCTGATCGACGGGGCGCAGGGGATCGTGCACGCCCGGGTGGACGTGCAGGAGCTGGGCTGCGATTTCTACGCCTTTTCCGGCCACAAACTGTATGCGGCTCCCGGGACCGGTGTGCTCTACGGACGCCGCGAGCTGCTGGAGCAGATGCCGCCCTTTATGGGAGGCGGGGAGATGATCGGGACGGTGCGCTGGAGCGGCTCGACCTGGGCGCCGCTGCCGCAGAAATTCGAAGCCGGCACCCAGAACATCGCCGGCACGCCGACTCTCCGGCCGGCCCTGGAGATGGCCGAAGCCTTGCGCGAACCGGCCGTCCAGGCCAGCTATGACGAGGTTAAGAAAATTATACTGAATAAGTTGCAGTCCGATCCGAGGATACGCCTCTATGGCGAGCCGGATGCCACGACGGAGAAGGTGCCGCTCTTTTCGTTCTCCGTGGAACATTGTCACCACGAGGATCTGGCACTCATTTTGGACAAGATGGGCATTGCCGTCCGTTCCGGGCAGATGTGCGCTGAACCGCTGATGGACCGCTTCGGCGTGACCGGGATGCTGCGCGCATCCTTCGCGCCGTACAACACGCCCGCGGAGGCAGAATACTTTACCACATCGCTCGACAGGGCGATTCAAATGCTGGCAGGATGAAATCATTGCAGGAAGCACAGGCCGAAGTCGTCGAGGACTTCTCGATGTACGACGAATGGCTGGACAAATATGAGTACCTCATCGACCTGGGGCGCCGGCTGGAGGCGTTCCCGGAAGAGTTGAAGACGGACGACCGCCTGATCAGGGGCTGTCAGTCCCGGGTGTGGCTCGATACGGTCGTGGAAGGGGACAGGCTCCTTTTCCGCGCCGACAGCGACGCCATCATCACCAAGGGCATCATCTCCCTGCTGATCGGGGTCTATTCGGGACGCACGGCCCGTGAGATCGCGGAGGACGACTTTTCCTTCGTGGACAGGCTCGGCCTGCGCGAAAACCTTTCCCCGACGCGCGCCAACGGTCTGGCCTCGATGATCGACACCATTCGTAAGACGGCCCAAAATCATTGCTGAAATGGCACAGGACGATGTTTTGACCCCTCAGGACGTCAAGGAACTGGCCCCGCTCTACGAGGACGTGGTGCTGGCGATCAAGCAGGTCTATGACCCGGAGATTCCGGTGAATGTCTATGACCTCGGTCTGATTTACGAACTCAACATCAACAGGCAGCACGAAGTCTTCATCAAGATGACGTTCACCGCCCCGACCTGCCCGATGGCGGACGAGGTCGTCGCCGAGGTGCAGCACAGCGTCGAAAACACGCCCGGCGTGAAAAGCTGCAGCATCGAGCTGGTCTGGGAGCCCGCCTGGGACCAGAGTATGCTCTCCGATGAAGCGCGCGTCGCGCTCGGGTTCGATCCGGAACTCTGACGGATGAAGGCCGTCGACGTATATTTCTCCCTGGGCGCCAACCAAGGCGACCGGCAGGCGCAGATCGAAGAGGCGCTGCGGCGCCTCGATGTGGCCATCGGGCGGCCCTACGAGGCCCTTTCGTCCATTATCGAGACCCCCGCGTGGGGCTTTGACGGCCCCGATTTCCTGAATTGCGTGGTCCGCTACCGGACGGCGCGCCGGCCGGAGACGCTGCTGCGCATCTGCAAGCGCATCGAGCGGGCGATGGGTCGGCGGGAACGGCTCGAGTATGCTTCCGACGGACGCCGGATCTACCACGACCGTCCCATCGACATCGACATTCTGTTGTACGGCGAGGAACGCATCGACACGCCCGAGCTGCAGATTCCGCATCCGCTGATGGGGGAGCGGGCGTTCGTTATGGGGCCGCTGCGCGAGATTTATCCGCAGAAATGACTATATTTGTAAGTTTTGTAATTAGTTAGTAAGAATAGATATGACACAAGACGAACTGTTCAAGGTACTCGTGGCGCACTGCAAGGAGTACGGTTTCATTTTCCCGTCCAGCGAGATTTACGACGGCCTGGCCGCCGTGTATGACTACGGCCAGATGGGCGTCGAGCTGAAAAACAACATCAAGCAATACTGGTGGAACGCGATGACCCGCCTGCACGAGAACATCGTGGGCATCGACTCCTGCATCTTCATGCACCCCCGCATCTGGGAGGCCTCCGGCCACGTGAGCGCTTTCAACGACCCGCTCATCGACAACAAGGACTCCAAGAAGCGCTACCGCGCCGACGTGCTGATCGAGGACTATCTCGGCAAGATTGAAGAGAAGATAGGCAAGGAAGTCGAGAAAGGCCGCAGGAAGTTCGGCGAAAGCTTCGACGAGGCGCAGTTCCGCGCCACCAACCCCAACGTGCTGCGCGAACAGGCCCGCTACGACGAGGTGCACAACCGCTACGTCGCCGCCGAGAAGGCGTCCGATTTCGCGGAATACCGCCAGATCATCATCGACTGCGGCATCGTCTGCCCGATCAGCGGCACCTGCAACTGGACCGACGTGCGCCAGTTCAACCTGATGTTCTCGACCTCGATGGGCAGCACCGCCGAGGGCGCCAATACCATTTATCTGCGTCCGGAGACGGCCCAGGGCATCTTTGTCAATTATCTCAACGTCCAGAAGACGGGGCGCATGAAGCTGCCGTTCGGCATCGCGCAGATCGGCAAGGCGTTCCGCAACGAGATCGTGGCGCGCCAGTTCATCTTCCGGATGCGCGAGTTCGAGCAGATGGAAATGCAGTTCTTCGTCCGTCCCGGCGAGGAGATGAAATGGTTCAACCAGTGGAAACAGACGCG
>JAFZBH010000008.1 GCA_017561865.1 Bacteroidales bacterium | reverse complement strand
GCCGCCGGCGTGCCGCTCCTGTCGGTGGGCACGCTGGAGGTGCTGGTGCACCAGGCGCGCGCCGAGGGGCTGCTGCCTCAAGGCTGCCGCTATGTGATCCCGATGATCGACGCCCGGCGGATGGAGGTCTATACGGCCGTCTTCACACCGGAAGGGCAGCGCCTGACGGAGGTGGAGCCGCGGGTGATCGACGCGCAGAGTTTCGCCTCCGAGCGCAGCGAGGGGCCCGTGCTGTGCATCGGGGACGGGGCGGAGAAGTGCCGGGAACCTCTCGCGGGCCCCGATATGCATTTTGTGCAGACATGTCCGCGGGCCGCGGCGATGCTCGCGCCCGCACAGGCGGCTTTCGAGGCGGGTGAGTGGCGGGATGTGGCGTATTTCGAGCCGTTCTATCTGAAGGATTTCGTAGCTACCGTCAGCCGGAAGCGGCTGTTTTGATTTGACGGCCTTTTTTGTTATCTTTGGGCTATGGAGTGGCTGATTCCCTTGCTGATGTTCGCCTTTCCGGTGGCGATCGCCCTTCTTGACAAGCGTGCCAAGAAGCGGAAGGGTGTGCCTCAGGTCCAGTCCAGGCCGATTTTCCCGCCTGCGCAAAGGTTCCCGGAAACGCGTGCGTCGGCGCCGGATCGCGCCAGCGATTATCCGGCCATCCCCCTTGAGGGGGCGCAGGGGGTGAAAGACTCCAAGCGCTCCGACTGGAGCGCCGAGGGTGGCACGGTTTCTCATGGGCGACTCCCGGACCCGACTGCTTTGACGCAGGCGACCCGTGTTTCCCAGACATATGTCGTTTCCGGGGACGAGCTTCCGAGCCGCAATCAGCAGGAGGAAGAGGGGCAGCGGGCGATTTCGAAAGAGCGGCGCAAGGCGACGGAGACGAAAAAAGTCAATCCCGGGCAGAAGCTCGAGATTGACAAGAAAAAACTGATTATCTATTCAGAAATCCTCAAACCGAAGTTTGACGCCTAGCGGAGGCGCCTGGCGAGCTCCTTGCGGAGGCCGTCGACGCCGCTGATGGGCGTGGTGTTGAGTTCCCCGTCGATGATGAGGAAGGAATCAGGCACCTGGGTCACGCCATAGGTGATGACCGCGGGCGAGGCGCCGCTCAGGCCGTCGTTGACATTGATCCAGGGCAGTTTTTGCGCGAGCACGGACGAGGCCCATTCGGGCTTGTCGGGTGTGACGCAGACCGAGAAGATCTCGAATCCCTTCGCGTGGAAATCCTTGTACAGCGGCAGCAGGGTGTCGATGTTGAACATCTTCTGCGCCGCATCTGAAGCGTCCCAGAAATGTACCATGATCACCTTGGCGTCCACTTCGCTGAGGGCCTTACGCTCGCCCTTGATATCCGGCATCACGATGTCGGGGAAAGTGGCCTCCCCGGCCTGCTGGAGCTGGTTGTTGATCTCCATGATCCGCTCACGGCGGGCCGTCTCCTTTTCGAGGGCCTTGACGTAGCGGGAGTCGGGATAGACCGTCTTGAGCGAATCCACTCCCTGGCGGAAGAGGATCGCGTCGGTGTTCTGCGAGAAGACGGAACTTTCGCCCAGGCGCTCGAAGAACACGGGGACCACCGTCAGCGAGAAGGGATGGCCCAGGACATATTTGACACAGTCGCGGTAGTGCTGGACATAGATCTTCGTCATCTCGGAGGGCTCGTCCGCGTGGGCGGTCAGGTCGGCGAGGAAGTCGGCCTGCGCCTTTTCCACCTTCGCGAGCTCAGCGGAGCCTTCGGAGCCGCTGACCGTGTAACGGCCGAGCGTGTCGGCCTGAACGGTCACGCGTTCCCCTTTCTCGAGCAGCAGGGCCGCAATGCGGGTGTCGCCGTCGAAAATGTAGATGAATTCGGGCTCTCCGGCCTTCACCGGGACGGTGTAGCGGAAGGAGCCGTCGGAGCCCGTCTTGACGGTGTCGAGATCACGGTAGACATTGACGTCCAACTGCTTGACGACCAGTTTTCGGCCCGGGGCGTCGGAGAGGGTGCCGCGGATGTGCGCCTTGTCGCCGCAGGCGGCCAGCGCCAGCGCCGAGAGCGCCAGGACAAGGATCTTACTGCAATTTTTCATACTCGGAGAGAATTGCGGCGGCGGTCTGCGCCATCTGTTCCGGCGTGAAGGACGGCCGGGTCTTGCGGAAGTCGAGGTCGCCCTCGGTCTGGAGCGGGACCAGGTGGATGTGGGTGTGCGGGACTTCCATCCCGAGCACGGCCACGCCTACCCGCTGGCAGGGAACGGCGGCCTTCAGGGCCGTCGCGACCTTGCGGGCAAAGGCCCAGAGGCCTTCGTAGGTCTCTTCGTCCAGGTGGAAGATGTAGTCATCCTCAACCTTTCTGGGAATCACGAGGGTATGCCCCAGCGCAAGGGGGTTGATGTCGAGGAAGGCATAGAAGTCTTCGCACTGGGCCACTTTCCAGGACGGGATCTCGCCTTGGGCGATGCGGGTGAAAATCGTAGCCATCAGAAGGAAATGTCAAGGATTTTGAACTTGATGACGCCGGAGGGAACCTTGGCGTCGACGATCTCTCCCTTGCCGTGGCCGAGGAGAGCCTTGCCGATCGGGGTCGTGGCGGCGAGCTTGCCCTTGGTGAAGTCCGCTTCGCTCTCGCCCACGATGGTGAACTCCATCACGCGGTGGTTCGACAGGTTCTCGACCTTGACCGTGTTGAGCATCTGGACCTGCTCGCAGTTGAGCTGCGAGGAGTCCAGGACCTTGGCGTTGACGACCTGATTCTGCAGTTTGGCGATCTTGAGCTCGAGCAGGCCCTGCGCTTCGCGGGCCGACTCGTATTCCGCGTTCTCGGAGAGGTCGCCCTTCTCGCGCGCCTCCGCGATCGCCGCGGAAATGACCGGGCGCTGAGCCAACGCTTCGGCGAGTTCCTTCTTGAGCTTGTCCAGCCCTTCCTGGCTCATGTAGTGTACTTCTGACATAGATATCGTTTTCGAACAGTTAACTAAAAAGGAGTCCTGCCTTGACGGCAGAACCCTTGTCGAGTGCAAATATAGCAATTATTTCTGAAAAAGGCAAGCTCAGGACATTTCTGTCCGCAGGAGTTCCCGGCAGGCGGCTTCGTCGACGGTGAGCTGCTCCCGGAGGGCCTCCAGGCTGTCGAAAGAGTTCCGAACCCGAATCCCTCCGCCGCATACGGAGCCGTCTCCCCCATTTTCTTATTTCGCACCAATAAGTTGACGCCGATCTCGTTTAAGTTGATTGCGATACTAATCAAACTGGTTTTGACATTTTAGAATTGTTTTTTATCTTTGCTCTCGCAGACTCCGTTTCTGCGTGTAAAACATTTATGTCGAATTATGTGGGAACCTATTTGACAACGTCTGAGCTGAATTTGTATTTTAGTTATTATCTTTGAATATGAAATCAACGACCCGTTTTGTTCCCTTCTCCGCATTATTGGCGGCTCTGCTTTCGTCTGCGGTATTATCCTGCACCAAGATTCCTTTGAACGAAGCGGCCGGCTCGTACTTTTACCATGATAACTCCCGGGTCGTATTTGAGGATGAAGGATATATGGCCAAGTACATCCAAACCGATAATTTTGTTATCGCTTGCTATACTGGGCCAAAGGTAATAGGAGAAGAACGGGATTGCATCAATATCTTCATTCCTCAAAACAGTTTTACGCTTACGAATAACCGCTTGACGTTTCGGAACCCTGTCAATGCAAGAATCAGGTTTTACTCCGAACTGTCTGAACCTGGCGGCCATGCCCTGATTCATATTCATTTACAGCAAGAAACGAAAGCGCGTATTAGTGGAACGATTACCAACGATAAGACGTATGATTTTTTTCAGACAGGCAATGTTTATCATAGTCCGCTTTCTATTTCGTTCTCTCTTGATGACGGGAGCAGAATCTCTCTAAGAATGAACACGATGACCGTAGTTGACGATCCTACCCTATATTCTGGGTGGACATCATCAGTTTTCTGACTGTAGAAAAGTTATCAACAATGAACCCCCGGCCCGCTAAAGGTCGGGGGTTTTGTGAGCATTCACTGCTTCTTTTTTACTATACAAAGCTTTATCTCCGCTTCCACAATAATAAACTCATCTCTAGATAAAAAAACAAAACGAGAAGATATTATTATCCAGCCTAGTCCAGGACCAGTAGGGCGCGGCAGGCGGCTTCGTCGACGGTGAGCTGCTCCCGGAGGGCCTCGAGGCTGTCGAAAGGACGCATTTCGCGCAACCGGCGGCGGAAGCGGAGCTGCAGGTCGTGGCCGTAGATGTCTTCGTCGAAGTCGAAGATGTGGGTCTCGAGGATGTCGCCGACATTGGTCATCCCCCAGTAGTGAGCGCCGAGCACTTCGACTTCCGTCAGATAGACGCCGCGGCCCGGGATCATCTTCATCGGATCATACAGCCGCAGGTTCGCCGTCGGAAACCCGATCGTCCGCCCCAGCTGCTTTCCGCTCACCACCACGCCCCGCAGTCCATAAGCATATCCCAGCATCGCCTCCGCCTCTTCAACCCTCCCCTCACTCAACGCCTTCCTGATTTTCGACGAACTTACCACCGCCGGTATTTCGCTGCGCGGCAGCCAGCCTCTGGAAACGTCCGGCTGTGCCGGACCCCTCCCAACGACTTCGTCGTCGGGCCCCTCCCTCTTGCGGAGCCGAGGGTGGCTACGGTTTCCAGAGGCTGCTGCCGTCTCCGCTACATCGGCGGTGGCAGGCGGAACAACGACGACTTCGAGGCCGAGAGATTCAGCCAGAGGCCGGATCTGGTCGGGGGTCAAACGGTCCGAACCCAACCTGTTGTCGTAGCCGAGGACGAGGGCGGTGGCGCCGAGGCGGTCACGCAGGACGGTGCGGAGGTATTCCTCCGCGCTCAGGCGGGCGAACCCGCGGTCGAAGACGAGCGTCTCCACCCGGTCGACACCCAGTCCCAGCAGCAGCGCCTCCTTCTCCTGCGGAGAATTCAGCAGCCGCAGCTGGTGCGCGTCCTGCTGCAGGACGGTGCGCGGATGCTGCGAGAAGGTCACCGCAAGCGCCGGCTCGCCCCGCCGGCGGGCCAGCGAGACGAGCGAACGGATGACTTGACGGTGCCCGAGATGGACACCGTCAAAAAAGCCTGTGGCGACTACAGCCATTTGACGAGCGGGAAGTCCTGGCGGTGCGGCAGTCGCGGATTCTTCGGGAAGATGCGCTTGGCCACCTGATACATACCGGTGTGCTCGGGAAGCACCTCCGTCTCATAGGTGGCGATGCCGTTCTCGTAGCCGGTCATTTCCAGCTCGGCGACTTCCTGGATGTGCAGCTCGCCCTTGGCGTCCTGCGAAGTGAAGAGGATCTCCACGCCGATGTCCTCGGGCTTCAGGCGTCCCAGGTCCAGCACCACCCGGCTCTTGAGCATGTTGTTCTGCGAGAGCACGTAGGAGGCGTCCGGCTGCGAGCAGGACACGACCCGGATGTTGTCCCATTCCGAAAGCACCAGGCGCTTCCACGCGGCAATCTCGCGGGCCACCCTGGCCCCGTCCGCAGAAAGCTCCATAAAGCGCTCGTACTGAGGAACATAATACTGGTTGCAGTAGTCCGTCAGCATCCGGTTTGTCGTGAAGTTGCAGGCCACCTGCGCGATGGTGTTCTTGATGTGTCCCACCCAGACCGGGGACAGGCCCACGGCCGGATCCACGTCGTAGTAAGTCGCGGCGATCTCGTTCTCGATGGTCGCATAGATGGTGGCGGCGTCCAGGTCGTTCTGATAGTTCTGGTCGTCGTAGGTGCGCTCCTGCGGAAGGGCCCAGCCGGCCCCTTCCTTGTAGCCCTCGACCCACCAGCCGTCCAGCACGGAGAAATGCATCACGCCGTTCATCGCGGCCTTCTCGCCCGAGGTGCCGGAAGCTTCCAGCGGACGGGTCGGATTGTTCAGCCACACGTCCACGCCCTGCACGAGCCGCTTGGCGAGGGTGATGTCGTAGCCGGGCACGAAAATGATGCGCCCCAGGAACCGGTCCTGCTTGGAGATCTCGACGATCTGCTTGATGAGGTCCTGGCCCATCCCGTCGGCCGGGTGCGCCTTGCCGGCGAAGATGAACTGCACCGGGCGCTTGGGATCGTTGACGATGGCGTCGAGCCGGTCGAGGTCGCTGAACAGCAGCGTCGCGCGCTTATATGTCGCGAAGCGGCGGGCAAAACCGATCGTGAGCACGTCCTCGCGAAGGCGCTCCTTGATCGTGACGATCTGGCGTGGCGTATAATGGGCGCTCAGCTGCGGGTCGGACAGGCGCTCGCGGATGGCGCGGACCAGCTCCTTCTTGAGGGTCTTGCGCACGTTCCAGATCTCGGCGTCCGAGACGGTATAGATCCCCTCGAAGCACTTCTTGTCGTAATGGTGGGTCTGGAACTCGGGGCCGAACACCCGGGCGTGCAGCTCCTTCCAGTACTTGGAAGCCCAGGTCGGATAGTGGACGCCGTTGGTCACGTAGCTGATATAGAGCTCCTCCGGGAGATAGCCCGGATACATGTTTGCGAAGATGTCCTGGCTGACCTTGCCGTGGAGCATCGACACGCCGTTGACGTTCTGCGAGAGGTTGGCGGCCAGGTGGCTCATCGAGAACTTCTCGTCGACGTTGGCGGCGTCGATCTTGCCCAGGCCCATCATCGTGCGCCAGTCCACGCCCAGGCGGGCGGGATAGTGCCCGATGTAACGGCCGATCATCTCCTCGGTGAAGGCGTCGTGCCCGGCCGGAACCGGGGTGTGCGTCGTGTAGAGGCCCGAGGCACGGACCAGCTCGAGGCCCTCGGCGAAGGAGAGGTGCTCCTCCTGGATGCATTCACGCAGGCGCTCCAGGCCGGCGAAGGCGGCGTGGCCCTCGTTGTAATGATAGATCTTCGGGCGCAGGCCCAGCACGCGCAGGGCGCGCATACCGCCGATGCCCAGCAGGAGCTCCTGCTTGAGGCGGTTCTCCCAGTTGCCGCCATAGAGCTGATGCGTGATCTCACGGTCTTCGGGGATGTTGGCCTCATAGTCGGTATCCAGCAGGTAGAGGTCGGTGCGGCCGACCGCCACCTTCCAGATACGGGCGCTCAGCGTGCGGCCGGGCATCTGCATCCGGATGACCTTCCAGACCCCGTTCTCGTCGAACACGGGCTCCGCCGGGATCTTGAGGAAGTCCTGCGGCTTGTATTCGGCCACCTGGTTCCCCTGCGGGGTGAGCCTCTGGGTAAAGTAGCCGTAGCGGTACAGCAGGCCCACGCCCACGAGGTTGATGTTCATGTCGCTGGTCTCCTTGAGGTAGTCGCCGGCCAGGATGCCCAGGCCGCCGGAATAGATCATCAGGGAGGTGTCCAGTCCGTATTCCATGCAGAAATAGCCGACGGAAGGCTCGGTGCGCTGCTCCTTGGCCGCCATATAGGCGTTGAAGTCGGACATCACCTCGTCAAGGCGGGCCAGGAACTCCCGGTCCTTGGCGAGCTCCTTGTACCGCTTGAGGCTGACTTTGTCGAGAATAACCATCGGGTTGTGGCCGGATCTGTGCCACAGGTCGTAATCAATGGAGCGGAACAACTGCTTGGCATTGTCGTTCCAGCACCACCAGAGGTTCTTGCACAGGGTCTCCAGACCCGAAAGCTCCTCCGGGAGATGCCGCGTCACCATCACACTTTTCCACACGGGCGCGGCGTTAGCTAAGGTATTTGTCATAGATTATTGTTTTTCCGCGATTGCATTGTTCACACGAATGATGAAATCGCTCAATACGTTCATATAGTTGATGAAGGCTTCGTAAGGGGTGTCGTAAGGATTGAAGCGCTTGTGCACCTCGCCGTCCGTGAAGAACTTCGTGCACATATAGTAGAAATGGTCGCTCTCCTGCAGGTGGCCGTAGTCGTTCCACAGGGCGGGGTCGTTCAGGATGGAGAGCTTCTCCTCCAGGCCGTAGAGCTTGTTGAAGGCGTCCTGCTGGAGCTCGTTGCCGAGCCAGGCGGAGGTGTCGCGCTCCTCGTCGGCCCAGGAGATGGGCTGCGGGACGGACAGGTCGCCGACGGACTTGTGGGTGGCGAGGGCACGCTCGGGCGTGACGAACTCCATCTCCTTGTCCTTGATCACCACGTCGGGCAGGGCGCGCATGAACTCGAAGATGCCGCACTCGGCACCCTGGTGCTCGCCGAAGGTCTCATAGTCCATGAAGAGGTTGATCACCTCGCCTTCGACGGCCTTGAGCCAGCCGAGGAACTTCTCGGCGGTCAGCGGCCACTCGGCCCAGCCCCGGTCGGAGAAGCGGAACGCGACATCGTCGCTGAGCGAGTAGTTGCGCAGCAGGAGCTTGAGCGAGGGGTTGAAGTCGTTGTTGTAGACGTAGTCGGGGCTCTTCCAGCCCATGATGTGGCGGGCGCCCTCGGTCAGCATCCCCTTGAAGCCGAGCTCGGAGACCATCTCGCCGATGCCGTCGGAGTAGATCAGCTCCGTGTTGCGGAAAGTCTTGGGCGTCACGCCCAGGTACTGCTCCACGGCCGCCTTGTGCTTGAGCACCTGGTGCTCGAACTCCTGCTTGGAGGCCAGCGACGACAGGGAATGGTTGTAGGTCTCGCAGAGGAACTCCACGCAGCCGGTCTCGGCGAGCTTGCGGAAGCTCTCGATGACCTCGGGGGCGTAGCGGTCGAACTGCTCCAGGGCGGAACCCGAGATGGAGAAGGCCAGCTTGAACTTGCCCTTGTGCTTGCGGACGGCTTCGAGCAGGAGCTCGTTCATCGGCAGATAGCACTTCTGGGCGATGCGCTTGAGGATCGTCCGGTTGGCGAAATCGTCGTAGTAGTGGGAGTCCTTACCGATGTCGAAGAAACGGTAAAGGCGCAGACGGGTGGGCTGGTGGACCTGGAAGTACAGGCAGATTGACTTCTTCATATTACTCTTTGACTACTGATTCATACACTTTCTTGAGCTTCGCGGTGGCGTTGTTCCACTTGAGCGCGTTGACTTCATCGAACCCCTGGCGATTGGCGAAATCCGCCAGCGCCGGGTACTGCAGCAGGGCATAGATGTCGTCGGCCATCGCATCGACATCCCAGAAGTCCACCTTGAGGGCGTATTTGAGCACCTCGGCGGCGCCGGACTGGTGGGAAATGATCGAAGGGACGTTGGAGCGCATCGCCTCGAGCGGGGAGATGCCGAAAGGCTCGGACACGGACGGCATGATGTAGACGTCCGACAGGGCGAACATCTTCTGGACCTCCTGCCCGCGCAGGAATCCCGTGAAGTGGAAACGGTCGGAGATGCCGAGCCGGGCCACCTGACGGATGGCGCGCTGCATCATGTCGCCGCTGCCCGCCATCACGAAACGGACGTTCTTGGTGCGCTTGAGGACCTTGGCCGCCGCCTCGATGAAATACTCGGGACCCTTCTGGAAGGTGATGCGGCCCAGGAAGGTCACGACCTTGTCGCGCACGCCGCGCTCGACCTGGAGGTTCTCCCGGCCGCTGAAGTCCACGGCATTGTGCACGGTCACGACCTTGGCGGGATCGATCCCGTATTTGTTGATGACGATGTTGCGCGTGAGGTCGCTGACCGTCACGACGCGGTCGGCCGCCTCCATGCCGCGCTTCTCGATCGCATAGACGCGGGAATCCACCATGTCGTCGGTGCCGCGGTCGAAGGAGGTCGCGTGCACGTGAACGACCAGCGGCTTGCCGGACAGCTCCTTGGCGGCGATGCCCGCCAGGTAGGTCAGCCAGTCGTGGGCGTGGATCACGTCGAACTCGCCGGCGTGCTGCATCGCGATGGTGCCGCCCACCTGGGCGTAGCGGGACACCTCCTCGAGGAGGTTGGCCCCGTACTTGCCGGAGAACTTGAACTTCTGGCCGAATCCGACCGTCGTCTGGTGCACCTGCTCGCGCTTCATCCGCTCGATGGCTTCGAAGTACTCGTCAGGATCCACATAGGGGACGATGTTGGAATCGACGCTGATGAACTTCACCTTGTCGAGGAACTCCTCGACCGTGTCGCTGACATTCTGCACCGCCACGTCGCTCGCATTGAGGATGGTGGCGCAGCTCTGGTCTTCGTCGCCGGAAGCGTTGGGCATCACGAAGAGCGTCTCCACGCCGTTGTGCGCCAAGCCCTTGACGATGCCCTCGCAGGCGGTACCCAGGCCTCCTGCGATATGAGGCGGGAATTCCCAGCCGAACATCAAGACTTTCATATCTTAGTCCTCCTTGTATTTGTCCAACATATGCTCGACCGCAAGCAGCGCGGCCGTGCTGAGCGCCGAAGAGATGGCGCCGTGCGGCTCGTGGGGAGGGTCTCCGTCGTAAAGCTCGGAGAAGGCGCCCACGCCGTGTTTGCCGAGGTCGGCATAGAAGCCCTCGATCAGCCATTCGGCCCGCTTCCAGAACGCGGGGCCCTTCACGCGGAAGCTGATGTCCACGTAAGGAGCCAGCAGGAAAGGATGGTTGCAGCCCTGGTGGTAGGCCAGGTCGCGCTCGCGCTGCGAGCCCTCGTAGACCGCCTTGTACTTGACGTCACGGGGGGACAGGGAGCGGATGCCGCGCGAAGTCACCAGCTCGTTGTCGATCACGCGCAGGATACTCGGGGCGAGCTCCTCGTCCAGCGGGGAATATTTGACGCTGATCGCGTAGATCTGGTTGGGACGGATGTCCATGTTCTGGCCGCCGTTGTCCACGTAATCCGCAAGGCAGCCGCGGGCGGCGTTCCAGAAGGTCGGCTGGTAGTTGCGCTTCACCAGCTCGCGGATGGCGGTCCATCTGGAGACGAACTCGCCTTTGGCGTCGCCCCATTTGTTCTCCATTTCAAGGGCGAAGCAGATGGAGTTGTACCAGAAGGCGTTGGTCTCCACCTGGTAACCGGCGCGTTCGGTGACGGCCCGGCCGTCGATGTAGGCGTTCATCCAGCTCAGGGCGACGCCGTCCTTCTGCGCCCACAGCAGGCCGTTGGGCTGCATCGACACCTCGGCGCGCACGCCCGGGAGATAACTCTCGAGGATGCCGCGCACCGTGCCGCCGTATTTCTCCCAGACGCGCTTTTCATCCGCGCCGTAGTCGATGTATTCCTGCAGGATGCCCGCCATATAGAGCGGCGCCTCGACCTGCGTGGTGCGGTGGAACAGGCGCTCCTGCTCGTCGGCGATCAGGTTGTCCAGGATCTCCTCGAACTGCCCGGGATCCTGCAGCCCGTACAGGGTGAGGCCCGGCAGGGCGATGAGCGTCTCGCGCAGCAGGCCGTTGTACAGCCAGGAAAGGCCGGCATTGATTTTCCTGCGTCCGTTGTGATTGGTGACCAGCCGGTCCGCGCAGCGCCTCAGCTGGTCGCGGTAGCTGGTAATCTCGCCGGCCGCCTTGACGCAGGCGGTAAAGCGGCGCTTGAGTCCGGCGGGATCCTCCTCGAGGAGCGATGCGGAGAAGACCAGCGACTCGCCCACCTTCAGACGGGCCTCGAACCAGCCGGGGACCAGCAGGTCCTCGCGGCAGTCGAAGCCGCGGCGGTATTCGTCGGAATAGGTGATGTTGAAGTTCCAGTACGGGGCGGCGGTGAATTTCGCCTTGCCGTCGCTCAGCTGGAGGTTCAGGTCCGGGAAGGCGGCATAAAGGCGGAAACGGGCGCCGTTGGGGATTTCCGTTCCCGCGGGATTGGCTTCAGGGTTGCAGTGGGTCAGGGCGTGGTTGTTGCGGAACGCCAGATAGGGACGCAGCTGGAGCGTGAGCGGTGCGGGCGATTCGAGGACCTCGAACTTCACGAGCACCTGGTCGCGGTCCGGCGCCAGGACGATGCTCTTGCGGAAGAGAATGTCGCCCACCTTGTAGGTAATCTGCGGAACGGGGTCGGCGCTGAAGTCCACCACATACTTGTGGCCGCGCGGCTCATAGATGTCCCCGTAGCAGTGGATGCCGAGGTTGAACTGCTTGCCATTCACGACCAGGGTCTCGTCCAGGTCGGAAAGCAGCAGGTAACGGTCTCCGCCGAAACGGTCCAGGGTCACCGCGAGGAGGCCGTGGTAGCGGCGCGTGTTACAGGTGACGATGGACGTGTTGCAATAGGCTCCCGTCTTGTTGGCGCCCAGGATTTCCCGTTTGAGCGAGTAGGACAGGTTGACCAGCTCTGACTTGTTGAATTTCAGGAATGCCATAGCTTGTTCGTTATATTTTCTTCAACACGAGCGCGACCCGGCTGGGAAGATAAAGCGACAGGCAGCCGTCCGCGGTGGCGTGCCGCTCGGCCTCCCCCAGCCTCGAGAATCCGCCGAACCGGGACTCGTCGGAGTTGAACGCCATCGCGTACTCCCCCTCCGGTGCGCGGAACCGGAAATCCTCGAAAGAGGCGGTCGGGTTGAAATTGAATGCAAAGATACTATTTCCCCGGCTGAAAATCAAAACTTTCCTCTCTTCGTCGACATATAACTGCCGGAGTTCGCCGGAAAGGATGCGCTCCCGCTTCACGTAGTGAACCATCTCGGAGTCGAAAGCCTGCAGGCCGGCGAAACGCAGGTCCGGGTTGTCCGCGATCGACCAGAGCCGGCGGGCGTGGGCGTAGGACCAGCCGTTGCCCTCGCGCGGGAAGTCGATCCATTCCGGATGGCCGAACTCGTTGCCCATGAAGTTGAGATAGCCCCCGCCGCAGGTGGCCAGGGTCACCAGCCGTATCATCTTGTGCAGCGCGACCCCGCGGTCCACCAGCAGGTTCTGCGTCTTCTTGTCCATCGACCAGTACATCTCCTTGTCGATCAGGCGGAAGATGATCGTCTTGTCGCCCACGAGCGCCTGGTCGTGGCATTCGGCGTAGGAGATCGTGTGCTCGTCGGCGCGCTTGTTGGTGAGTTCCCACCAGATGCCGCCCATGCTCCACTGGTCGTCCGACAGTTCCTTGATCCACTTGATCCAGTTGTCCGCGATGCCCATCGCCATCCGGAAGTCGAACCCCACGCCGCCCGCCTCAAAGGGGGCGGCCAGGCCAGCCATCCCGCTGACGTCCTCGGCGATCGTCAGGGCCTCGGGGTTCAGCTCGTGGATGAGCTGGTTGGCCAGCGCGAGGTAACTGACGGCATTTTCGTCCACTCCCTGGTCGAAGTACAGGGAATAGTCGCCGAAGGCCTTGCCCAGGCCGTGGTCCCAGTAGATCATCGACGTGACTCCGTCGAAGCGGAAGCCGTCGAGATGGTACTCCTCCATCCAGTATTTGCAGTTGGCCAGCAGGAAATACTTGACTTCGTCCTTGCCGTAGTCAAAGCACCTGGAGCCCCAGGCGGGATGGTGTCCCTGCGGACCCTGGTAGAAGTACAGGTCGTCACGGCCGTCCAGCCGGCCCAGGCCCTCCGCCTCGTTCTCCACGGCGTGCGAGTGGACGATGTCCATGATGACGGCGATGCCCCTGCGGTGCGCGTCGTCGACCAGCGCCTTGAATTCCTCGGGCGTGCCGAAACGCGAGCTCAGGGCGAAGAAGTTGGACACCTGGTAGCCGAAGGAGCCGTAGTAAGGGTGCTCCTGCAAAGCCATGATCTGCAGGACGTTGTAGCCGAGTTTGGAGACGCGCGGCAGCACGTCGCGCCGGAAATCCTCGAAGGTGGCCACCCGCTCCTGCTCGGAACTCATCCCGATATGGCACTCGTAGATGAGCGGATGCGGGCGGCGGCCGGGCTTGCGGCCCGTCCATTCATAAGGCACCGCCGGGGCCCAGACCTGGGCGGAGAAGATCTTCGTCTCGGGATCCTGGACCACGCGGGTGACATAGGCCGGCAGGCGCTCTCCGCCTCCGCCGGGCCACTCGATCCAGAGTTTGTACAGGTCGCCGTGGCGCAGGAACAGCTCCGGCACGCGCAGTTCCCAGTTGCCCGCTCCGACGGGTTTGAAGGCATAGGCGTCGGTGCGTTTCCAGTTGTTGAAATCGCCGACCAGGTAGATGCGGGTGGCGTTGGGGGCCCATTCGCGGATCACCCACTCCCCTGCCTCGCGGTGCAGCGGATAGTAGATGTGGTTGTTGACCGCATCGGAGAGCGGGCCCTCGCCCGCGAGTTTGCGGCGGTCGGCCAGGATCCTCTCGTGGCGGGCGTCGATGGCGCCTTTGAAGGGTTCGAGCCAGGGATCCGTGTCGTAAATCTTGGGTATCATAGCGTGTCGATTTTAGTCCTGACGCAACGGAGGTATTCGCGGCAGCGGCCGATCAGTTCGTCCGACCGCCGGATGCAGCGGTCGATCTCGTCGAGGCCCGTCGCCGGATCTTCCACCCGGGCGGCGATCTTCTCCAGTTCGGCGATCGCCTCGTTGTAATCAAATATCTCTCGTTTATCTTCCATAACTATCGTCTGTATCGTCTTTTGCCGGCGGCGGACAGCGGAGCGGAAATTGGTTTTTCGGCAAACCTGTCCGAAAAATAATTTCCGGCCGCCCGTCTGGAAGACTCCGTCCGCCGGCAAATATGCTATTGAACAACGGCATCTACAGTTCCATCTGCGAATAAAACACTAAACTTCGTTCCGAGGGGCAACTGCCGGGCGGATTTGAGGACTACCCCCTGCACGTCGGTGACGAGGGTGTAGCCGCGGGAGAGCACGCCCCGCGGATCGGCGCCGCGGATACGCTCGCCCAGCGAGACGAGCCGCTGCTCCAGGGCGGCGATCTTCGCCGCAAAAGCCATCCGCAGGCGGCTGCCGTAGGCGCTGATGCGCTCGTCCTCGGCGGCCAGCGCCTCGATGAAACGGTCCGCCAGGGCCGTGGGCGTCTTCACG
>JAFZBH010000089.1 GCA_017561865.1 Bacteroidales bacterium | reverse complement strand
GGTTCCCATGGGCCTTGTCCACGCGCCGGGTGATGAACACCCGCGGGAACTCGTCCCCCGTCACGCAGATCCAGGGATAGGTCTTGGAGTCCTTCAGGAGGATGTTGTATCGGGGCTTGTACTGCTTGATGAGGTTGTTCTCCAGCAACAGGGCGTCGGCTTCCGTGTCCACCACCGAATACTGCGCGTCGGCGATCTTCGACACGAGGATGCGCGTCTTCGTCGTGAGCCGCTCCGGCGGCACGAAGTACTGCGCGACCCGCTTGTGCAGGTCCTTCGCCTTCCCCACATAGATGACATTCCCCGCGGCGTCATAATACCGGTAGACGCCCGGGGAATGCGGAAACAGGGCTATTTTCTCCTTAACTGTCATTTCGACCAATACTCCCTTTCCCCTGTCATTTCGACCAAGGCCGGCTGGCCGCGTGGAGAAATCTACTCCCCCAGGGCCTCGGCCACCGCCTCGCCGATCGCCGCACCGCGGAGGCCGCGCTTCAGGATCGTGCCGTCGGGGCCGAACAGGATGATATGCGGGATGGCGTCGATGCCGTACAGCTCGAGCGGGACGCGCTGGGCGTTGACGATCTGGTTCCAGGGAATCCCGATCTCCTCGGCCGCTTTCAGCGTATCCTCCAGCTCGTCGGCCACGGCGATGCTGAGCATGTCGAAACGGTCGCCGGCATAGGTCTCGTACACTTTCTTGAGGGTAGGCATCTCTTCCCGGCAGGGGCCGCACCAGGAGGCCCAGAAATCGACCAGGACGTACTTGCCGTTGCCCACATAGTCGGACAGCTTGACCGTCGACGCCTCCGCGTTCTCCGGATCCTGGATCACGGCGAAGTCCACGAACGGAGCGCCCACGGCCGTCGCGCTCATGGAGGAGAGGGCGCCGATCATCTGCGCCACCATGGGATTGGCCCGCATCTCGTCGGAGAAGGACGTCAGCAGGGATTTCAGCTCCTCCGGATCGTCGTCCATCAGCTGCATGAGGGCCATCACGCCCAGGATGTTGTCGCCATTGGCCCGGACGGTTTCCTTCTGGTATTCGTTGAAGTCGGGCAGGATCTGCTCGAAGTATTCTGCTGCCGCATCCTCGTCATCCCCGAAGCCGGCCATCTTGGAACGGTACTCGGTCATAAAGGTCCGCATCCAGGCATCGTATGCGGCGTAGCGGCTCTGCGGGCCCTTCTTGTTCGAAGAGACGGCCGTCCCCTCGATGGGATCCACCGTGATGGTGGAGCCGTCGGCGATGAAGGACACGGGAGTGAAGTCGGTCTGGACATAGGCCAGCTCCTGCAGGTTCGTCGGAATCTCCACCGAGAAACGGCCGTCGGTGACGGCGACGGTGGTGTCGACGCTCTCGCCCACCAGGATCCGGACGGTCTCGGGGACTTCGTCGCCGAACTGGCCCGTCACCCGGGTGGTTTTCCCGACCTTCGGGCCGCAAGCCGCCACGAGCAGCGCGGCGGCCAGGTACATCAGTTTTTTCATATCTGGGTTTTTAGAATAAATATCCGATCCGGTAGCCCACGTGCGGCGTGGCGCAGAATGCCGGGTAGCACAGCAGGTCCGCGCCCGCGGTGAACTCATGGAACCAATGCCTGGCGAAAGCCCGGCGAAGGCCGACAACCGGCGACACGGCCAGCTCGCCCAGGCCCTTGGCGTCCTTGGCGAGGGTCGCTGCGACGGGGACGCCGACGAAGCCGGCGGTGTATTTCCCGTTCCGCCCGTCCCGGTCCATCCAGAAATAGAACCGCGGCTCCAGCGTCACCATCGGCGCCATCGTCGTGCTCCACTGGAAGTTGTCCAGCGCGCTCCGCAGCGTGAAATCCTTCGAGGCGTACCCGATCCGCGCGACGAGGGTCGCCCGCTCGACATACTCCCACTCGAAGCCGTATTCCAGCCCCAGGCCCAGCGTCGTCGAAACCGTATGGTTCGTATGCGGGCCCCGCCATTCCCGGCCCGGCTGCCCGTCTGCGCCCTGCGCGGCCATCGACACGGCCACCACCAGCGCCACCAGGCTCAAAATCACTCGTTTCATCGTCATTTGCATTAATCCACGCAAAGATAATCATTTTTTCCACCTTTCCCGCACCCGGATTCCTGCGACTTGCTCCCCGCCCGCCCAGAATCACCCTGCCAGCACCCAGGCCCCCTGCTCGCGCACAAATTCGGGCGTTTCCGTGCGCGAACCGAGGTTTCGGCTGGCTTCGAGCACAAAAACCGCCCTATTTGTGCGCGAGCGCGAATAAACCCTATTTTGTGCTCGAAGGTTTTGCCGCAAGGGGGTATAGGGCATTCACGGTGGCCGGAGAAAGGGTTGTGAACCGGGCGAGTTGCCCATTGGACGCGTAATAATCGAACTTGAGCTTCCTGGCCAGGTCGTACTTCTGTTCTTCCGTCAAATGGGATGGTCCCTTCACCCCATAGTCATCCCGGCACAATCGGAGGGACACCGACAGCATCTCATCATCGTTCACCGCCGGCCTTTCTCCCAATCGCAACGCTGTCTCCACCTGGCTCTCCACATTCCTGAAAACCTTGAACGTGAACTGTTGGGCATCCTTGAACATCGACTCGGCCAGCCGGTAATTCACAAAGCTTCCGGGAAATACGCACCCCTCGACCCAGGTCAACCCGTCGGGGATATCCAGGTCGCGGGATTGCAGCAATTCGCGCTTTTCCCGAACTGTCAATCCGGCCGTCGGGCGAGGGTGGATCAGGTCCAGCAACGGATTGAAATACAGGAAGCCCGAGCACCAGAAATAGGCAAGCGGGTTGACATCGACCCGGACCACATAGGGGTTGCGGATGACATAGGCAATCTCGTCCTGCAACTGCTTGAGGCTGGTAATCGGCGTGGGATCCGGCGTCTCGACCGATTTCAGCACCTTGGGCCGCCCATGCCGGGAGAAGTACAGCGACAGCCGCGTCCGGACCAGGCCGAAAAACGCCCGGCACATTTCCTCGCTCCCCCGCAGGATGAAATGGAAATGATTGCTCATCAAGGCATAGGCCAATATTTCCACGCCGACTGTCTTGGCGGCAATCGCCACATAGACCAGCGCGACGGCACGGTCGATATCGTTTTCGAAAATCACCCCCGTCTCCAGGGGCTTCGTATGGAGATGGTAAAACGGCCCGCCCTCCCGGAACACCCGCTCCAACTCCCAGTCCTTCCGCATCTGCGGTCTTCCGGCAAACTGTTTCATGCTTGCAAACTTAGGTTATCACGTCAAGACATCCTATACTGCCCCTGAAGGTTTTAACGTTTTTGATGCTGATTCCACTTTTCTTATGCTCGTGCGCAAGAAAAAAACGAGGACAAGTATTAATTCTTATCCTCGCATCATTTTTCTTACCGTGAGTTCACGCACGAAAAAAGGCACAGCGGTCTAATCAGTCACGGGACGAATAGGGAGACCGACCTGGCGTTCGTTGTTGTATTTCCCTGCAAAACCCGACTCAAAGTCCAGTCCGGATGCGCGTGTCGCGTCGTCGGGGGCCAGCGAAGAGGACCAATACTGCCCCAGTTTTCCCAGAAGCGAAAGCGTTGTACCGTTATAGTGACCGGAAGCGGGAAGGAAAATATTGTTCCCGTTGGGGCCGGTGACCTTGCAACCGTTCACGCCGTTCACGGACGTCCATTCCCACGTGCACGTTTTCACCAATTCGGTCACCTCGGCTTCGGTAGGCATCCGCCATTTCCCTCCAAGGTTCACCGCGGCGGCATCATCCTCCGGATCCAGGACGGTCTTTCCATCAGATCCGTACTTGATCATTTGCGGCGGGAATGTCGTCGAAGATTTCGGATACCATTTGTAGGACGACTCTGAATATCCCATCAATCCCTCTTTCCAGGAGAAAGGATTCGGATTGTAGTAGGGCTCGGTCTCGCCCCAGGCATAGAAATCGCCGTATCCTTCCGGCGCCGTAGCCCCCAGATTGAACGACGCCCACCGGACGGACAGGCCCAGGTCGATGGCCTCCGGAACGGCGATGGAGGCAGGGGGAGCCGGCATGTCGACCGTAACGGAACAAGTCAGGTCTCGATAGGCACCGAACCGATCCCCAACCCGGCACGTGACGGTTACCGCCCCGGGTTGCAGCGCCTTCAGCGCCACGGTCAATTCCGGGTCATACACAGAGGGATCCGCCGGCGATAGTTCCAGGATCTTTCCTGGGGTGACCGGGGAGGTGGAAACCATCCAGAAGATCGTAAACGAATTCTTGTCCTGAATCGCGATGCCGAGAGTCGCTTCCTCCCCGAGCATCAGGGACAGGCTGGTCGCAGAGATGCTGATCTCTGCGTCTTCCAGGGTCCTTACCACACGGACAATACATTCATAACGATGCCCGCCGTCCACGGCTTCCACCACAATCCGGGTCTCCCCATAGGCTTTTGCCGTCAACAGGCCGGAGGAAGAGACAGAAACGATCTCCGGATTAAGAGACGACCAGACCACCTCCTGATTGGTTGCATTCTCCGGCATGACTGTCGCGATCAGCTGAAACTCGTCTCCGAGCCTCATCGTGAGATCGCTCTTGTTCAACCGCACCCCGGTCGCCGCAATCACCCTTTCCTTCACGGTCACTTCACAGGTCGATGTCTTGTTGCCGTCTTCCGTCGTCACGTTCACCACGGCCGTGCCGGCGGCCAGGGCGGTGACAATCCCCTGGGCATCGACAGAAGCAACGGTCTGGACACTGGACTTCCAGGCAACAGTCTGGTTCGAAGCGTCCGCCGGCTGGATGGTCCATTCCAGGGTGGCCGTCTCTCCCTCCGTCAAGGTCAACTCCGTCCGGTTCAGGGAGATGGTTTCAACCGCTTTATACACGCCCTTTTTGCCCGGTTGCGATACGGTAATCTCCGCCGTCTTCGTCGGTGTCTGAATAACGATTACACCCTCACGGTCATACTTCTCGTTGGCCGCCGCGAAGAACTCGGCCGTCTTCTCATATTGAGATGCCGCGGATGGGGTTATCGATGGTTTCGAAAGCCAATCAGGCAAACGGGAGACGTCCCAGTTCTCGCCGCTTCTCACCACGACGGAACGGCTTCCCCCATCGACGGGGAAAGTGAGGGCCTTCAGATCGACAGTCAACCCGTCGGGGACTTGTTCCTGGGGCGTGCAGGCCGACAGAGCCAACACGATTACCCCTGTCAAAATGCGAAAAAAAGCTTTCATTGTACTCTTTTACCCATGCGGAAATCCGCTGCACATTCCGTGCCCATAGAAGGACCTGACACAAAGACAAGATCATCAGTGTGGCCTTGCTCGCGCACAAAACCAGCCGTATTTGTGCGCGAACGAGGGTTTCGACGGGGTTCGCGCACGAAAAGGGCCTGTTTTGTGCGCGGGCGGGCTGGTGGGCGAGCGGCAAGCGGGTGCACCGCACAAAAAAACACTCCCCGCAAGGAGGAGTGCCTTTCATAAGCGTTGTCGCTGGGATTAGCGGCGGTCGCGGTCGTCGCGGCGGTCGCGACGGTCACGGCGCTCGCCACCACGGCCTCCGCGGCGCTCGCCACGGCCACCGTCACG
>JAFZBH010000007.1 GCA_017561865.1 Bacteroidales bacterium | reverse complement strand
GGGTGGAGGCGGAAATATGGATGTTCTTGCCCACCTGGGCGCAGGAGCCGATCGTCACGTGGCTGTCCACCATCGTGCCGCTGTCCACGAAAGCGCCCGCATTGATATAGGCCGGCGGCATCACGATGGCGCCGGGCGCCACATAGGCGCCGCGCCGTATGCTCGTGCCGCCCGGCACGATGCGCACGCCGTCCTCGGCGGAAAAGCGGCGTACGGGGAAACTGTCCTTGTCGAAATAAGGGAACTGCCCCTGGGACATATCGGCCATCTTGCCGAGGCGGAAGCCCGCCAGGATCACCTCCTTGACCCATTTATTGACCTGCCAAACCCCGTCCACCTTCTCGGCGACACGGACCTGGCCGGACTCCAGGGCGTCCATCACTTCATTGAAGCGTTCTATCGTTATTTCCATAATTCTTCCATTACTTTATGCATCAGGGCGCGGGTGGAGTCGGACGCCGCCGCGAGCGGCAGACGGACCGTGTCGCCGCAGAGCCCCAGCTGCGCGAGCGCCGCCTTGGCCGGGATCGGACTGGTCTCCGCGAAGCAGGCCTTGAAGAGCGGGAACAGGCGGTGATGCAACGTGCGGGCCTTCTCCAGTTCACCCCGCTGCAAGGCCTCGACCATCTGCGTGACCTCGGCGGGGGCGATGTTGGACGCCACCGAGATGACGCCGTGGGCGCCCGTCGCCATGAAGGCGAGGGTCATGTCGTCGTCGCCGCTCAGGACCGTGAAGCCCTCGGGGGCACGGCGCAGGATCTCGCTGACCTGGTCGTATTTGCCGGAGGCTTCCTTGATGCCCCGGATGTTGGGGACCTCCTCCGCCAGGCGGATCACCGTGTCGGGAAGCATATTGGCCCCGGTGCGGCCCGGAACATTATAGATGATGATCGGCAGGGAGGTCTCGGCGGCCACGGCCTTGAAATACTCGTATTGCCCCTGCTGGGTCGGCTTGTTGTAATAGGGCACCACGACGAGCAGCGCGTCGGCGCCGAGCGGCTCGAGCAGGCGGATGTTGCCCAGGGTGTCGGGCAGGCTGTTCACACCCACGCCGGGCATCAGGGGCAGGCCCTTGGCGTGCTCCTTGACCACCTGATAGATGGCCGTCTTCTCGCCGGCGGACAGGGTCGGGGTCTCGCCGGTCGTCGCCAGCGGGACAAGGAAATGCACCCCTGCGGCGACCTGACGGTCGACCAGAGAGGCATATGCTTCATAATCCACGGCGCCGTCCGGGGTGAACGGAGTCACCAGCGCCGTGCCGCATCCTTGCAAGACTAAAGGTTTCATACGCAACACGATTACACTACTTTCTAACAAGCGATAAAGATAAGAAACTTTTTCGGTATCTTTGCGGTACGCTAAAGAAATATGGTGAACACGAACGAAAAGAAACTCGACACCATCTCCGCGTTGCTGCGCGAGCTGAACGACGCCTATGCGCCGCGCCTGGCCGGTGACGAGGAGATCGCCGCCGGCCTGCAGCGGCTCGCCCGGCGCTCGCTGGAGTACCGCCACGGCTCGTTCATAATGCTGGTGGTGGGGCCGGTCAAGTCCGGGAAATCGACCCTGGTCAACCTCCTGGCGCACCGCTACGTCAGCCCGACGGACAAGCTGGAGTGCACCCTGCGCCCGACCATCATCTCGAGCGTGGAACCGGGCGGCGAGCCGTCCATCGAGATCTATTCCTCCAAGGACGAGAACCGCAAGGAGAAGGACCTGGACCTGATCATCGACAAGCTGCGCGGCATCATCGAGGACGACGCCGAACTGCGCGAACACCTGACCCGGGAGTCCTATCCGCTCAGCGATGAGAACATCGAGACCTACATCGCCCCGTCCTACAACCGGCAGGACAATTCCATCATCACCGCCATCACCACTCCGGGCAGCAAGATGCTCACGGGCACGGACGGCGGCAAGATCTTCCTCGCGGACATGCCGGGCTTCGACGGCAACCGTATCAACCTGTCCAGCGCCCTCTACGACGCGATGTCCAAGCGGGTGGACCTGATCCTGTTCGTGCACAGCAGCGTGTCGGCCTTCAACGTGACCACGGGCGAGTACCTCGACAAGCTGCGCGAGTACAACGGCACCGTGCCCGTGTACCTGATCCACAACATTTTCGACGCATCCTGGTGGCAGGAGGACGGGGAGCGGAGCGCCGAGGTGGAGCGCCAGAGCCGGAGCGAATACGAGGAGATCAAGCGCAAGGGCTTCAACATCGAGCCGGACTACGTGGCCTGCCTCAACCTCGGGATGGTCTCGGACTACCTGCGGGGCGCGGCGCGGCCGGGCTGCGAGGACGAGCTCGAACGGGAGTTCCACGCCTTCGAGGCGATGGAGGACCGTCTCTACGAGAAAATCACCACACGGATCGGCTCCCAGCGCCTGGAGCGCTGCCTGGAGCGGACCGACAAACTGCGCGACGACCTGGTGCGCAAGATCTGGGAGCGCACGCAGGAGCTGTCGGCGCGCCGCAGCGACCGGCAGGCCCTGCAGGAGCACGTGGACGGTCTGGAGCAGGCCCTGGGCCTCACCCAGGCCGACTATGACAGCCTGATCAACAACATCTCCGAGGATGCCGACCGGTCCCTGTTCAAGACCCTTGCGAAGAGCATGGTCAACAAGTCGATGTCCAACAAGGAGTGCCTGTCGCTGCTCCAGGAGATCCTGGCGTCCTTCCTGTTCGACGTGGACGAGAAGCTCACCGGGCGCCTGTACCGCCTGTTCGGCGACAAGCTGCGCGACAGTCAGGACGCGGTAAACGCCGTGCTGGGCACGCCGCTGGAGCCGCTGCCCGCCCTGGATGAAGTCCGCGCCCGCAGCGAGCAGAACATCCCGGAAGACCGGGTCAAGCGCTTTATGCGCCCCTCAATCCTTCCGCTCAAGGCCGAGACCGTCCGGGAGAGCGTCTCCAATATGGAGCACTATTTCTACGGCGATCCCGACAACCGCACCATCCAGAACCTCAAGCGCCTGCTCACGGCGGAGATCGGGCGGATGGAGGCGGAGTACCTGCAGCAGATCCGCAGCCGTTTCACCGCCCGGCTGGATCCGATGATCCGCCCGGAAGAGGAGGCCCTGCTGGATACGCTCGAGACCCTGCTGAAACAGCTCAAAGACATCATCATATGAAAAAGACGCTGGTCACCCTGGCCGTCGCGGCCGTGCTCGTCGTCGTGATCCTGCTTGCGGGCAACGTCATCGTCATCGGCGACAAGCTCGCCGCCGCTTCGCCGGTGCTCTCCTGGGTTTTCTACGCTCTTCTGCTGGCCGCGCTGGTGTCTCTGGTGGTCCTTCCCACCTGCCGCATCCTTTTTGCGAAGCCTTTCCCGAAGTTGTCGGTGGACCCTTCCGCCGGGGACAGCCCCGAATTGCGCGCTGAACTGAAAGGGTTCGCGCGTTCGCTCGCCGACAACCTGGGCGACCTGCCCGCCGACGAAGCGGCCGCCCGCCGCAAGGAACTGCTCGCGCAGGTGGACGGATTCTATGATCTGCCGGAGCTGCGCGGCATCATCCAGGGCGAGCTCGACCGCCGCTTCGACAAGGCGCAGGCGCACATCAACCAGTGGGCGAAGACGGTCTTTCTCGTGACCACGGTCTCGCAGACCGGACGGGTGGATGCCATCACCTCGCTGGTGATCAACTGCCGGATGATCGCGGACGTGATCCGCTGCTCGGGCTACCGCCCCACCTGGGGCCAGCTCGGCCGTTCCTACGCCAGAATCCTGGCCACGGCCCTGTTCAGCTACTACCTGTCCGATACGCTGGACAAGGTGGAGCTGGATCCGGAGATGCTGCACCTGAAGGCCCTTTCCAATATGCCGCTGGTGGGCACCGTTACCAAGTCGCTGGTGGACGGCACCGCCAACACGCTGCTGTCGCTTCGCATCGGCCACGTCACGCTGGCCTATCTGCGCGAAGGCGCGGACGCCCTGTCCGGCAAGGCCGGGGCCAAGGTGCGCCGCCGCGCGATGCTGGACGCCGTGAAGTCTTTCTTCGTGCTGTCCAAGGACACCACGATCTCCGGCCTTTCCCTCGCCGCCCAGAAACTGGACGCCTGGATCAACGGTAAGCCGGAGGAGCCCGTCCCTGCGGAACCCGCCGTATGAGACGCCTTGCGCCGGTCCTTCTCGTCCTGCTGCTGGCAGCCTGCTCGCCCCGGCCCTCGCTCCAGGATCAGCTCACCGAGCGGCTCACCGCCCTGAGCCGGACGGCCGAACTCGGCACGGTCGAGTACACCGTCCGCAAGGCCATCCGCGCCCGCGACGAGGGGGAGTGGTTCAAGGTCGGTAACCGCCGCATCCTCTTCTCCTGCACCGCCCACATCAAGGCGGGCATCAATCTTTCGCGCATTCCGCTCGACCAGATCGTGGTCGACGAAGGTTCGCGTTCCGTCTCGCTGGTCCTTCCGCACGCCACGGTCCAGTCGATCAACCTGCCGCCGGAGGAGATCCGCCTAGAGTATGAGGACGTGACGGGCTTCCGCCTGCATTTCAGCGACCAGGAGCGCCAGGCCCTGCTCAAACAGGGAGAGCGCGACATCGTGCGCGACATTCCCCAGCTGGGTATCCTGACCGAGGCGGAGGAAAACGCGCTCGAGTTTTTCCGCCCGATGCTCGTTCAGATGGGCTTCGAGAACATCCAGATCCGCTTCGAATGAAAACCCCGCTGCATATCCCTCTCCGCTATCTGGTGCCGCTCACCCTGCTGCTCGCCATCATCCTGGTCCTGCTGCTGCGCCCGGTCCGCCAGAAGAAGGCGCGCGAGCTGGAGATCGAGCGCACCGCCGCCGTCGTGGAGCAGGTCCGCCGCATCGGGGAGCTGTCCAGTGCGGGTTATTACGAAGAACTGGTGCTGACCGACAAGGACGAATCGTACCTGAGCGAACTGAAGCGCGTCAGCGGCCTGAACCGCCTGACGGGGAACAGTGATTTCGTGCTCATCTGCAAGGGTCGGGTGCGCGCCGGGTTCGACCTGACGAAGGTGCAGGGGAGCGATTTCTCGGTTTCCGGCGACACGCTGCGCCTGACCCTGCCGCCCGTGGAGATCCTGGATGTCGTGCTCAATCCGGCTGATTATGAGCTGTTTGCAGGTCACCGGACCCACGAGGAGACGACCGGCCTGCTGCTGCAGGCCAAGCAGCGCCTGCGTGCCGACGCCGTCCGCGACGGCATCCTGGATCAGGCCGAACTCTCCGCCGAGGGTCAGCTCCGCCGCCTCTTCTCCGCGATGGGCTACCGCGAAGTCCTCCTTACCTTCCGGAAAGAGTATCCCCTTCGCTCCGGAGCCGGGCGATGAACAGCCTTCCTGTCATTTCGAGCGGCCTTCTGTCATTTCGAGCGAGCGGAGCGAGTCGAGAAATCTTTTTTGATTATTTGAAAAAAGTTGTATCTTTGCAGTCCCAAACGAGGCTTTAGCTCAGCTGGTTCAGAGCGCTTGCTTGACAGGCAAGAGGTCAGCAGTTCAAATCTGCTAAGCCTCACCAAAGAAAATCAATCACTTACAACGGTGGTTGGTTTTTTCTTTTTTGAATCAGTCGCAGTTTTGTCGCAATCTACGCAGATCATAAAGGCAATAGCGACGTCATTCGAAAGTGCACTTAAATAGCACTCTGATTGTGCATAATGGCTCAGGCCTCGCCAACAAATCCTCACATATAACGAAAAATAAAAGCGGAGACAACCCCGAAATGAGGTCACCTCCGTTATAGTTTTGAATTAGGTACCATCTGGCAGTATTATAGTGAAAAACTCGAAATGGATTTTGAGTTTTTTCGGAACGTATGGTGGGGGGCACAAGGGATGGAAAGCCTTGGTGAGCGTACGCTCTTAAATTGTCACCGTGATGGAGTAGATCATTCCTGCCTCCAACGGATAGTCGGCAGTCAGCGTCTTCGTTAAAGGAGATCACAGTAAAGGCTTCTTCCTCTTGCCAGGACTCTTCCATCCCCTCCACGGTTCTGCTATAAGAAGTCTTCGTGCCCAGCGGAGCGTCGATGGACGCCTAGATGCTCAACCGGACGCCCTCCTTTTTCGCGGGCATCGTCGATTTCTGACAACTGTTCAGCGACACGGCCGCCAGGGCCGTAATTATAAGGATAAAAAGGGTACGTTTCATCTTGAGAAGGCTTTAATCGGTTAAAAATCCAGGGTCCAGCCAGGTTCCATGTTCGGGACTTCTCCGCTGGTTCAGACGATGCCTTCCAAATCTTTATCGCGTAGAGTAAGGTTGATCTCCGTAACCTTAGCAGCGAGGAATTCCATATCCGGGGCTGTCAAAATACGGGTATAGGTAGTACCATCCTCCATCCCGACAGTAAATGTTAAAGATGTGCCAGCAGCAATAGTTGTCGGGTTCACAATAAGATAAACAGAATTGAATCCATCAGGTTCGTTCACGGTTATCAACTCGGAGGCATCAATGTCGGCGATGACCTCATTATTTGACTTCGTCCAAGAAGAAATCGTACCATCTTCTGGTGAGACAGATGCTATCCCGGTAAGCGTGGTGTTTTCAGCGAAAAATGCCAAAGAGGTAACAACTTTCCCAGCAACTTCGGCTGCGACATTATTCGCATTGATGTTAACACGGAGGATCGCCATAGTGCGAGCGAACTGCAGGTCGTCAAGCTCTACATCAGAGGAAGAAATTGTTATGTTCTTCTGCTTGCCGATCAGGATATCCATATTCGGGTCAAAGGAGCATAAAACAGGTTTTTGAGTTTTCTCAACCTTAAGACCAATATCGCCGTTAGCATAAGTCCTATCAAAAGCTCTGGAAGGATAAAAAGAGGTGAGAGTAACCTCGTCAGAACTCACAGTTCCTTCTCCACAGAAGGTGGCAACGTCGCCAGTGATATCAGAAATATCAAAGCTAGTGCGGTTATCTCCCAAAAAGACACCAATCTTATCGTCTTCGGACCACTTTACAGAATACTCTCCACCAACTTCGGTCAGGTGGGTTTTTGTTGGGTTGTCGAGGCTTGCCCTTACGGTAAAGTGTATGGTCCTATTACTTTCGATAGGATTGGAAGCTTCCTTCTGGCAAGAAACGAGTGACGCTGCGGCAACCGCGGCACACAGTGCAATTGCACAAAACTTTCTCATGGCCAAAAGGATTATTCGTCGTCATCAAAAGAATAAACATTGCCAGGTCCGATAGTACCGGCCTTTCCCTTGCCTCCGTAGCTGGCACAGACGATGCCTTCGGTTCTTACTTTGGTTACCTCTGTCATGGGAGGTTCGTATTGGATCACGTGGTTATTATCCATAAAGTGTCATTTGTGGAATAGCAAATGCAATGATACGACTTTTCAGTCATTTAAGCAAGAAGAAGGTACCATCGTTAGTATGTTATTGATGTTTCCGAGGCTGAGCGGCCACGGAAATAGAAATAATGTTGCAGTTAATGCGTATCTTTAGACCGGTAAATTGGTTTTCACGCACGATGGAAAAGGGTTTATTCGCGCAATCGTTTGCAAAGTATCTGCTGGGTGTGGCTATTGTCGGCCTGCTGTTATTCCTCCCGGCAGGATCGCTTTCCTATTGGCAGGGGTGGCTCCTGATGGGCATTTTGTTTGTGCCGATGTTCTGTGCCGGGCTGGTGATGATGGCAAAGAATCCGGAACTGCTAAGGAAGCGCCTGAATGCCAGGGAAGAGGAGAAAGAACAGAGAAGGGTGGTCATATTCAGCGGCCTTCTTTTTATTGCCGCCTTCGTGGTCGCAGGCCTTAACTGGCGCTTCGACTGGTGCGTTCTGCCGGACTGGGCCGTATGGCTGGCGGCAGCCCTGTTCCTGGTCTGCTATATCCTCTATGCTGAGGTCCTGCGGGAGAATACATACCTGTCCAGGACCGTTGAGGTTCAGGAAAACCAAAAGGTCATCGACACCGGCCTGTACGGCATTGTCCGTCATCCGATGTATATGGCTACGACCGTTTTGTTCCTTGCGATGCCGTTCGTGCTGGCCTCACCGATTTCATTCCTGATCATGCTGCTATACATCCCGCTTATCGCCAGGCGGATCAAGAATGAGGAAAAGGTCCTGGAGGAAGGGTTGGATGGCTACAAGGAATATGAACGGCGTGTAAGATACAGAGTCATACCCTTTATCTGGTGACCTCCGTTTTTCCGTAGGGGATGCCCCGTCTTTCGAGGGAAGTCTGAATCTTGACGAAGGAGTTGTGCGCTTCCTTCAGGGCGAACCTCCTTCCGAGGGCCTTGATGAGGGTGTCGGGGTTCTTGACCTTGAGGCTGTCCATCAGCCGGCGGGTGTCCTTCGCGGAGACGACAAGGCTCTCGCCCTTGGCGGGATCCTCGTCCCAGCCAAAGCGGGTGAGGATGTATTTGCCGTTCTCCACCTTCGCTACGATGGAGTAGTCGTTGCTCTTGAAATAAGTGGCTTCCGGAACACTCTCCTTCCAAAGGATTTCAATGACCGGGGATTTCTGCTTTTTGATGTCTGATTTTGCCATAGGAACAGATTCTGTTTTTTAATAAAGTTATCTGATATCGCGGAAGGGGGAGGGCTGCTAGTTCCCCGGGACCGTCAGGATGCTCTGCGTGCCGTCGGAGCGGGGGTTGAGCGGATCGGCGACGGTCGCGCCGTTGACGATGAACGAGTACTTGAATTCGCCGGCCTCCTTGGGCTGGAGGGTGATGCTCCAGATGCCGTCGTTGTTGCGGGTCATAGGAAGTCTGCCCTCGGTGAAATCCGAGGTGAAGAAGACTTCGGAGGCCTGCGGAGCAACGACGTTGAAGGTGACGTTGGGCGTCATCGGACGGGCGGGAGCGTTGGCTCCGCCAGGCCTCTGGCCGCCGGGCCTCTGACCGCCGCCCATACCCGGGAAGCGCGGCAGGCTGTGCACGATGGGGGACTCCACGCCGACATTCATCAGCGGCAGCATGGTCATCGCGTAATTGCGGCCGAGCTGGCGATAGCCGGCGGCGCTGAAGTGCAGTCGGTCGAAGTTCTCCGCGCACCCGCTGGAAGACACGACGTGGGCGGTCGGGATGACGCGGGGCAGGGTCCCGATGATGCGGTTCATCGGTCCGCAGACGCCGCCGCGATCGCTATTGACGACCTCGCCGGCGAGCAGGGGGCACTCTTCCGCCTTCAGGCCGAGATCCTTGAGGAAATCCTCATAGATGCCCTTGACCTTGTCGGGCCAGGTCCAGTCGTCGGGATCGGATTCGCCCTGATGTAGCAGGATGCCGGAGATCACGCCGTCCTTCTGGGCCTGCCTGGCCAGTTTGACCACATATTCATACGGATTGCCGTCATAGATCTTCATGATGTTCTGGAGCCAGTCGGCCCCGGTCTTGCCGTACTCCTCGGCCCGGTCCTTCATGAAAGCATCGATCTTGCAGCCGGCGACGGACACGTTGATGATGCCGACCTTATGCCCCTCGGGAAGATACTCCAGCAGGGCGCGGCCGAAATAGTCGGCCGGGGTCAGGCCGGTGTTCTCGCGGCAGAGCGGCGGGACCGCCGGGTACCACGCCCCTTTCGTGCGGCCCATCTGGGGATAATCGACCGCAGCCATCATCAGATAATTGGGGCTGATGCCCTCGCGGTCCCGGTCCTCCACGCGGGCGTTGCCCTCCATGTTGGACTGGCCGATGCAGATGAAAATGTGGAAATTCTTGTCCTGTGCGCTGACCGATACAGCCAGGGCAAGTGCAACTAGCGTTAAAATGATTCTTTTCATATCGGATGGATGCTTGGTTATTTCTTTTTGAAGAGTCTCTGGGCCTGGTCGTAAAGATTCAGTTTCCAGGTGTACCAGGTGTGACCTTCTCCCACTTCCTGGTATTCATATCTGAGGCCGACCTCGTCGAAGAGCTTGTTCGCCTTTTCGCCCGAGATATAGGTGATGTCCGTCTTGCCGCCCTGGGTCATCACGAACTCCTTGCAGTTCTTGTTGATGATGGCGGCGTTCGTCCTCACCTGGAGCCTGTCAGCTTCTTTCTCGATGTCGACACCGGGGTTGAATCCGCCGGAAAGGCACCATACGTAAGCGAACTTGTCCGGGTTCCGGAAGATCACCTCGAGGGTCTCGATCCCGCCCATCGAAAGACCGGACACGGCCCGGTGGTCCTTGTCGGCAAGGACCCTGTAGTTGCGCTCGATGAAGGGAATGACATCGGTCATCAGGTCCTGCTCGAACAGGGAAATGTCGCAGGCGCCGTTCGGCATGACGACGATCATCGGGACTATCTTGCCTTCGGCGAGAAGGTTGTCGAGAATGTCGCCCGCGCACCCAGCCGTCGGCCAGGCCGTGTCCGTGTCGCCGCCGCCGTGGATCAGGTAGAGGACGGGAAGCTTGGCCTTGCCGGCCTCATAGCCCGCAGGGGTCCATACCCGCATCGTCCTGGCCTGCCCGAGGGTCCGGCTCCAGTAGGAGCGGACGGCCAGCGCACCGTGCGGAATAGAAGGATTGTAGGAGAAGAACTCCTTTCCGTCGGGTTCGACGACGGCCAGCGCCGTATTCTGCGTGGTGGTAGCGCTCTTGGGGTCATATACTTCGACGCCGTCCACCACGAAGTGGTATCTGTAGGCGCCCGGTTTCAAATCAGGGATCCTGAAAGACCATACCCCGTCCTTCTCGACCGGGACAAGGGGCTGCCCCCAGGGCACGGCGTCTCCGGCAAGGCTGACGGTTCTCGCTTTCGGGGCATAGAGACTGAAGACGGTCGTCCCGTCAGGGAGCACCCTTACGCTTTTGAGCGTGTCGTTTGGCGTGATTCTTCTCTGCGGCTGTGCGCCCCCGTTGAAAGGGCACAGGAGTGTCGCCAGGGCGACAGAAAAGAGGATAAGTTCTTTCATGACAGTGAAATGCGTGTGGTTATTCTTCTCCCAGCATCTGCAGGTAGCCCGGGATGGCACGTCCTCCCGCCTTGTGCAGGTCTTTCCGTTCGGCGGTCAGGGCGATCACTTCGAGCGCGGGGGTGATGCTGGCATAGGCGTCCGTGAACTCGGTGTATGTGTTGTCGGTGTCGGAGCGTCCGGAAAAGACGTAGTCGTAGTAGGCGATTTCGTCCATTCTCCCCGCCAGGACGGCCCGCAGGCTGTCCAGGCCCTTGATGACCTCGTGGGTGCGCTGGATGGCTTCCCAGTGGCGCTCCGCATTCTTCGGTTTGTTCTGCCGGACATAGTCGTCATAGAGCCGGGTCTCTTCCCGGAGCTTGAGATCGAAGACATTCTGCCGGCGCTCGAATTCGGTGCGGAAGGAGGTGGAGTCGATCTTCTCGATGCGGTAGAGGCGGAAGGTCCCTTCCTGGCCCCGGAGGATATAGGCGCCGAGGACCTCCTGAAGGGGATCCGCTTTGGGCTTGCATCCTGCGGCGAAGATGCAGAGCAACGACACGCTAAGGACTTTGGCAATAATCTTCATATGTGCGAATTTACGATTTTTCCCGGGAAAATCGTTACATTCGTGCCTGATAAACGATTCAAACAGACAAAGACGATATGAAAAAGACGATGTTACTGATGGCGGCGCTGCTGCTGGGCGGCACGCTTGCACAGGCTCAGCCGGGCGGAGGCTTCGGGCGGCCGGTCTTCAACTTTCCGCAGCCGGACCTGATCATCCAGCTCTGGCCCGACGGAGCACCCTCAGACAACGGCCTCACCGGCGAGGAGAAGGACTACGGCAACCACGTGTCCAACGTCACCAAGCCCACCCTTGCGCTGTTCCTGCCCGAAAAGCCCGCCGGGCTGGCCCTGCTCGTATGTCCGGGCGGCGGCTACGTCGATGTCTGGGACAAGACGGAAGGCTACTTCAACTCCAAATGGTACACTGACCAGGGCATCGTCTATGCCGTGCTGAAATACCGCCTTCCGAACTCCCACTACGAAGTCCCGCTGGAAGACGTGCACGAGGCGATGCGTTTTCTGTGGGCGCACGCGGAAGAATACGGCTTCACGAAACTGGGCATCGCGGGCTGTTCGGCCGGCGGACACCTGGCCGCCACGGCGGCGACCCATTTCAAGGATCCCGCCCAGCGTCCGGATTTCCAGATCCTTTTCTATCCGGTCATCTCGATGGATCCGGCCATCACCCACGCCGGCTCGGCTTTCTACCTGCTGGGACAGAACCCTTCGCAGGAACTGCTGGACGAGTACTGCAATGAGAAAAAGGTGAGCTCCGACACGCCGCCCGCCTTCATCATGGCCAACTCCGACGACCGCGTGGTGCCTTGCGAGAACAGCATCCGGTATTACGAGGCCCTGCGGGCCAACGGAGTCTCCGCCGCCCTGCACATCTATCCGGTAGGCGGGCACGGCTGGGCGGACCACACCGACTTCATCTATCGGGAGGCCTGGATGGCCGACTTGAAAATCTGGCTCTCGAAACTGGCGGAATAGGCGTCAGTGCGTGGCGTCGTGGATCATGTCCAGCAGGCCGTTGACGACGGCTTGCTGGGCGTGGCCCTGCTTGAAGCGGGAAGTCAGCACCTCGAACACCTCGGCGCCGTAGGCTTCGTCATCGGGCATATATCCGCCCCCGCGGGCACCGAACCCATAGGCCAGGGTCGTCATCATCGTACGGGCGTAGGGGGACTTCTGCTTGAGTTCGACGGCAATCGGGTTGTACACCTCCGAGGCGACGCCGCACACGGGGATGTCGTCCAGCATGATCAGGTTGAGGCCCACCTGGATGTCGTCAGCGTCCTCATAGGTGCCGGCATAGCCGGCGCGGCCGCCGCCGTTGGTCTGCCTCCTACCCGGAACGGTGATGGTCTTTCGGGCGCAGTTGATCGTGACCTGGGTTTCGAACCGGCGCATCATCATGATGACGTATTTCACCTCTTCGCCGAGGATCTGTCCGTAGCTTTGGATCATCCGTTCCTGCTCGCCCAGCAGGCGCTGTACCTCCGGCTTGCTGCGGTCGAGGCCCTGGCCGCCCGGAGGCATCGCGTTGGAGATGTCCTCCCCGCGTGCGGCATAGTCCGCGATGCGGATGTCGCGCAGGTCGAAGGTCTGCTGGAAATAGAGCGGATTCTGGTCGCCGGCGGCGCCGGATGCGAAACTGGCCACGAAACCGGGGCCGTAGCGGCTTTCGATGTAGGTCTCCGCTTCGCCCGGGAAGTCGGCGCTGACCTTGTCGGTGTTGCCCGTGATGACGGCGTGCATCGCGTAGTTGAAATAGGTCGCGATGGGCTTGCCGTCCAGGCCTTCGAAATAGATCACGGCCACGGTCTTGTCGGACTTTCCGTCGTAGTCGGGGCCTTCCCACCAGGTGCCGCGGTCGGGGTCGAACAGGTCGCGCTTGACGTTGAGGTAGCTCACGCCGCTGCCATAGCCTACCTTCGCCGGGACCATGTTGGCGACGGCCTGCTTGACGGCATCCCAGACGCGACGGGTCAACTCGTCTCCGCGCACGCTGCTCCCGGAATGGGTGTGGGTGCCGTTGTAGAGGATGTTGCCCACCGGGATGCCGAGTTCGGCGGCGGCGTGCTCATCCACGTATGCTGCCGCCTGGGCATTGACGCTGCCGGCGTCGAAGGTCACGAAGGCGGCCTTCGTCGCACCGTTGCCGAAGGCGATGACGCGGACGAAGCAATGGTCCAGGATGCCCTGCGAGCTGGGGGGCAGGTCCTTGAGTTCCGGGGTGATGTCCACTTTGGCGGCACCGGCATAGAGCTGGCCGCGGGGACCGTTCTGTGCAAAGGCAGGGGATGCGGCGGCCCACAGGAGGGCCGTGACCGCAAGAACGGGAATCAGTTTTTTCATAAGACGATCATTTACGGCGTGCGAAAACAAAATCTTCAAGTTCGCAGAGCGAAGCGTCCGGGGTGTCGGACTCGAAGACGAAATACAGGGCGTGCTTGCCCTGGAGCCTGGCGGCCTTGGGGACTCGGGCGCAGAGCTGGACGCTCTCCTTCGCCTTCTTGCCGGAGAGCTTGAGCGCTCCCAGGCGCGTGCCGTGGAGCGGGTGGTCGGCCATCACGACGATGCGCCCCTTCACGCCCTGCGGGATGAGGCGGATGAGCAGCTTCTTCGCTCTGGCGGCTTTCAGACCGTCGAAGTTGAAATACTTGTAGCCGACGATGGAGCCGGCGGTGTTGTTCACCACCGGATTGTGGTTGATGCTCAGGTCATAAGGGTCGGTCTTGACGTTCCAGCCCGGGCGCAGGGGCTGGATGTAGGAGCCGGAGTATTTGTTCCCCAGGTCGTCCTTTTCCGCCGGGCGCGGGCCGGTGAACCAGCAGGCGATGCCGGCGGAGTGGCGCTCCAGCGGGTCGAGCCCGCCGAGCTGGAAGCCTTCGGAAGTGTACTCCGCCTCGGAGATCTCCACCTTCCCGTCCGGCCCTTCGGTCACCTTCACTTCGACCGGGGCCACCATCGCCTGGCGATCGAAGCCGCCCAGGCCGGCCTGGCGGTGGAAGAAGATGTACCACTGGCCGCCGATCTCGCAGAGACTGCCGTGCGTGTTGCCGCCCGGGGCGGCCGTATAGATGGGCTTGCCCGCTTCGTCGACGTCCCGGCCGCGGGCGTCGATCACGGTCCCGCCGTAGGTCCAGGGGCCCAGCGGGGAGTTGCTCCAGGCCCAGGCGAGGGTGTTGTTCGCCTCGGGCAGGCCGAAGTCGCCATCCGCCGTCCAGCGGCTGTACACGAAGATATATTTATCCTTGACCTTGCGGATGGAAGAAGCCTCGAAGAAGCGGAACTCGCCCTCCTGGCGCAGGCTCGAAACCATATCTTTGACGGGTTTCGTGCCCTTCTTGACGGTGCACATCGTCGCCGGGTCCAGTTCGGCGCCCCAGGACTCCTGGAAGCCCCAGTAGCCGTAGACGCGGCCGTCGTCGTCGATGAAGGCGGCCGGGTCGAAGCCCAGCGTGCCGACGGTCCGGGTAGGGTCTTTCGGATCCCAGTTGCATACGGTGAAAGGACCGTCGGGGCGGTCGGAGCGGGCGATCATCGAGTTGCGTCCGCGGGCCTGCGTGTTGGGATAGAGATAGTAGGTCTTCTTGCCGTCGGGGCCCACCTTCTCGACCACGTCGGGGGCGTAGAGGATGTCGCCCTTGCCGTCGGGATTGAGCGGGTTGCCTTTCGCGTCGAGCCGGGATTCGAAGATGACGCCGCCGAAGCGCCAGTGCAGCAGGTCGTCCACGGAGGCGGACCAGACCACCTGGTCGCGGCCGCAATAGGCCGTCTGCTCGATGTCGTGCGAGCCGTACACATAGACGCGGTACTGGCCCGGGTTGTCCGGGTCCTCGAACACATAAGGTTCACCGTCGGGGATGTATTCCCACAGGGGCAGATAGGGGTTTGCGGCGCCGGCGCCGAACCCGAGCAGGCAGGCGCCCCCCAGGACGGCTGCGATGCGGCAGAAAAGGTTTCTTGTCATAGGAATCAGAGATGTGGCAGACACAAAGATAAGGAATTCCGGACATTTTTCGTTATCTTGGCGCTATGAAACGGACTGCTTTGCTGTTGATGCTGCTGCTCTGCGCGGCCTGCGGAAAGGACCGGACGGATTATGTCGGCTGGCTGTATGCGTCGATGCCCCTGCCGGACAGTCTCCAGTATCCCCGCAGTTACTGGGAGGAGAATGTCGCCAAGACCCTCGAGGTGCGCGAAAAGATGCGTTGGGGCATCCCTGAGCGGGAGTTCCGGCATTTCGTGCTGCCGCTGCGCGTCAACAACGAGACGCTCGACGATTTCCGTACGGTCTATGCCGACACGCTTTGCGCCCGCGTGCGAGGCCTGAGCCTGGCCGAGGCGGCCCTCGAGATCAATCACTGGTGCCACGAGCAGGCGACCTACGAGCCTTCGGACGCGCGGACGAGCGCGCCGATGGCGACGGTCCGCCGGGGCGTGGGCCGCTGCGGCGAGGAGTCCGTGCTGGCGGTCGCCGCGTTGCGCGCCGCCGGCATCCCGGCCCGGCAGGTCTACACCCCGCGCTGGGCCCATACCGACGACAACCACGCCTGGGTGGAGGTCTGGGTGGACGGGAAATGGCATTTTATGGGTGCCTGCGAGCCGGCGGCGACCCTGGACGACGCCTGGTTCAATGCGGCCGTCTCCCGCGCGCTCCTGCTGCATACCAAGGTCTTCGGTGATTATCAGGGAGACGAGGACGTCATCCAGCGGACGCCCTGCTACACGGAGATCAACGTGATCCGCGGCTATGTCCCCGCACGCCGCACGGTCGTGACGGTGGAGGAAGACGGCGTGCTGGCCGCGGGGGCGACGGTCTCTTTCCATATCTACAATTACGCGGAATTCTATCCCGTGGCATCGTACGAAACGGATGCCGCCGGGCAGGCCGCCCTCGACACGGGCCTGGGCGACGTGCTGGTCTGGGCTCGGAAAGGGGAGCGCTTCGGCTTTGCCGTAGCCTCCGGCGAAGCGGTGACCGTGTCGCTGGACCACCGGCTCGGGGAGCGCTTCAGCACCGATCTGGACATCGTCCCGCCGCCGGAGGATCCCCTCCCGGTGACGGCGACGCCCGAACAGACGGCGGCGAACGAAAGGCGCCTGGCGGAGGAAGATGCCATCCGGGCCTCCCATCCGCACGACAATCCGCAGGTGTCGGCGTTCCTTTCGGAGCGCGGCTCCCGGGGGCGGGTGCTGCTGGACCTGCTGACGGAAAAGGACCGGGGCGACGTGACGCGCGAGGTGCTGGACGATGTCCTGGACCACGATGGCGGCAGCACCGACCCGTATGTGCTTTCTCCGCGTGTGGAGCTGGAGGCGCTGCGGCCCTTCCGGAGCGAAGTGCTCGCTTCCGGGCTGGGCGCACGCCTGGACGGGCCCCAGGCTGTGTTGCAGTGGGTGCGCGACAGCATTGCGCTGGTCGAGGGGCGCAATCCCCAGCAGCTGCGCACGGCGCCGGCCGCCGTCTGGCACGCCCGCCGTTCCGACCCGCTCGGGCGCGATATCTTTTTCGTCGCGCTCTGCCGCGCCCTGGGCTTTCCGGCGCGTCTGGACGGCGTGACGGGGAAGACGCAGTACCGCCTTCCGGACGGCGCCTGGGCGGATGTGGACTGGGGCGACGGTGCGCAGGAGAGCGTGGCCCCGACGGGTACGGTTTTGCTGCAGCTTGCCCCCGGCGGCCCCGTGAAAGCGCCGGAATACTATCGACACTATACGGTTTCCGCGCTGGAGGGGGACCATACGCGCCTGCTGGAATACGAAGAAAACGGCCCCGTGCGGGACCGCTATACCCTTGAGGCGGGTTATTACCTGCTGACCGCCGGCAACCGCCTCGCGGACGGAAGCGCCCTGGTGCATCTGGAATTCTTCCCGCTCGGGGAAGGGGAGAAGGTGACGGTGCCTCTGGTGCTTCGCGAGTCGGAGGAGAAGCTGTCCGTAGTCGGGTCGATGGACCCGGAGGCGCTTTTCCTGAAGGAAGGCACAGACGTGCCGCAGTCGCTGCTCAGTGCCACGGGGCGGGGCTATTTCCTGCTCGCCGTGCTGGGTGGCGGCGCGGAGCCTGACTCCCACGCCCTGCGTGAAATGGCGGCCGCCGCCGGGGATCTCCGGGCCTGGGGCCGTCCGGTGGTGGTGCTGGGCGGCGTTCCGGACGCTTTGCGGGAATCGCTCCCGGACGCCGTCTTCGGGACGGATCCCGACGGGCGTATCCGCGGGGCGTTGGCGGAGCCGGGCGACCGCCTGCCGCTGATCGCCCTGTGCGACAGTTTCGGCCGCATCGTCTATCTCTCCAAGGGTTATAACACTTCGCTCGCGGAGGACCTTCGCCGCGCCATCCGCCAATGCCGATGAAGTACTTTCGCGAAGCCTGCTGCACCAGTCTGGAGGCCGTGCTCGCCGCGGAGCGGACGGGTGCGCAGCGTATCGAGTTGTGCGAGCGGCTGGAGCTCGGCGGCGTGACTCCGTCGGAAGCGCTGTTGCGCGAGGTCCTGGCGGTCACGCACCTGCCCGTCAACGTGCTCGTGCGGCCCCGGGGAGGGGATTTTGTCTATGACGGGGCGGAAGAGCAGGCTATGCTGGAAAGCATCGCCCTGTGCAGGCAGGTGGGCGTAAATGGCGTAGTCATCGGGGCGCTGACACCTTCGGGCGGCGTGGATGCCCCCTTGATGAATCGTCTGATTGAGGCCGCCCGGCCGCTGTCCGTGACCTTCCACCGGGCTTTCGACGAGACGGCGGACCCCTTCGTGGCCCTGGAGGAGATTATCGCTCTCGGCTGCGACCGGCTGCTCACGTCCGGTCACGCTCCGGACGCGCTGGCCGGCCGGGCGATGATCGGCGAACTGGT
>JAFZBH010000088.1 GCA_017561865.1 Bacteroidales bacterium | reverse complement strand
GCTCCCGCCCTGCGGGCCGCTGCGGCAGCCTGCATCGCCTGCTGGTTCGGATCATCCCGCATCGCATCCTCGCGGGCTTTGGCGGCCTCCTCGGCCACACGCCGGCGGTACTCCGAGACCGGATCCCCCAGCATATCATCCCGCCGCGACGCGGCCAGGGCGACCTCCCCTTCAGGAATGTCGCATTTGGGCTTCGTCCAATAGGTAAAGCGCGTAGCGCCCAGATAAGTCGTGTCGCGCTGCGCCCCTTCTCCGTCCCAGAGCGCGGCCGAAGCACGCCGGTCCAGGGTCACCTGCGCGAGCGAGTCCACATAGTGCAGCCGGTCCCCCATCGCCGCCACGTTGCGGCTCTGGTCCTGGACCTGGACGTTGCCGAGCATCAGCACGTCGTTCGTTACCCGATAATAATACAGGCTGTCGCTCCACGATTCCTCGGTCTGCCCAAGGCCGTGGACCCGGTTGCGGAAGAAGAATGTCTCCGCGCTCCGCTCATACCAGCCCGAGCCGGCGGAAAGCATATTCTCCTCCTTCCAGAAGTCGATGTCGGTCAGGAAGTCCGCCCGGGACGAATTCGAATCGTAGGTAAGCCGGTTCGTGCGCACGAACACGGAGTCCGTGAACATATTGACGTTGCCGGTGAAGGTGAACAGGCTGCGGGCGTTGGCGTAGGTCCCCTCGTCGCTTTCGATGATCTGTCCGTCGGAACTCATCATCGAGGCGCCGCCCCGGAAGACGGCCAAGCTGTCCTCCGTGTTGTAGTCGAGGATATGGGTGCGGAGGATGTTGTCCCTGCGGTTGCGCAGTTCGACCACCCCGCCGCGGAACTGGGCCAGGCTCTCGTCGATCAGGTAGTCCAGCTGTCCGCTGGTCAGCACCGACTCGCCCTGCAGGAGCTGGACGTTGCCGAAGCAGTTGATGACCTTCTCCTCCACGTGCCAGAGGGCCGTGTCGCAGGACAGATACGTTCCGTTATGCAGGAAAGTCGGCGCGATGGCCTTGCGCGCCATCCGGCCGTCGGTCTCCACCTGTTCGATGTAGCGGGCGTTGAGCAGGCGCACCAGCGAATCCGTCTGCCCGGAGCGAAGCTGGGCAGACAGCGGAAGTGCGGCGAGCAGCAGCGCGGCCGCACAAAGGATCAGTCGTCTTTTCTGACTTTGCTGGACCATCCTTTCCGGGAGAACTCACAGTCCCCGAACAGAGGATCTATGATGATATAGCTGGTGTCGATCTTGTCGTCCAGGAACTTGTCGATGGCCGCCATCGTCTGCTCCGAGCGCACCTGTCCGATCAGGTCGGTGTAGTCCGTCTCGAAGGTGGCCGTATGCGCCGGGACGATCTTGTCCAGGCGGACGATCTTGTAGACCAGGTTGCCGTCGCGGCCCTCATTGTCCAGCGAGGCGATGGGCTCGGAGATCTCCCCCACCTCCAGGTCGCGGATGGCGGCATAGTCCTGCGGCTTGAGCTGGTCGATTTCGAAATAGGACGAGCCCGTGTTGGGGTCGGCCATCTGGCCGCCGTTGGTGCGGGTGGCCGGGTCTTCGGAATAGAAGCGCGCAGCCGCTTCGAAGCTGATCGAGCCGTCCAGGATCTTCGTCCGGAGGCTGTCCAGTTTGCTGAAAGCCTTCTCCTGGTCGGCTTCCGTGTAGCTCGGCTTGATCAGGATGTGGCGGGCGTTGAACATATCGCCCTTCTTCTCCAGCACCTCGATGATATGGAAACCGTCCGGGGTCTCCACGATCTGGGAGATGGTACCGGGCTTGAGCGACATCGCAGCGTCCGAGAACGCAGGCCAGAAGATGGATTTCGAGGCCATCCCCAGTTCGCCGCCCTTGCGGGCACTGCCCGGATCCTCGGAATACAGGCGGGCCAGCGTCGCGAAACGCTCCCCGCCGATGATGCGCTCCCGGATGGAGAGCAGGCGCTCCTTCACGGCGATCGCCGCCGCTTCCCGGTCGGGATAGACGCAGATCTGGCTCATCTGGTATTTGATCGGCACGACGGGCAGCGACGACACGTCCGCCGTGTCGAGATATTGCTTGACGTCATACGGCGTCAGTTCCGGAAGATTCTTGGCGATCTCCTGCTGTTCCTGCTGGGCGAGGGTCTGCTCCTCGATCTGCTCGCGCCACTCCTGGCGGAGCTTGTAGAGGGGCTTGCCCAGATACTCGGAGAGTTCGTCCTCACCCCCCGCCCGGGTCAGCATCTCGGCCACGTACTGGTCCAGCTGGGCGGACGCCTGGTCCTGGTTGACCGTCAGGGAGTCCACGCGGGCCTGGGCGATGAACAGCTTGGTCTGCATCAGGTTCTCGAGAATCTCGCAGCGGTCGCCCGCCATACCCTGCGCACGCATCGCCTGGACCTGCGCCTCCACGTCCGACAGGGTGATCATCTCGTTGCCGACGACGGCCACGGACTTGTCCACGATTCCGTTATAGCGCTGGGCTGCTGCGGGGAGGACCGCCAGGGCCAACAGAGCGGCGCCCAAGGCGGTTTTCAAGCACTTATTCTTCATTCCGGTAGATTACAAATTGTTTGCTTTCGAGCGCGTTTTCAAGCAAGTCCCGTTCCAAACTGGTCATCAGGTCGTGTTTTCTTGCACTCATCAGGATATCTCGGATCCGAGCGGAGCAGAACTCGAGCGGAGCGGTCCCCTTGCGCTGGATGTCCAGCACATAGGCCGCCATCAGGTCAGCGCGGTCTTCGGGCTCGTAGCGGATCATGTCGCCCTTCAGGCAGGACAGCATCTGGGTATAGTCCAGGCCGAAAGATTTCGCCAGCTCGCTGGCGTCCATCCAGGTGTCCGCACTGTCGAAATAGCGCAGGGCCGTGGACTTGGCGAGCGTGTCCGCCCGCTGTACGTCGTCGTATTCCTTCGAACGCATCATCTTGAGGATGGCGTCCTTGTTGGGCGAATCTTTCATCACGTCCACGAAACGGACCTTGAGCACGGGGCGCTTCAGCTCGAAGTCAGCCTCGTGCGAGAGATAGTATTGCCGGATCTGCTCGTCCGTGACCAGGGTGTCCAGGCGGTCGTTGATGTAGCGCTGCTCGTAGCGGTATTTCAGCAGCGAGCGCCGGAAATCCTCCAGGTCCGAGCTCACGTCGAGCTCGCCCTTGGACAGTTCCCGTTCGGCCACGTCGAGATACAGCAGGTCCATCGCCCAGGTGTTGATGTACTGCTCCGCCAGCCGGGCGCTGTCCTCCGCCGGAATCATATTGGGGATGAAGCGCTCCAGTTCCGACTTGTAGAGTTTGTTGGAACCCACTTTCGCCACCACCTGGTCGTCGTGCACCAGCGAAGAGATCGCGTTGCACGCGCACAGCAGCACGGGGAAAAGCAGGAATATGATGAAACTGCGACGCATATCCGACAAAGTTAGCAATTATTATTCATTCTCCGCCGCCAGCGCCTCGATGATGCCGTCGAGGGCCGGAACGAGCAGATAGGACGCCGCCGTGCAGTTGTTGACCAGCAGCGAAAAGACGATGGTATGCCTGGGATCGCCGTCCGTGGAGAGGATATAGCCGCTGAAACAGCGCACGCCGTTCATCGAGCCGCTCTTCATATGGATGCGGTCCTTGAACTCCTGCGGGGCTTTGTCGAAACGGTTCTCCAGCGTCCCCTTGCCGCCAGGCACCGGCAGCGAGGCGAAATAGGCGTCCCACTCGGGCAGGGTCATCATCTTGCGCAGGAAACGGACGAAAAAGTCCGCGCTGACGTAGTTCTTGCGCGACAAGCCGCTGCCGTCGAACTGCTGGCAGGCGCCGTCGGTGCGCAGCCCCAGGGCGCGAAGACCCGCTTCGGCCGCCTTCTGGCAGTCGTCCTGCCCGGCGCCCAGCCCGGATTTCAGGGAGACCATCTTCAGCAGGGTCTCGGCGTAGAAGTTGTCGCTCTCGCCGTTGGTGTCGCGCACGATCTCGGAAAGGGGCGCGGAGAAAGTGCTGCCCAGCACGGTGATCTCCTCGGGAGCCGCCGCATCGGGAAGCGGTCCGGAGCCGTCCAGTTCGGTGCGGATCTTCCCCTGCGGGGTGATGTCGCCCCAGCCGCCCTGCACCCCGATGTCCAGGGTCTGCAGGTAATTGCGGAAATACCAGGCGCAGGTGTAGGCGCCGTAGGCGTTGGAGCACTCCAGCGTATAGCCCCGCCGGTCGGCGGGGAATGACCCGGCGATCTCGCCGCGCGGGGCGAGCGTCGTGTTGACGTAGTAGAGCGTGTTGGACGAGCGGGCGGGACCGGTCACGGCGTGGTTCGCATAGCGCATCCACGGGGTGTCGGGGTACTGCACGCGGTAGTTCGGCGCGGCCCCGGCGGCACCCGGCGTGATGTAGAAGTTCTGTGCGTTCTCAAAGAAGTTGAGCCCGGCGGGTCCGGCGCCGTAGTTGCAGCCGAGGTCGTCGAAGGTCCAGCCGAGGTTCTGCGGCGTCGGGGTGCCGAAGCAGCGGGGATCGCCCAGGATGCGCCCTTCGACGGTCTTGATGCCGGCGTCGGCGAGCAGCTTCGCCCAGGTGGCGAAGGTCTTGGAAATGGAGGTGGCGCACTCCGTGCGGGCCCCGGTCGTCGGGTCGCCGCCACCGATGATGTAGAGGTCGCCGGTCAGCGTGCCGTCCACGATTTCGCCCGTATGGGAGAGCTGCGTCTCGAAACGGTAGTCGGCGCCG
>JAFZBH010000087.1 GCA_017561865.1 Bacteroidales bacterium | reverse complement strand
TCGGCCAGCTTGCCGGGCATCCCGGCGCCGCCGAGCGGCGACTTGCGCTGGACCATCTCGCGGGCCTTACGCGCAGCGGCGCGCGCCGTCGCGGCCAGCACGATCTTCTCGATGATGGTCTTTGCGAAGCGGGGGTTCTCCTCGAGGTAATTGTCCATCGCGGCCGCGGTGGCCTGCGACACGGCGGAGGTGGCCTCCGGGTTCCCGAGCTTGGTCTTGGTCTGGCCCTCGAACTGCGGTTCGGCGATCTTGACGGAAATCACGGCCGTGAGGCCCTCGCGGAAGTCCTCCGGGGCGAGGTCGCCCTTGAACTTCTCCAGGAGCTTGTTTTTCTCGGCGTACTGCTTGAGCGAACGGCTCAGGCCCATCTTGAAGCCCTGCAGGTGCGTGCCGCCTTCGATCGTGTGGATGTTGTTGACGTAAGAGTATATCTTCTCGGAGTAGCCGTCGTTGTACTGGAGCGCGATGTCGATCGGGATGATCTTGTCGGAGTTCACGCAGACCGGCTGCGGGATGATCGTCCGGGCGCCGGCGTCGAGGTATTCGATGAATTCGCTCAGACCCTTCTCGGAGTAGAAGGTCTCCGAGCGGAAGACCTTGCGGCCGGTGGCCTTCAGGTCGCCCGAGGCGTCCGGCTCGAACTCGTCCACCTTCTCGCGCTCGTCGGTCAGGCGGATGTGGATACCCTTGTTCAGGAAAGCCAGTTCGCGCAGGCGCGCAGCCAGCGTCTCGTAGCGGTAGACCGTCGTCTGGGTGAAAATCGTCGGATCCGGCTGGAAGGTGATCGTGGTACCCGTGTCGGAGGCCTCCCCCGTCACCTGCACTTCCGTGATCGGCTTGCCCTTGGCATATTTCTGGACGAAGACCTTCCCTTCGCGGTGGACTTCCGCCACCAGCAGCTCGGACAGGGCGTTCACGCAACTCACGCCCACGCCGTGCAGACCGCCGGACACCTTGTAGCTGTTCTTGTCGAACTTGCCGCCGGCGTGCAGCACGGTCAGCACCACCTCCAGGGCGGAGCGGTGCTCCTTCTCGTGCATGCCCGTCGGGATGCCGCGCCCGTTATCCTGCACCCGGATGGCGTTCCCCTCCAGGATGCGGACGTCGATCGTGTCGCAGAAGCCGGCCATCGCCTCGTCGATACAGTTGTCCACCACCTCGTAGACCAGATGGTGCAGGCCCCGTTCGGCGATGTCGCCGATATACATCGAAGGCCGCTTGCGGACGGCCTCGAGACCCTCCAGCACCTGGATACTGTTCGCGGAATACTGCTCTTCCGCCTGCTTCATATCTTCTTTCTCAATCATCTTGTATCAGTGTCTGTTAAAATCTGTCAAAGTTACGAAAAATATCGGGATTTCCCTATAGTTTGAAGCTCATTCCGACCGTCAGAGAGGGGGCTTTCTCGACGAATCCGGGCATTCTCTCGATGGCCATTCCGAGCAGGTTTCCGGCCTCGGCCCAGGCGCTCCAGCGGCTGTCGATCCGCCACTCGCCCGTCAGGCCCAGATTGACGTAGCCGGGGATCTTCTCCCCGCCCCCGCCGATCAGCAGGCGGGAAGACGCCGCCTCGAGGAAAGCGCCGGCGCTGACCTGGCGCAGCCAGGTATATTCCCCGCGCAGGTCCGCCGTGAAGGCGGGCGGCGAGAAAGCGCCGATGCCGGAAAAGACCTGCATATAATTGAACGACAGGCCGCCGTCCAGGGTCAGCCGCTCATCTTTCCAGGCTCCCCGGACTTTCCCGTATGCCACTTTATAACTCGCCGGGAGGGCGCCGTACAGCGAAGCGAAAGGAACGTCCGCCAAAGAGGCGTAACCCGCCTCGGCTTCATACTGCAGGCGCGGGCCCCAGTGGCCCTGGACGCCGCCCCGGATGCGGATCTTCTCGCGGGAAGCCGACGCACCCAGGCCGCTGAGGACGGCAAAATGGTTGAGCTGCTTGACGTCATAGAGGCTCTGCAGGGCCTGCCCGCCGCTGATGGCGGCATACAGTTCGGCATCCGTGTCAGGCAACTGGAAGCGGACCGTCACGTCCGGCGCGAAGGAGAACTGGCGGACGGTATCCTTGGTGGCATACGTGGTGGTGAAATCCACCCGCACTCCGGCATCCAGGCGGACGGGGCCCAGGGAGAACTCCGCGTGGGGGCGGAATGCAACCAGATTGGCCGAAGGATGCCTGGCCACCATCTCATCATAGTCCCGCAGGGCGTCCAGCTCGAACAGGGCATCCAGCAGGATACGGTAGTTCCCGTCAAGGACCGGACCCACCGAAGCCGTCACGCGGAGATTGTTCTCCTTGGCGTTCTTCAGGCCCGTCGAGAGGGCATTCGTTTCACTGGAAAAGCGGAAGCGCGCATCCACGTCGTAGAAGAGCACGTCCTCGGGCCGCTCGCGCGACGCCACCCGGCCTGACAGCAGGAAGGAGTGGAAACCGGAGTGCGTCTTCGGCTCGGCGATGTCCTCCCCGGCGTAAATCCCTTCATACCCCATCCCGTAGGAAAGCTGGACCGCCGGCAGGAGATAACGCCCGGCGGCGCCGAGCCGGCCCGAGAGGTCGTGGCCCGCGAAACGGCCGTCCACGCCCCTGCGGAGATACTTGCCGGAATAGCCGTCCAACCCGGCGAGCACGCCGAAGGAATAGTTGTCCTGAAGGAGCGTCTGCCAGGCGAACTCGAGCTGGGGATGGAAGGTGTAGCCGGCGCCGAAGCGGGCATACAGGTCGCGTCCGTCGAAAGCGCGGGCTTCGGGCTGAACTTCAATCCGGTAAGGGGAGAACTCGTACGATCCCCGGTAGGGCGAGTCGAATACCGAATAGTCGAAATTGTAATCGAAGCGGAACAGTGAATCCGGCACCTGCATCTGGGATCCCTGTTTCTGGAAATCCGCAAAACGGGCCAGGTAGTCGTTGGTCACCTGCACCGACTGGTTGATACTCTGCGAATGGAGCGGCGCACCCAGCGCCAGCGCAAAGAGCAGCAGTAGGATCTTATTTTTCATACGCTTATTCGTTCATCAAGGTTGCGAGGCGGGTCAGCCTCATCTGTACGCTGACGGCGATGTCGTCGGAGCCCTTTTCGGGCTCGTAGCCGTCCCGGATGCTTTCATAGGTGGCCTTGGCCTGGGCATAGCGGCCCAACTCCGCGAAGGAGTCGCCCAGCACGACATACGCCCGGGCCAGCCAGTAAGACTGGTCGCCGGCCTTCTGCGAGAAGGCATAGACTTCGTCGCCCACCGCCTCGAAGCGGCCGGTGTCGAAGAGATCCTGGACCACCAGGTACCGGGATTCGGCCCCGATGGCCGTGGACGGGTCGGCACCGAGCTGGCGGAACAGGGCGAGGGCCCGGTCACGCTGCGAAGTGGCCATGCTGGACTTCGCCTCGATGTAGGAGGCCTCCTGCCGGAGTTCGGAGGAGATGCCCCGCTGGGCGCTCACCTCGGTGGCGGCCACGATGGCTGCCAGGTAGTCCTTGCTCCTGTATGCGGAGCGCATGATGCCCGTCCGGGCGGTCTGCCTGTTGGCGTCCATCCGGGCCGTGGAGAGCAGTTCCTGATACGCTTTGCACGCATCCTGATAACGCTCCAGGGAGTAGGACAGCTCCGCATAGCGCAGGCGCGCCATCTCGGAGAAGGAGAGCGAAGGATCGCCTCCCGCGGCCGCCGCATAGTGCTCCACCGCCTGCTCCTTTTCCCCGGTGGTGTTGAGGCATTCGGCCAGGTAGAACTCCGCCTGCAGCCGGTCCGCGCCGTCAGGATAATCCTCGATATACCGGCGCAGGGTCGAGGCCGCCTGCGGGTAATTGCCCGCCAGGTAGAGCTGCTCGGCCGTATTGAAATACAGTTTCTGCCGGTCGGAGTCGCTGCGGCTCTGCGCGAGGGAATTCTGCTCCACGTATTCGAGGAATTTCTCCGGCTGCCGCAGGGCCGAGTAGATCGACTCGATCGCGGTCATCGCTTCCTCGGCATATTCGCTGTCCGGCATCCGGGAGACCACTTCCTTGTAGCTCTCCAGCGCGCCGTCGTAGTCCTGCATGTTGCGCTTCACCATTCCCAGGCCGGTCAGCGCCCGGGCCACATAGGTCTTGTCCCGGGTGTTGCGGCGCAGCCGGGTGAAGGAGCGGACGGCGTCGTTGTTGTTGCCCAGATCCATCTGCGAACGGCCCAGCTCGTAGAGCGCCTCGTCATAGAGCGGGGCGTCCGGCGAGGCGTCCTCGATGTGCAGCAGGGTGGAAACCTTGCGCCGCTTGTCGCCGGACAGGCCGTATGCGACCGCCTGCTGATAGTAGGGATAGATGTTGTCGGGCGTGAAATATTCCGTGATGACTTTCTGGTAGGAACTGACCGCGGCCTTGTAGTCCCTGCGGCCGAAATCGCAGTCCGCCCGGCGGTTGAGCGCATCCTCGCGCACCAGCTCGTCGGCCGAGTTGATATAGGTGTCGAACCAGCGGGCCGCGCCGGCGTAATCTCCGGTCTTGAAAAGGCTGTAGCCGATGTTGTACGGCAGCAGGCGGCCTTCCGGCATACCGTCGAGGGCCGCCGCGTTGTACAGGTCCGTGAAGGTCTGGCGCGCCTCGGTGTAATTACCGGAGCGGTAGGCGGATTCACCGGAGAAATAACGGGCGAGCTGGTTCAGGCGGTCCGTCCGGGGCAGATAATAGGCCGTGGCGCGGAAATATGGCTGCGCATCGCGGTACGAACCGCTCTGGAACAGTTCCTCCCCGCGCAGGAAATTCGCCTTGGTGTAGTTGCTGCGCTCTTCAGGGCCCAGCTCCTCGATGTTGTCGTAGGCCTGGACCGCCGCCGCATAATCCTTGTCTACAAGGGCCGCCAGGGCCATATAGCCGTAGATCTGGTCACCGCGGGCCTTGGTGGACCAGCGCTTGATGTAATCGGAAAAACCGGAGGTGTCCTTGTTCAGGTCGAAGGCGAGCTTGGCGTAGTTGAACGCGGCATCCTCCGTGATCTGGGGATCGAATTCCAGTTCAGCGGCATCCCGGAATGCGCGCATCGCAGACACCTGGTCGTGCGTGCGCAGGAAAGCGTTGGCCAGGTGGTAGTTGGCCACCTGCCCGAGCGAGTCCGTGCGGTTGACCATCTTCGTGAAATTCTCGATGGCTCCGGCGTAATCGTCTACGGAATAGAGCACCGTGCCCGCATAGAAGAGGTCCTTGCGGTTCATCCCCTCGTGGGAGAACTCGTCATAGTATTCGCGGGCCTTGTCGCTGTCCCCCTTGATCAGGTACGACTCCGACAGCATCCTGGCCATCCGCTCACGCCTTCCGGCCGGCAGGCTCTCATAGATGCGGGAACCCTCCCGGATGGTGAAGTCGTAGTTCTTCTGGTTGAATTCGCAGTCGACGATGTAGAAATTCGTCAAGTCCGTGAAGCGCGGATCCGCGGCCGCCTTCCAGAAATCGGCTTCCGCCTGCGCGAACTGCTTGTTTTCATAAAGCATCACGCCCGAGAAGTAGCGTCCGGGGGCCGAATAATCGGACTGCGGAAGCGCATCCAGCAGGGTGAAGAACTCCGCCGCCTCGGCATAATGCCCCAGGCAGAATGCACAGTATCCGTTCTTGAAGACATATTCGGACAGCTCCGTCTCCGAGAGATCCTCCATGCTCACGCCGGAGAACTCCTCTGCAGCCTGCTGATACCTGCCCTGGTCGAAAAGGATGCGGCCCCGCTCGAAATGCATCTGTCCCGAAAGGCTGGAAGACGGATAGCGCAGCCGGTATGCCGACAGCAGCTCTTCGCTGTCGGCCGTCTGCATCTTGAGGGCACAGAGCACCTCGTAGGCGTCGCTGAGCGGATCGTCGCGCATCGAGCTGAACAGGAGGCGGGCCTGCTCGTACATCCCGTTCTCATACAGGCGCATCGCCTCGCGCCAGGTCTTCGTGCCGTCAGGGGGTGCGGCAAGCAGCCCGGCCGACAGGAGCGTCGCCGCGAGCAAGGGGATCATCCGTGTTTTCAAACTCATAGAAAAATCCTTTTATAAACTTACAAATTTACTCATTTTTACGCTATATTTGCAGACACCATCCAACTTTTTTCACCCCTGATATGGAAGAAAACCGCACTCCGCTCATCTCCTTCTCCGGTGCCGACATCCTGGGCGGAGAGAACACGGTCGTCTATGGTCTTGACCTGCAAGTTTATCCCGGCGAAATCGTCTACATCATCGGCAAGGTCGGCAGCGGGAAGACTTCCATTTTCCGCACCGTCACGGCCGAGAACCGGCTCCTGAAGGGAGAAGGACAGGTCTGCGGTTATGATCTGAGGAAGCTCCGGGGCCGGGACATCCCCCAGTTGCGCCGCAAGATCGGCGTCGTCTTCCAGGATTTCCAGCTGCTGATGGACCGCAGCGTGCAGGACAACCTGTCCTTCGTGCTGAAAGCCACGGGGTGGAAGGACCGTGCCGCCGCCCAGAAGCGCATCGACGAGGTCCTGGCTGCCGTGGATATGACCACGAAGGCGCACAAGATGCCCCACCAGCTCTCCGGCGGAGAGCAGCAGCGCATCGCCATCGCCCGCGCCATCCTCAACCAGCCCGAGGTGATCCTGGCCGACGAGCCCACCGGGAACCTGGACGAGGAGACCGCCGAAGGCATCCTCCAGCTGCTCCAACGCATCAACCGCGAGCAGGGCACGGCCATCGTGATGGTCACGCACAACCGCGGCATCTGCGCGCGTTATCCCGGGCGCGTGTTCGAAACCCGCGACGAAAGTTGCAGGGAGATTTCCTTATGACCCTCAGGCAGCGCTACGAAGCCGTCCTCGGCTATTTCCGCGACAACGTGCCCGTCGCCGAGTCCGAACTGCATTTCGACTCGCCCTACCAGCTGCTGGTGGCCGTGATGCTCTCGGCCCAGTGCACCGACAGGCGGGTCAACCTCACCACCCCCACCCTTTTCGCCGCCTATCCTACGCCCGAGGCGCTGTCTCAGGCAAGTATTGAAGAGGTATTCGGGTATATCCGTTCCGTCTCCTACCCCAACAGCAAGGCCCGTCACCTGGTCGGGATGGCGCAGAAGCTGGTTTCCGACTTCGAAGGACAGGTGCCTTCCGACGTCGATGCACTGATGAGCCTGCCGGGAGTGGGCCGCAAGACGGCCAACGTGGTCGCATCCATCACCTGGGGCGAGCCGGTCATCGCCGTGGACACGCACGTATTCCGCGTGGCGCGGCGCCTCGGGCTCTCCCGCGGGACCACCCCGCGCGCCGTGGAACTCGACCTCGAAAAGCACACGCCGCAGGCGCTGCGTCCCATCGCCCACCACTGGCTCATCCTCCACGGCCGCTATGTCTGCACGGCCCTCAGGCCCAAGTGCGGGGAGTGTCCCCTGACCGCCTGGTGCAGGGAATACGAAAAAAGCCGGAACTGATTCCGGCTTTTTTCACGATCAGGCAGCTGCCTATTTCTTCTTCAACAGACCGCCGAGGATGGAGGTGGCCGCACCAAGCAGGCTGCCGCCCGAGGTCTTGGCCGTCGTGGCCGTGCGCGGGGTGGCCGCGGTGGCGGCGCCGCCCTTCAGGGAGAGGATGATGTCGTTGAGGTCGACATCGCCGTCGCCGTCCCGGTCGCAGATCACCGTGGAGAGCTTGCTCATCACCGTCGGGATGAGAGCCAGCAGGGAGCCGTTCATCGCGGTCCCCAGGTTGAGCTTGCTGAGGATGTTGGTCTTGAACAGGGAGCTGGCCAGGGCCGTGATGGGGCTTGTGGCGGCATTGGTCTTGCCGGTGAGCAGGGACTGGATCGCGCTCACGCCGCCGGGCTTGGCGACCGTCTGGGTGAGGCTCCCGAGCACGGACGAGGAGAGGCCGTTGAGCACGGTGGACTGGACGTTGGAGGGAATCTGGACACCGCCGGTGGCAGATTTCACCTGCTGCATGATGAGATCGGAAATGGATGCCATATGGTTAGAGTTTTAAGGGTTATTGGCAGAACTGTTTCTTGAGCGCGGCGATCTTGTCGTCGGCATCTGCGCCCTTGGCGCCGAAGTAGAACTTGATCTTGGGCTCGGTCCCGGACGGTCGCACGGACACGACGTCGCCGGCCTCGTCGAAGAACTGCAGGACGTTGGAGGACGGCTGGCCCGTCTTCTCGGGCTCCAGGTAGTCGACCACGCGCGTGACCGGGGAGCCGCAGAGTTCCGCGGGCGGGTTGGCGCGCAGGTCCACCATCATCCGCTGGATCTCGCGGGCGCCTTCGACGCCCTTGCGCACCACGGACACAAGGCCTTCCTTGCGGTAGCCGTATTCGCGGTAGATGCGCTGCATCAGCTGGAAGAGGGTCAGGCCCTGCTCGGCCGCCCAGGCGGCGCATTCGGCCACCATCATCGCAGCCACCTGCGCGTCCTTGTCGCGGACGAACTCGCCGACGTTGAAGCCATAGCTCTCCTCGCCGCCGCAGATGAACTCGCCGCCTTCGGCTTCGTTGCGCTTGACCACCTCGGCGATGTACTTGAAGCCCGTGAGGACGTTGTACACCGGCACGTTGAAGCTCTTGCAGATGTCGGTGATCAGCTCGGTGGTCACGATCGTCTTCACCACGTACTTGCCTTCGCCGAGCTTGTGGAGGTCGTTCCAGCGGTTGAGGATATAGTAGGTCAGCATCGCGGCCGTCTGGTTGCCGTTGAAAAGGACCATCTTGCCGTCGTTGTCGCGCACGGCGATGCCGAGGCGGTCGGCGTCCGGGTCGGAGCCCATCACGAGATCGGCCCCCGTCTCGTCGGCCTTGTCGATGGCCATCTTGAGGGCCGCGGGCTCTTCGGGGTTCGGGGAGACGACCGTCGGGAAGTCGCCGTCGGAGATGTCCTGGTCGGGGACGTGGATGACGTTCTTGAAGCCCTTGCGCCTGAGCAGTTCGGGAATCAGGCGCACGCCGCAGCCGTGGAGCGGGGTGTAGACGATCTTCATCTCGCCGTGCTTCTCGCAGAGTTCGGGGCTCAGGCTCAGGGACAGCAGGTCGTGCAGGTAGCGTTCGTCCACGTCGGCGCCCAGGGCCTCGATCTCGCCGCAGCGAAGGCCGGATTCGAATTTGACCATCTTCGGGTCGGTGATCTTGGCCACTTCGGCGACGATCTCCTTGTCCACGGGGGAAGTCACCTGGCCGCCGTCGGACCAGCTGACCTTGTAGCCGTTGTATTCCTTGGGGTTGTGGGAGGCGGTGATCATGATGCCGGCCACGGCGCCTTTCAGCCGCACGGCGTAGCTCATCTCGGGGGTCGGACGGATGTTGTCGAAAATGTAGACGTGGATGCCGTTGGCAGACAGGACGTCGGCCGTGATGCGGGCGAACTCCTTGCTGTTGTTGCGCGAATCGTATGAGATGCAGACCTTGGGGTCGTCGTCTTCGCAGTGGGCGAGGATGTAGTTGGCAAGGCCCTGTGTGGCCATTCCGACCGTGTAGCGGTTCATCCGGTTGGTGCCCACGCCCATGATGCCGCGCAGGCCGCCGGTGCCGAATTCAAGGCTTTTGTAGAAGGCGTCTTCGTAGCCTGCGGGGTCGCTGTTGCGGAGCTGGATGATCTTGATTTTCGTCTCCTGATCGAAATCTCCTTCGAGCCAGGCCTGGGCCCTCTGTTCAAATTCTTTCATACCGGTTATCGTTTTACTGTTTTATTCGAATCCATCAAATATAAGAAAAAATCAGGGAAAGTATTACATTTGCAGAGGATGAAACGGAGTTTTGCGGACATTTTGCAGGATCTGGACGGCGACCGGGAGCGTAAGCTGGCCCGCAAGCTTCCCGAGTGGGCGGCCGTCGGCGCCGAAGTCCCCTCCGCCCTCGCCCTGGAGCAGTGTTCCTCGTGCACTACGGCCTATTATAAAGCATACCTCGCCGGACAGGCAGCTGCCGCCGGGGAACTACGCGCTTCGCGCTATCCCTCCCAGCCTGCCGGCTGGGCCCCTCCCGTTCACGATGCCACGGGCGGCACGGTTCCCCCGGCGGCACTGCCTGCTCCGGCTGGATCGGAGAATACTGATGCTTTCAGCAAGTGTCCTTTCGGTTCGGTTTTAGACCTGACCGGAGGAATGGGGGTTGACAGTTGGGCGTTCTCGAAGGTGGCGGAGCGGGTGGTGTATTTCGAGCGGGATGCGGAGCTGGCCGCGGCGGCGGAGAGGAATTTCGCGCGGCTGGGAGCCGGCAATATCGAGGTCCGGTGCGAGACCGTGACTCCGGACACGGAGCTGCCGGAGGCGGACCTGATCTATGCCGATCCGGCGCGGCGCGATGCCGCCGGCCGCAAGGTGTTTCTGCTGGAGGACTGCACCCCGGACATCCTCACGCTGCTGCCAACGCTGCTCCGGAAAGCCCCGGCGGTGCTGCTGAAGGTCTCGCCGATGGCCGACCTCTCGATGCTCTCGGAACGCCTCGGCACCGCCTTGCGGGAAATCCACATCGTGGAGTACGACGGTGAAGTCAAAGAGCTGCTCTGCCTGCTCCGCCACGACACCGCACCGGCCGAACCCGAAATCGTCATTGCCCGCTTATCCGGACAGGCGGCTGCCGCAGCAAAACTTCGCTTCGCTCATCCCTCCCAGCCTCTCGGCTGGGCCCCTCCCGTTCACGATGCCACGGGCGGCACGGTTTTGCCCGCGGCACCGCCTGATCCGGAAAGCTATCTATGTTTCAGAGGGTCTGAAGAGCGGAACGCGGAGGTGCGATACGCGGCGGAGGTCCGGCCGGGCGACATACTGCTGGAGCCCTGCCCCGCCCTGCTCAAGGCCGGCGCCTTCCGCCTTCCCTGCGCCCGCTGGGGCCTGCTGAAACTGGCCCCGTCAACCCACCTCTACCTCCTGCCGGGGGCGGATCCCGGCCATTTTGCCCCCGGCGACGAAAAAAACGGGGTACCGGGGGCAGACACCCCCTCCAGCGCCCCTGGCACGCGTTTCCCGGACGGCGTGGAGGCCTGGTTCAAGGTCCGCAGCGTCCAAGAGGTCCTGCCCTTCGGCGCAGCGGCGTTCAAGGACCTGCGAGGGCGCTTTCCCCAGGCCGAAATCACTGCCCGCAACCTGCCCCTCGGCAGCGATGCCCTCCGCAAGAAAATGGGGATCGCCCCGGGCGGCGACGCCCATATCTTCGCCTGCCGCCTCGCCGACGCCCGCGCCGCGCTGATCGTCACCTGATTGCATTTTCGCGGATTAATTGCTATCTTGGCACTAGAAAACCTTTAAACCACTAATAGCATGAAGAAATTAGCTTTTTCCCTGCTCCTTCTCCTCGCGGCGCTGAGCCTGTCCGCGCAGGTGCGGGAGGATTTCAAGCCGGCGACGACCAACCAGCCCGGCCACGCGTATCCGATGGTCAACTCGCAGCGTATCGTCCGCGCGCAGCTCACCGCCCCCAACGCCCAGAGCGTCAAGCTCGACATCGGCGGCGTGAAGTACGAAATGGTCAAGAACTCCGAGGGAGTCTGGACCGGTGATTCCGCCCCGCAGGACGAGGGCTTCCACTATTATCAGCTCGAAATCGACGGCGCCTCCGTGCCGGATCCGGGCAGCCTCTATTACTACGGCGCCAGCCGCTGGGGCAGCGGCATCGACGTGCCTGCCGCCGACGAGGACTTCTATACCCTGAAAAACGTCCCCCAGGGCAAGGTCTCCGAGGTCTACTACTACTCTTCCGTGACCGGCTCGATGCGCCACTGCTACATCTACACCCCGGCCGAGTACGAGCAGAACAAGAACAAGAAGTATCCCGTCCTCTACCTCCAGCACGGCGGCGGCGAAGATGAGCACGGCTGGCCCCAGCAGGGCCGCACCGGCATCATCATGGACAACCTCATCGCGGCCGGAAAGGCGGTGCCGTTCATCATCGTGATGGACAACGGCTCCGACACCTACGGCCCCAACAACCCGCGTCCGGAGCGTCCGGCCGCCGGTGCCCGTCCGCAAGGCGCTCCCCAGGGTGCTCCCCAGGGCGGCCAGCGTCCGCAGGGTCAACGGCCTGCTATGGGCGGTGGAATGCCCGGCGGCGGTATGCCGCAGATGCCCGGTGGAATGTCGATGGGCGATCCGGCAGGGCTGAAGCAGGCGCTCGAATGGGCCCTTGCCCAGAATGCCGATCCGAACAGCCCCTACTGCGGCAAACTTGATGTCGACAACATCGCCGCGGCCGGTATGTCCTGCGGCGGCCTGCAGGCACTCCATATGTCGGACGATGCGCGCATCAAGACCATCCTAGTGATGAACAGCGGCTTCTTCAACGGCGGCGAGGACAAGGCCAGCCTGGCCAGGATGAAGCAGAAATCCGTGATCTGGATCCTCGGCGGCACGACCGACATCGCCTGGGAGAACGGCTACGACGACTTCAAGCAGATGTCCGGCACGATGCCCGCCTTCCTGGCCAGCCTGGACGGCATCGGTCACGGCGGCACCTACATGCAGCCCCACGGCGGCGACTATGCGAAGGTCGCCACCGCCTGGCTCGACTGGTGGCTCAAGGGCGACCTGAACGCCGCCAAGATGTTCACCGGCCCCCAGCCTGGCGTCAGCAAGATGGAAAACTGGATTTATCTGCGGAAGAACATCGAATAATCCAGGGTCTCAGCGCCCTCCATCGCCCATTTTACCCAATCGCGGGGCAAAACACTCGTTTTTGCCCCGCGATTGCTCTTTCGAGTCCCGGACCGTGCCTTCAGGTCCACCGCGGGACCTGAAGGCATGGTAACTGCCAGATGTACATGCCCTGGTGGAGATCCATTTGGTTTGGCACCAGGCGTTTCGCAATTGGTTGATATGCAGAATGTTGCAAAGCGGGTGGTTCCCAACCTCATGTTTTGGGAAGGGGTTGGGAAAGGGTGACTTTACAAGTAATTGATTGTGAGTGAATTACAAATGGGTTTGTGCCTAACCCCGTGTAAAAGGAAAGCGGACAAACCGTCGTTGCCGATGATTTGTCCGCTTTGGCTCCCCAGCTAGGACTTGAACCTAGGACCCTCTGATTAACAGTCAGATGCTCTAACCAACTGAGCTACTGAGGAATGTGTGCATCGCTTGCGATGCCCCGATTTCGTTTCGGGATTGCAAAGGTACAACCTTTTTCGGAAACTCCAAACTTTTTTGTGGTTTTTTTCACTATCTTTGCAGGACGAATCTGAAACTGACCGACGATGGATATCGATCTGCTTGCAAAAATGGTGAAGGAGGCGATCCTGGACCATGACTCCGTGACCCTGCCCGGGGTCGGCTGCTTCGTGGCCGAGCTGATGCCTTCCACCTTCTCCGACAAGGGCTATACGATCAATCCGCCTTACCGCCGGTTGTATTTCTCTCCGAAGCAGGGAACTGACACCTATCTGGTAGACCTGTACGACCGGGACAACGAGGAGGTCGACAAGGACATGGCCACGCGCATCCTCACGGAGTTCCTCGCCGAAATGAAGGAGGTCCTGAAGGTCAAGAAGACGGTCGTCTTCCCGGGCCTCGGACGTCTCCGCGCCACGCGCGAGAACCACTTCTTCTTCGTTGCCGATGAGGACTTGGACATCTTCCCCGAGGGGCTGGGCCTTGCTCCGCTGTCGCTGAAGACGCATGTCGAGACGCCCGAGGAGGTGGCGACGGCTGTCGCCGGGCTGGCGGAGATTATTGCGGAGCCGGAGCCCGAACCCGAACCAGCGCCTGTGCCCGAGCCGGAACCCGTGCCCGAACCGGTCGTGGAACCGGAGCCGGTGGTTGAGGAGATTCCCGAACAGGTCGGGAATGACGAAAAGGAGGTCGAACCTGAACCCGTGCCCAAACCCGTGGTCGTGCCCAAACCCGTGGTCGAGCCCGAGCCTGTGGCCGAGCCGGTCCTTCGGCAAGCTCAGGAACCGGTCGAGGTGAAGAAACCGTCCCGGAAGTGGTTGAAGGTGCTGCTGATTGTGCTGGGGGTGCTGTTGGCGCTGCTGGTGATAGGGGTCATTCTGAGCCGGATTGCGCCGGGGCTGCTGGATCCGCTGCTGTATTCGAAGGAGGAGCTTCAGGTTCTGCGCTACTAAAGGATTCCTATGAGCGAAGTCAGAAGAGAAGGTTACAAGTTCTGTCAGGATATCTGCGTTCCGTGCTACCACACGGACGCTTCTTG
>JAFZBH010000025.1 GCA_017561865.1 Bacteroidales bacterium | reverse complement strand
CGCCGGTCAGCGCGTCGTGGCAGCAGCGGGCGGGATCCGGCAAGACGCGGCAGGGATCCGGCGCGACCATACGCGTGGCGGCCACCGCCTGGTCGATGAACTCCTCCAGCGCCGGGCGGTCCAGCTTGTTCGTCGAATACGAACCGAACCTCCCGTCCACGAACAGCGCCAGGCTGAGCGAGCGGTCCGCGCAATGCGTCACGCGGTCCACCTCCCCGTCCAGCGTCGCCACCAGGTCCTCCTCGCTCTTCGAAAGCGTCGCCCGCGCGTGTTGCGCCCCGGCGGCCCGCGCCATTTCGAGCGCCTCGCGGACAAATGCCAACTCCTTGTCGCTGATCATCTTACTCTCCTCCCACCGTTAAATTTCCAATGAGCACCGAAGGGATCCCGCACGACACCGCCACGCTCTGCTCCTTCCCGCAAGTCCAGGTCCCCTCGTCGATTTTCAGGTCGCCGGCGACCCCCCGGATATCGGCGAGGGCCTGCGGCCCGTTGCCGATGATGTTGATGTCCTTGACGGGCATCGTCAGCCGACCCTTTTCGATCAGGAAGCCGCTCTTGACGAAGAAGGTGAAATCCCCTTCGCCGATCTTGACCTGCCCGTTCGCGAACTGGTCCACGTAGATGCCCCGCTTCACGGAGGCGATCAGGTCCTCCTTCGTGCCGTCGCGGCCGCTTTCCATATAGGTCGTCCGCATCCGCGGAATGGGATTGTAGCGGAACGACTCCCGGCGTCCGTTCCCCGTCGGGGCGACGCCGTAGAATCCGGCGCTGATCCGGTCGTGCAGGTACGAGGTCAGCACCCCATCCGTGACCATATAGGTCTTCTGCCCGGGCACGCCCTCGTCGTCGACGTTCAGGGCGCCCCGGCTCGCGGGCACGGTCCCGTCGTCCAGGATGTTGATTCCGGCAGGGCAGATGCGCTGCCCCATCTTATCGCTGAACACCGACTGCCCCTTGCGGTTGAAGTCGGCTTCGAACGCGTGGCCCATCGCCTCGTGGAGCAGGATACCGGAGGCTCCGGCGCCCATCACGACGCTCATCTGCCCGCCTTTGGGACGCCGCGCCTCGAAGCGCTCGTCGATCCCGGCGACGGAGCGGCTCACAAGGTCCTCGAGGACCTCTTCGCCTATCATCTCGGCGCCGCAGCGAAGGCTCCGCGACACGGTGTTGTTCTCCGTCCGCCTGCCCTGCTGGAAGATCACCTGTACGGAGATGCTTCCCAGCGGCCGGTGGTCGCAGGTCATCTCGCCCAACGAATTGAACATCAGGATCTCACTGACCGAATACGAGAGCACCGCAACGACCTTCAGCACCCGGCTGTCGCGCGAGCGGATCCCCGCCTCGATGCGCTGCAGGAACGGCACGAACCCCGCAATCTCCGCCCTCTCCCACGCCTCCCGCTCCGGGTAGTAATCCGCCCTCGCTCCGTCGCAACGCAGCGGCCAGACACAGTCCTTCGCAGTGCCGTTGGCCATTGCTTGCAGTGCGGCAGCAGCCGTTTTTTGCGGTCTGAACGCAGCCCCGGCGGGGGCTTGCCGCCCTCGGCAAGGAAGAGGGGGGACCACGACAGTGGTGGGGTCAGAAGAAATCGGAAAATTTTGCGATCCTGCAAAATTGTCCGATTCTTGTGACTCCCCGCGGGGCTGCGTTGCAGACCGCATGGCGCTGCCGCGCAACGAAGCTGCAATGGCCCCTGCCGCACGGGCGGCCTGGACCAGCGACGCGAAATCCGTCGTCTCCGCGTAGGCGTAGCCCGTTTTCTCTCCCTTCAGGACCCGGATCCCGCACCCGTAGTCGACGTGATACCCTCCGGACCCGACCACTCCGTCCCGGAGCAGCAGATCGTGATACGAGGTGTCCTCGAAATACAGGTCACACCAGTCGCCCCCGTCCCGGAGCCCCTCCGAGACGAGCGCGCGTAGCTGCGCCACGCTGATGCCGAAATGATCACTGCCCTTCATCCGGATGCGCAATTTGCCAAATCATCTCATACTTCTCGCTGTCCCGGATATACGTCATCTCCCGGGACCCCTCGGCGACGACCTGGAACGGCGGCTTTGAATTGTCCGCCAGCACCCAGCGGTCCATCACCGGAATATAAACATCGAACAGATACTGCAGCCCCATCACATACCGGCGCCGCACCACGGCGTCCGGGATGTTGTGCCCGCCGGACGCCACCCGGTCGCGCACCCGCGCGATTGCGATTTCCGGCGAATTCAGCCACAGATACAGCACCGCCGTCTCATACCCCAGCCGCTGCGCCTCCTGCACGATCTTCAGCAGCGAGCGCGTCGCGAGCGTCGTCTCCACCGCGAAATCCGCCCGCTTCTCCAGCAGGTAGTTGATTTTCATCAACATATACCGACTCGCGGTCACGGAAGCGGCTCCCGGATCGAAGGGAGAGAAACTCTTCGCGAACTCGTCCGAGTTGACGAACTCCCTGCAATCCAGCAGATCCGGCAAGAGGGTGTAGGACGCCGTGGTCTTGCCGGATCCGTTGCAGCCGGATATGATGTACAGCTTGGGCAAACCCTACTTCTCGGGGATGTTCTCCAGGACTGCCTTCAGCAGCTCCCAGCTCCGCTGGACGGCCGGGATGTGCACCTTCTCGTCCGGGGAGTGGGGATACATGATGGTGGGGCCGATCGACACCATCTCCCAGTTGGGATACTTGGCGCCGAGCAGCGCGCACTCCAGGCCGCCGTGCGTCGCGAAGACGTTCATCGGCTCGCCGTACAGCTTGATATGCAGGTCGTTGATGAGCTTGTTGACCGGAGTCTCCGGCTTCGGAGTCCAGCCGGGATAGCCGCCGAAGAACCTGATCTTGGCGCCGGCGAACTCGAAGATGTACTTCACGCGCAGGGCGAGGTCGGCCTTGGACGTGTTCAAGGCGCTGCGCATCAGGGAGGCGACCGTCAGGTGGCCGCGACGCGTGCGGACCACGGCGAGGTTGATGGAGGTCTCCGTCATCCCCGGCATGCTCTGGCTCATCCGGATCACGTTGGACGGGCAGGCGGCGATAGCCTTGCAGGCGTTCAGCATCACGCCGTCCTCGATATAGCGCAGCGGCTTGCGCACGCGCACCACGTTGCACTGCATACCCGGATCGCTCTGGAGGTAACGCTCGCGGGCGATGCGGAAAAGCTTCCTGACCAGGCGCTGGGCACCCGCCACCTTCTCGGCCGGCAGGGCGACGACCGCCTCGGCCTCGAACGGGATGGCATTGCGCAGGCTCCCGCCGTTGAACTCGCACACCTTGGCGCCATAGCGCTCCAGGAGCGGGATCAGCAGGCGCACCATCACCTTGTTGGCGTTGGCGCGGTACAGGGAGATGTCCATTCCGGAATGGCCGCCGGACAGGCCCTTGATGTCAATCTTGTAGGCCTGGTAGCCGCGCGGGACGGGGAGGGACTTGTACTTGAAATCCGCCATCGCGTCCAGACCGCCGGCGCAGCCGATGCACAGCTCCTTCTCGTCCTCGGAGTCGAGGTTGAGGAGGATGTCACCCTTCAGAAGGCCCGGCTTGAGGGCCTCGGCGCCGGTCATGCCCGTCTCCTCGTCATAGGTCACGAGGATCTCGACGGGGCCGTGCTTGACGCTCTTGTCCTCGGCGACGGCCATCGCGAAGGCCACGCCCATGCCGTTGTCGGCGCCGAGCGTCGTGCCCTTGGCCTTGACCCATTCGCCGTCGATGACGGTCTCGATCGGGTCCTTGAGGAAATCGTGCACCGTGTCCGCGGTCTTCTGCGGAACCATGTCCATATGGCCCTGCAGGATCACGCCCTTGCGGTTCTCGAACCCGGGCGTGGCGGGTACGCGCATGATGACGTTGCCTGTCTCGTCGGCGAAAGCCTCGACCTTGTGGGCCTTGGCCCAGTCGAGAAGGTGCTGGCGCACGACCTCTTCGTGCTTGGAGGGACGAGGGCAGCGGGTAAGTCCGTAGAAATTGTTCCAGACGACTGCCGGTTGAAGATCTTTAATGGTCATAGCTATTTGTGTATTAAAAAGTTAAATCCTTGCAAAACGTTGGTGGGTCCAGAGGTAGTTCTCCGGCTGGAGGCGGATGTCCTGCTCCAGCAGGCGATAATACTGCTGGATGATCTGCTGCACCTCCATCGTGGAGGCGTCCTCGCAGATGGGCACGTAGCGCATCACGTAGTGGCCGCGCCCCTCGCGGCGCATCGTCAGGTAGACCACGGCCATTCCGAACTTGCGCGCGATTGCGGCGGCGCCGGTCATCGTCTGCACCTGCTGGCCCAGGAACTCCACGTCCAGGTTGGCCGGCGAGGCGAAATAGGGGCGCTGGTCGGTGTTGACGTTGTAGACCTTCTTTTCGTCGCGGTGCGAGTAGGCGTAACGGATCAGGTCCTTGCTCTCGATGTAGCCCGGGAAATGCTTGCGGTCCTTCAGGGGGGCGAAGCGGTTGTCGCGCAGGACTTCGTCCCAGGCGCGGCTCGACATCTCACGGTAGACCACGCAGAAATTCTGCTCGGTGAAGGGGAGGGGGGTGTCGGTGTAGTTGTAGGACTCGATGCCGCCGTAGAGCTCCCAGTTGCCGCAGTGGCTGTACATCACGACCAGGCTGGGGGCTTTCTCGAACAGTGCCGCCGCTACCTCCGGGTTCTCGACTTCCACCAGGCGCTGGCGCTTCAGGCGCTTGGCGCTCCGGCATCCGCCGAACCACACCGCCTCGGCGACCAGTTCGCCGAAATGCCGGTAGAAGGCCTTGCGGATGGGCTTGAGGTCCCAGACGTTCTTCTCGGGGAAGGCCTTGGTGAGGTTGTGCATCACCACGTCGCGGCGGTAACGCACCACGCTCTCCGCCAGCCAGGAGATGAACCGCCCCAGCGCATAATGCACGCGCAGCGGCAGCACTCCCAGCAGTCGCAGGATCCCTTTCAGCAGCCAAGTCCCGATCTTATGCATATCACGCAAATATACTCATTTTTCTTGACTTCGTCAAGGGGGGCCTTTCTGTCATCTCGACCAAGCGTCAGCGCGTGGAGAGATCCCTCGACTTCGCCCGCTCCCAGCCCTCCACTGCCGGGCCGGGCGGTTTGTTGATGCCATTTTATCTTGTTTTTGGACCAGTTTCGGCCAAAATGGGCCTTGTTGAAAAACAGGGCGCGGGGTGACCTGCCTCAGAAGGTACTGTGAGGCATATAACCCCGCTCAGTGACGGCCTGAGGCCCTCAGGGCGCGGGGTCACCCCCTCCACAATGGCGCCTGGGGCATCTTGCCCCGCGTCCTGATTTTCAACAACCGTATATTAGGCTGGTGGAGATCCCTCGGCTTCGCTCGGGATGACAAAAAAAGGGTTCGAGATGACAGAAAGGGGGCTGACTACAAAAGTGATTCGACCTGTTCAAACTTAAGGCCGACGAGGCGGGCGACCTGCTTGGGAGAAGAGTTAAACCGCCGACGCAGTTCCTTGGCCAGGCGAAGACGCTGTGTCGTGCTGAGTTCGCGGGTGCCAGCCTTGCCGAACAATTCCAGCGAGATCCGGCTCCGGTGTTCCCGCAGTTCCGCATCCGGCAGACTCAGGCGGGAGATGGCTCCGCCCCGGGTTTCGATGTCTTCATCCCGGGTGGATCCCAGAAAAAGCTGATACACCCGGGCAGACCAGAATAAACGCTCGATTGTTTCGATGGGGATATAATTATCCGGCAGGATAAGGTCTTCCCAGACCTTCAGCGAGTCCGGTATGGCCTCCCGGGTCCGGAAACGGCCCCGTCGCTCCTCTCCTGAGAGCTGTGCCGGGGTCGTCCAGGGTCGGGGAGGGGAGCACCAGTTTCCCTGATTCCGAAAGAGCAAGGCACCGCTGGACCAGGGATAGTCCTGAGGCAGATAAGGTAAATTGGCCGCAGTCGGGTTCTTGTGGACATAGCAGATGGCCCGTTTCAGGTAGGTGTCGTCCGTGATTGCCTGATAACTCACCGGGAGAGAGAGGAGTTCATGACGATAACCGAAACGTTTAGAAATCGACATGGATGTCTGCCGGATGTATCCGTGGACAAAGCGCTGACAATCGTCAAGCAGTCCATATATAATAAAATGAAGGTGATTGTCCATCAAACAAAACGCCAGGATGACGATATTGTGTTTCCTGGCCAGCAGATATATGCGGTTCATCGCATCCACGAAGTCGGTCCTGTCGCGGAACAGGACTTCCGCGTAGGCGCCGTCGGTGGAGAAATGCCAACAGTTGCGTACGGGCAGGCGGGAGCACAGCTTCAAAAACGTATTTTTTGCCATCCTGCCCCGCAAAAAAATACGAATCTTTCCCGTTTTTACGTATCTTTGTATGATAGCATAACCAATAAAACCCATAATATGTTCAAAGGACAACCCAAAGGTCTCTACGCCCTGGCTCTCGCCAACACCGGCGAACGCTTCGGCTATTACACCATGCTGGCCATCTTCCTCCTGTTCCTGCAGGCGAAGTTCGGCTTCACCGCCGCAGCGGCGGGTCAGTTCTATGCCATTTTCCTCGCAGCCGTCTATTTCATGCCGGTCCTCGGCGGATGGCTCGCCGACAAGATCGGTTTCGGCAAGTGCGTCGTCACCGGCGTGTCGGTGATGTTCCTGGGATACCTCCTGCTGGCCATCCCGACCGACGCCTTCAACGGCCGCGGACTCGCGCTCGTGATGATGATCGGCGCCCTGCTGCTCATCGCCGTGGGCACGGGCCTGTTCAAGGGCAACCTCCAGGTGATGACGGGCAACCTCTACGACGACCCCGCCTACAGCGCCAAGCGCGACTCCGGCTTCAGCCTCTTCTATATGGCCATCAACGTGGGCGCGATGTTCGCCCCGACGGCGGCTACTGCGCTGACCAACAAGCACCTGGCCAGCTCCGGACTCATCTATAAGGCCGACATCCCGGCCCTCGCGCACCAGTGCCTGAACGGCACGCTGCAGGATCCGTCCGTGCTCCAGGAGCTCCAGGCCGCGATGCCGGGTTCCGACGTGGCCGCGATGAGCCTGAGCGACTTCAGCCAGTACTACATCACCCACCTGTCGACCGCGTACAACCTGGGGTTTGCCGTCGCCTGCGTGTCCCTGATCTTCTCGATGGCCATCTACTTCGGCTTCCGTTCCTGGTTCAAGCACACCGACGTCAACGCCAAGCAGGCTGCCGCCAAGAGCGAGAAGGCCGTCGTCGAGCTCACGCCCAAGCAGACCAAGGACAGGATCGTGGCCCTCATCTTCGTGTTCGCCGTGGTCATCTTCTTCTGGATGGCCTTCCACCAGAACGGTTCCTCGCTGACCTATTTCGCGCGTGACTATACGCAGGACACCGTGTCGGGGCCGCTTCGCATCGGCTTCAATATCTGGCCGCTGTTCTTGATCGCCGTGTCGGTGTACACCCTGTTCGGGATCTTCCAGTCCGAGACTTCCAAGGCCAAGGCCATCTGCGCGGTCGTCACCCTGCTGCTGTGGGGCGGCGCCTATGCGCTGTACGCCGGGATGGACGATGTGCTGCACATCCTGCCGCAGCAGTTCCAGCAGTTCAACCCGTTCTTCGTCGTGGCCTTGACCCCGGTCTCGATGGCCCTGTTCGGTGCGCTCGCCAAGAAGGGAAAGGAGCCTTCCGCTCCGAAGAAGATCGGTCTGGGTATGTTCGTGGCCGCGCTGGGCTACCTCATTATGCTTGCCGCCTCCAAGGGCCAGCCGGCTCCTTCGAGCCTGACGGCCGTCGGCGGCGTGTCGCCTGACCCGGTCGTGCCGACCTATCTGATCAGCACCTACTTGGTGCTCACCTTCGCCGAGCTGCTCCTGAGCCCGATGGGCATCTCCTTCGTGTCCAAGGTCGCTCCGCCGAAGTACAAGGGCCTGATGATGGGCTGCTGGTTCGCCGCCACCGCCATCGGCAACTACCTCAGCTCCATTCCGTCGATGCTGTGGGACAATGTGCCGCTGTGGGTCAACTGGACCGTCCTGATGGCCCTCTGCGTCATCTCCGGCGTCGTGATGTTCTCCTTCCTTAAGAAGCTCGAGGCCGCCACGGCGGAATAATCCCTGACTGATCGACTTTATTGATCAGTCAATCTGTCTGACCAATCCCCCGGGGCCCGTCGCCCCGGGGATTTTTGTTATCCTGAGCACTCTTCCTGTCATCCTGAGTGCCCCCTCCTGTCATCCTGAGCTTGCCGAGGGATTTTTTCAAAATCAGGGCGCGGGGTAAGGTGCCCCAGGCGCCATTGTGGCGGGGGTGACCCCGCGCTCTGAGGGCCTGAGGCCGTCACTGAGCGGGGTTATATGCCCCACAGTACCTTCTGAGGCTGGTCACCCCGCGCCCTGTTTTTCAACAAGCCCCGATTTGGCCGAAACTTGTCCAAAAATGGGATAAAATCGGCAGCAACAGATCGCCGGCCCGGCAGGCAGCGGAGCGGAAATTGGTTTTTCGGCAAACCTGTCCGAGTCGGCATCAGCCGACCGGCGCGGTCCCGGGACTTTGCGTCAGCAAAGTTGGAAAGGGACTTGAGCGCCGCAGGGGTTCGGGGATATGCCCCGTCATTAAGAGCGGCCGCCCGTCTGGAAGACCCGCCGGGCCGGCCCGGGGAGGTGTAAGCCCGGTAGAGGAGAGAGGGTAATGAAAAAAACAACACTCCCCGGCAGGACTCTGCCGGGGAGCGTCAATAAGTCAGCAAAGGGGATTACTCCGCGGCGGCCTCGACGAGGACCTTGACGGCGGCGAAAACGCCCTTGTAGCACTTGACCTTGCCTTCGAACTCGCCCAGCTCCTTGATCTCGGGGAGGGTGATGTTCTTCTTGTCGACCTCGATGCCGGCGGCGGCGAGCGCCTCGGCGACCTGGGCGGCGGTGACGGCGCCGGAGAGACGGCCGCTCTCGCCAACCTTGGCGGTGAGCTTCACCTGG
>JAFZBH010000086.1 GCA_017561865.1 Bacteroidales bacterium | reverse complement strand
TCTCTCTTTTTATCTCTGACTCTTCCTTTGGATTCTTAACTGACGGAGAAACAGTATGGCTTTTGACGGCATTTGTGTCGCGGCTCTGGTGCGCGAACTTAACAATACCCTTCAGGACGGGCGCATCAGCCGGATCGTGCAGCCGGAAACCTGCATCCAGCCGGATCAGGATGAAATCCAGATTCACCCGCAGCCCCGCGCCCCAGTCCGCCGCCAGGCTCCCCGGCAGATCCAGCGCCTGCCCGCCGCCCAGCTGCCACACGTTTCCCACCTCCGCGAACAGCGCCCATTCCAGCTTCCAGAACGACGGGAAACGGTACTCCACGTCTGCCTCCATCTTGAAATTCCCCGTCTGGCTCGGCAGGCTGAACGCCGGATTCATCTGCTCGCTGCCGGGACCCAGCGTACGCGCCTGCCAGCCGCGCATACTGTTCGCGCCGCCGCAGTAGAACTGCTTCTCGAACGGCAGTGCCGTCGAATTGCCGTAGGCCCAGCCTATCCCCGTCGCCAGATGCAGGGCCAGTGCCTGGTTGTCCTCCCAGCCGAAGCGGAACACCTTCCCCAGGTCCAACTCCGTGCGCACGTACTGCTTGTACGGCAGGCCGAAGATCGTGTGCTGCGGCGGAGACATCTCGTCCGAAGTCGGCAGCAGCGGATTCAGCAGCGACAGGAGGTTACCCGACAGGTCCAGGCTGAGCCGCTCGTAGTGGTAGGCCGAGCGCGGCACCACGTCCGGATCGGTCGTATAATAGACCATTCCGCCCACGCCGGCATCCAGGTGATCCTCGAAAGTATCCCACAGATAGGGATATGAGACAAGCGTGTGCTTGAACTCCTCGCTGACCGAAAAGAGCCGCGCCAGGCTCAGCTGCAGCGGATAGAACTGGTAGTAGAGATTGCGGCCCGCCTGCCCCGTGTAGCCATAGCCCAGCGACGCCATCGAGCGGCGGAATTCGGGCCGGTTCTGATAGTTGAACGAGGCCTTGATCTCGGTGCGCGGGATGTATTCGCCGCGGATGCGCGAAAGCGGATAGCCCAGCAGGCGCGGGAACGACAGGGACGAGGTCACGCCGAACTCCGTCGAATGCACGTTGTCGTGCGGCATCCACTGCCAGTTGCCCGTGAAGCCCAGGTTCAGCCATTCCCCGCCGTGGAAGAGATTCTTGTGGTAGAAGCTCAGCTGGGGCGAGAAGCCCAGCAGGCCCGACGCGTTCGTCGACGCCTCCACGTTGAACTTGACGCCCACCAGGTCCGCGCCGCTCAGGCGTATGTCGCAGTCGACCGTGGTGCTGTCGGTGGGACGCATTTCGATGTTGACGTTGTTGAAGAGCTTGAGCGACGACAGGCGCGCATAGGTGTCGTTGACCATCCGCTCGCTGTACAGATCGCCGGGCCGGATGGTGTTGTAATCCCGCAGGAGCGACTCCTTGAAGGGGATTTCCGCAGGATGCATGATGTTCACGCGGCCGATGCGGTACTGCCGGATGGGATGGTCCTGGGAGGAATTCTCGCCGCGCGCATACCCGCGGATGCGGTAATGGAGCGTGGTCACGGGCGTGAGCGTGTCCGCCTCGAAGAAATAGTGGTTCTTGTTGAAATCGTAGTAGCCCTGGTCGCGGAACACGGCGGAGCCGCGGACCGTCTCGGCCTCCAGCGCCTTCTCCGACAGGTAGTCCCCCTCCCGGACGGTCACGTTCGCGCTGTCCGCGCGGAAAGCTTCGCCGAAGCTGCCGTCCGGCACATCGAACACGATGCGGTCGATCCGGTAGCGCTTGCCGGGCCTGACGACATACTTGACTTCGGCCAGCCGGCCCTTGTAGCTGATTTCGGGCGTGACCACGGAACCGTAATAGCCCAGGGTCTCGAGGTGGGAGGCGATATTTCTGCAGGAACTCGCCACGAGGGCGGGATCGAAGACGACAGGTTTCGAGCCGACCTTCTCCCAGAACTTGTTGATCCCCTCCCCGCTGCCGTCCGACCAGTTGTAGATGCTCAGGCCCGGGCTCCAGCCGAAGATCAAGCTGCTGTTGGGCTGCTGGCGGATATACGGGGACACGTCGGAGGCGGACACCCCGGCCTTCTCCTCAAAGGCCACCTTATTGGATACCAGGCGGTAGCTTCCCTCGGGCATCAGCTTTGTAGTACTGCACGAGATAAACGCAAATAACGCAGTGATTCCCAATATAATCCGTCTCATCTTCTTCTGAATTCGGAAAGGGTCACGGCCGTGGCGGCGGCCACGTTGAGCGACTCGGCGCCGGAGCGCCCGAACGACGGGATCAGCAGCCGCCCGTCCACTTCTGCGGCGACCTCCGGACGTATGCCCGCGGATTCGTTGCCCATCAGCACGAGCCCTCCGGGCGAAAGCGGCTCGCGGTAGATGTCCCGCCCGTCCAGGAAGGTCCCCCAGACCGGCTTCCCCGCCTCGCGGAAACGCCGGCAGAGGGCCGCCAGGTCCGTCTTTTCGACCTGCACGCGGAAGATGGAGCCCATCGAGGACTGGATGGTCTTGGGGTTGAACTCCTCCACGCAGTCTTCCGACAGGAACACCGCCTCCACGCCGAACCAGTCGGCCAGGCGCAGGATCGTGCCCAGGTTGCCGGGATCGCGCACGCCGTCCAGGCCCAGGTACAGGCCTTCTCCGGGCGTGATTCCGGACGTTTTCGGCCGCGAGACGACCGCCAGCACGGGCGAGGGCGTGGAGAGCTGGCTGATGCGCGCCATCGCCGCCTCGCCGATCTCCTCGCGCCACACGACCTTCACCACTTCAAAACCCGACGAGAGCGCCTCCTGGACCATCTTTTCCCCCTCGACGACAAACTGCCCGTACGCGTCGCGGAACTTCTTCTCGCGCAGCGAACGGATCTGCTTGATTTCTGCCTGGGTGATGCTCACAACTTACAAATATACGAAAGAGTTGGCAAACAAAAAACCGGATCCACTCGGAATCCGGCTTTGAAAAGTCTTTCGACGATGATTAGTCGATCTCCTCGACGACCGGGGAATCGACGGCGTTGCGCATCACGGAGGCGATGCCCTGCTTCATCGTGCGCTCGGAGGCATACATCTGGCTGGAGCCGATGACCTGGCCGTTGGTGGCCTTCAGGTTGAAGAAAGGCTTGCCGTTCTTGGCTTCCTTGATCTCGAAACGCTCCTCGACGGGACCGTTCTTGCGGACGGACTCGATGCCGTTCAGGCAGGCGGCCTTGGTGGTGTAGCCTTCGCTGGTGAGGATGACCTGGCCGTTGGTGGCCTTCAGGTTGAACTGGAACTCGCCGTTCTTACGGACAGTGACAACAAATTTTCCCATTGTATTATTGCTTTAAAGTGTTAAGTGTTCTGGCTTTCCACAAATATAACAATTAATTGATTCCATAACACCCCATTTTGCGATATTTTTTGCAAAAATACCTATTAACAAAAATGTTACAAGTTGTGACTTTTTTGTTTTATATCTTAATTTTCAATTAATTGTATAAAGTACAGATAAGATGGCCTGATTGCGCCAAAATTGCGCGTTTTTTTGTATCTTCGCACATAAATAAGTCTCTCATTATGGATAATTACCAGATTCGCAAAGAACTTTACGACGCAGCTTCCCTGTATGCCGGCTTCGATCCGGCCGACGAAAGCAGCTATTCCGCCTGCTACGACGGGCACGTCTACGCCGACTTCATCGCCAGCGGCAAGCGCAGCCGCGACCTGGCGGTGACCCTCCCCCGCACCCTGCACGACCACTCCATCAGCGACGCGCTCTACCGCTTCCTCGGCCAGTACGATCCCTTCAACGTCGTAGGCGTGATGGGCGGCCACGCGATGAAGCGCAGCGACCTGCCGTGGCGCAACGTCGCCTACATCAGCAAGCGGCTCACCGAGCAGGGCAAGCTGATGGTCTCGGGCGGCGGCCCGGGCGCGATGGAGGCGACACATTTCGGCGCCTGGATGGCCGGACGCAGCGACGCCGAGTTCGAACAGGCCGTCGAGATGCTCCTGGTGGCGGATACCTTCCGCGACAAGGGCTGGCTCTCGTCCGCCTTCCGCGTGATGGAGCGCTTCCCGCAGTCGCGCTTCCAGAGCCTGGGCATCCCCACCTGGCTGTACGGCCACGAGCCTTCCACGCCCTTTGCCACGCATATTGCGAAGTATTACGACAACAGCATCCGCGAGGACACCATCCTGACGGTCGCCGTGGGCGGCATCATCTTCACGCCCGGCTCCGCCGGTACCATCCAGGAGATCTTCCAGGAGGCCGCCCAGGACCACTACAAGACCTGCGAGGTGTCCAGCCCGATGGCCTTCCTCGGCGTGGACTTCTTCACCAAGGAACTGCCCGTCTATCCCTTCCTCGAGGATATGATGGCGCGCGGGAAATACCACGACCTGCTGCTCTCCATCTCCGACGAGCCCGAGGACGTCATCCGCGAGATTCTCGCCTTCAAGAAGGAGGACGCGATCGAGATCCATCCGAAAGTATAAATACTAAGTAAATGAATATCCATTCATTAGGTGTCCTTACCTCAGGTGGCGATGCACCTGGGATGAACGCCGCCATCCGTGCCGTCACGCGCGCCGCCATCTACGAGGGCTGGCGCGTGTGGGGCATCTACCGCGGCTGGGAAGGCCTCATCATGGGCGACATCAAGGAATTCAACAGCGCCAGCGTGAGCAACACCATCCAGCGCGGCGGCACCATCCTCAAGACCGCCCGCTGCGACGAGTTCCGCACCCCCGAGGGGCGCGCCAAGGCCTTCGAGAACATCAGGAAGTTCGGCATCGACGCCCTCGTGGTGATCGGCGGCAACGGATCGCTCGCCGGCGCCCAGGCCCTGGCCACGGAGCACGACATCCCCGTCATCGGCCTGCCCGGCACAATCGACAACGACCTTTACGGCACCGACTCCACCATCGGCTACGACACGGCCCTCAACACCATCATGGAATGCGTCGACAAGATCCGCGACACGGCCAACAGCCACGACCGCATCTTCTTCGTCGAGGTGATGGGGCGCGACGCGGGCTTCCTGGCGCAGAACAGCGCCATCGCCGCGGGAGCCGAGGCCGCCATCATCCCGGAGGACCAGACCGACATCGACCAGCTGGCCTCCTTCATCGGCCGCGGCATACGCAAGAGCAAGAACAGCAGCATCGTGCTCGTGTCCGAAAAGGACGGCGGCGCGATGCACTACGCCGAGCGCGTGCGGCAGGAATATCCGGAGTACAACGTGAAGGTGTCCATCCTGGGGCATCTGCAGCGCGGCGGCTCCCCCACCGCCTACGACCGAATCCTCGCCAGCCGCCTGGGCGTCGCCTCCGTCGAGGCCCTCAAGGAGGGGCAGCGCAACATCATGATCGGCATCAAGAACGACCAGATCGTCTACGTGCCCATCTCCCGCGCCGTCCGTTACGACAAGCCCATCGACAAAGAACTCATCAACGTGCTAAGTATTTTGTCAATTTAAAATTTCTTACTACATTTGCGTCCGCAAATCGGGGGTATAGCTCAGTTGGTAGAGCGATAGGTTCGCAATCTATAGGTCAGGGGTTCGAATCCCCTTATCTCCACAAAACGAAAATAGCCGGCATTCGCACGGCTATTTTCGTTTTGCGGAGATTCTCGCTCCGCTATGACTGGGGGGCGTTCCCCCCAGACCCCCTGAGTCGCTGCGCTCCGAACCGGACAGTTAGCCAGGAGATCTCTCCCGGACAGTAAACAATCAATCTGCAAAGGCTATCTCTTCGAAGAGCCAGTCGGCGTGACCGATCTCCTTCACGACGAAGAGCAGATAACGGATGTCGAGCGAAATGTTGCGGCAGTAGTCCGGATCGAAGACCACATCGCTCATCGTCCCCTCCCACACGCGGTCGAAGTTGATTCCGATCAGGTTCCCGTCGGCGTTGATCACCGGACTGCCGGAATTGCCGCCCGAAGTATGGTTCGTGGCGAGGAAGCAGACCGGCTGGTCCTCGCGGCCCCCGGCGGCATACAGGTCGCGCAGGACCTGCGGGATGTCGTAGTCGTAGATGTCGGGGTTGTCCTTCTCGATGATGCCCTTGAGCGTGGACACGGGCGCATAGTAAATGGCGTCGGCGGGGCTGTAGCCCGCCACGTGGCCATACGCCACGCGAAGGGTCAGGTTCGCGTCGGGATAGAAGGCCTTGTCCGGCTCGAACTCCATCTGCGCCCGCATATAGTCGCGGTAGGCCAGGCGGATCTGCCGATCGCTCTCCGTGATCACGGGCTGGAGTTCCGTCCGGTACCACTGGTAGAACGCATCCCAGAGGGCCCACGCCGGGTCCGCCGTCACGGCGGGCAGGTCATCCCGGGTCAGCGCCGCCACCCGCTGCGGGTCGGTGAACAGGGACTTCGCGAACAGATCATCCCGCCAGGCGGAGAAGCTGCCGCCATATTCGGCGAGTTTGGTCTTGAACCAGTCCGGCTTGTAGCCGGGATTCATGTTCCGGTCGAAAGCGTCCAGCACCGAGACGAAAATCTCCTCGTCGATGGGCTGGTAATAGTCCTTGAAAAAGCTCGTCGCGAGCTCCGCGACCGGGCGGCCGGCGTCCAGGGCGGTCTTGACGTTGTTCGCGAGCTGGAGCAGCTCCACCGTCCGGACCGTCTCGGTATAGTATTCATAGGCCCGATAAACCGGGTTCCGGGCCGCGTAGAGCGCCGACAGGCGGTCCAGCAGCCCCTCGTAGCGGGTGCCTTCGGCCCAGGCGGCGAAACGGCGTTCGTAGGCCTGTTTGTCGGCGACCGTCCCCAGGCGCGCGATGCCCTTCGACTCTCCCTGCCACTTCTTCCAGGCGTTGGACACGTTGGCGTTCTTGGAGGCGTACTGGATGCGCACGGCCGGGTCCTGCGACATATATTTCTTCTGGATGTCGAGACGCAGGGTGCGCAGGGCGATCTTCTCCGGATCGGACACCTCGCCCACGTAGCGCACCTCGTCGGAAGTCACATATTCCTTCGTGCTGCCAGGGCACCCGTACACGAAAGTGAAGTCACCCTCCTGCACGCCGGCACGCGAGATCTTGAAGAAACGCTTCGGAGTATAAGGAATGTTATCTTCCGAATAATCAGCCGGTTCATTATCCTTACCGGCATAAATGCGGAAGATGGAGAAATCGCCCGTGTGCCGGGGCCACATCCAGTTGTCGGTGTCGCCGCCGAACTTGCCGATCGAGGAAGGCGGAGCCCCCACGAGGCGCACGTCGCGGTAGACCTTGTAGACGAAGAGGAAATACTGGTTGGCGTAGTAGAGCGCCTCCACGCGGGCGCTGACGCCCTTGGCGGGATCCGCCGCCTGCTTCACGAGCGCATCGCCGTTGGCCTTCACCAGCGAGTCGCGCTGCGCCTCGCCCATCGACTCGTCATAGCCCCGCAGGACCAGCCCCGTGACGTCTTCCATCCGCTCCAGGAAGCTGACGGTCAGCCCCTTGTTGGGCAGCTCCTCCGAGCGGCTCATCGCCCAGAACCCGTCCTTGAGGTAGTCGTGCTCGACGCTGCTGTGCTGCTGGATCTGGCTGAAGCCGCAGTGGTGGTTGGTGAAGAGCAGCCCCTCGCGCGAGACCAGCTCGCCCGTGCAGCCCGAACCGAAAAGCACCACGGCGTCCTTGAGCGACGCCTGATTCACGCTGTAGACATCTTCGGCCGTCAGGCGGAAGCCGTGCGCCTGCATGTCCTCGATGCGCTGCGAGATCAGCAGCGGCAGCCACATTCCCTCCTCCGCCCGGAGCGACTGGAAAGCCGCGGCCAGGGCCAGCGCGATGAGTATAATCCTTTTCTTCATATAAATCTTTTCAACTGATTATCATTTAACTTTTTCCAGCATCTTCTTATACGGCGCAAGCATCCCCTCCGTCATCTTGCCGCCAGCCTTGGCCTTCATTTTCTTGCTACTCATCATCCAGCCCACGAGGTACATCAGCAGCGAGGTGCGCCATTTCTTCTGCGGGAAGTCATACTGGCCGTGGCTCTTGAAGAAGCGGTGGTCGGCCCGCATCAGCCCGCGCATCTGCCAGATCAGGTCGCGGAAGATCTTCATCCCGCCGACCCCGTAGAAATTGCGCGGCGACGAGTAGCCGTTCTCCAGGGCGTAGGCCATCGTCTCCGAGAGAGAGTCGACCTGCCGGTCGGGATCCGTCTCATCCGTCGCCACCCCGGCAAGGAAGTTCCCGCCCACCTGGGCGCGGGCCTCGAGCAGCACGCGGAGATTCTCCTCCGCCGAATAAGGGCCGGCCACGAGGTAGCCGACGGGGCTGCCCATCGTCACGGTGCGGTGCCCGTTGCAGAACTGGCGGTCGTCGTACATCTTGAAGCGCGAGCCCATCGAATGGTCCTGCACGCGGAACGCATACACGACCGCGTCGTGGCTTTGCACCGTCTCCCGAAGGAAACGGTCGAACCCGTCGGAATAGACGCACTTTCCTGTGGCGGCGCAGTTGAAGCAGCCCTGGCACCCTCCCTTGAAGGGAAAGTCCCACAGGTTGACCACCTGCACCTCATACGGGAAGACGGCCTGGAAACGCTCTGTCATCGCACGCAGCTGCCCGTCTTCCGGCCGCGCGTCCGTCACGAGGGCGACCGTCCGGCCCGCTTTCTTCTCTCCCGCCGCGGGCACGGACACTGCTCCGGGCGCATAGGGTACCCCGGAAAAGCGCGCTTTTCCGGGCTGCTTGAAATCCCCGCGCTCAAGGCGCCACTGCACGAACGCCCACCAGTCCGCCGCCTGACGGCGGCCCTCCTCCGTAAGGATGTCCTCCATATCGGCTGACAGGCCATCGACATAGCGAAGGCCCAGGTCGGCGCAGTTGTCCTCGATGAAACGGTGCGCCGTGATGTCGTAGAAATGCTTTGAAGTGCTCAGCTGCGTGGCCGCCTTGGCGGAAAAATCCTCTCCGCTCGCCTTCATCAGTTCGATGAAGCGGTGCAGCTGACAGGGCACCAGGAAGGTATAGACGGGATAACTGAACAGCAGCAGGTCCGCCTCGCGCAGCAGCTCAAGCGCCGGGGAGAAATCCTGCTCCAGGGCCTTGATTTTCCGGGCCGCGGACAGATAGCTGAAACGGTGCTCCGGGAACTTTTTCTCCAGGTACAGGCACGTCTGCAGGGTCACCGAGTCGGACCCCTTGGGACTGCCGTTGATGACAAGGACTTTCATACAGACAAAAATAATCATTATCTGCGAAAAAAACGTATCTTTGCAGAACTTACGCGGTTAGTACTAAATCATTACATACCATGAAAAGATTGAAATCCTTACTGGTCCTCGCGGCCGCCGTGCTCGTCGCCGCGGCCTGCGGCCCGAAGAAGGCCGACGCGCAGAAAGCGCTCGTCCTCTACTATTCCCAGTCCAACAATACCAAGGCCGTCGCCGAGGCGATCGCCGACAAGCTCGGCGCCGACATCGAGGCCATCCTCCCGGTGAATCCCTATGACGGGTCCTACCAGGAGACCATCGCCCGCAGCGGACAGGAGCGCGAGCAGGGCATCCTGCCCGAGATCCAGCCCCTCAAGGCCGACCTCTCCAAGTATGACGTCATCTTCCTGGGCTACCCGATCTGGTTCGGCACCTACGCCCCGCCCGTGGCCGCCTGGCTGGAGACCGTCGACCTGAGCGGCAAGAAGGTCGTCCCCTTCTGCACCTTCGGCAGCGGCGGACTCGACGCCAGCGTGAAGGATCTCGTCGCCAAGCAGCCCAAGGCCGAGGTGCTCCCCGGCTACGGCGTGCGTGCCGCCCGCCTCGAGGCGATGC
>JAFZBH010000085.1 GCA_017561865.1 Bacteroidales bacterium | reverse complement strand
GGCGTTTTCGCCGGCGGCGACGCCGTCACGGGTGCCGCGACGGTGATCCTCGCGATGGGCGCCGGCCGCACCGCTGCCAAGGCCATCGATGCCTACCTGAAGAATAAATGATATGAAACTGCAAGAGCTCGTCGCTCCCGTCAAGACCTGGAAGTTCTGGAAGGAGCTGATCATCATGACCGTGGGTATGTTCTTCGCCGCGGCCTCCGTGTATTACTTCCTCGTGCCCAGCAAGATCGTCGTGGGCAGCATCTCCGGTCTTTCGATCGTGATCAGCGCCCTGTTCGAGCAGGCCGGGATCGCCGTCAAGGTCTCGACGGTGGTGCTAGTCATCAACGCCTTCCTGCTGGTGCTGGCCTATTTCCTCATCGGCAAGGAGTTCGGCCTCAAGACCTGCTACACGGCCCTGATCCTCGGTCCGATGATGGACGTCTGGGAGAAGATCTGCCCTTATACCAAACTGCTTGCTCCCGGGGCGACGTCGGTGATGGGCGACCTGTGGTTCGACCTGATCTGTTTCGTGCTCATCCTGAGCATCTCGCAGGCCATCATGTTCCAGATCAACGCATCTACGGGCGGGCTCGACATCCTGGCGAAGATCGTCAACAAATACCTGCATTTCGACATCGGCCTGTCGGTGACTATCGCGGGCATCATCATCTGCTGCACGGCCTTCACCGTGAATCCCTTCCGGCTCGTGATCATCGGCCTGATCGGCACCTGGATCAACGGCCTGATCGTGGACTACTTCATGATGAGTTTCAACCGGCGCAAGCGCGTCTGCATCATCTCGGACGAGAGCGAACGCATCTGCGACTACATCGTGCACAATATCGTGCGCGGCTGCAGCCTGTATGAGGTCAAGGGCGGTTATACGGGCGAGACGCGGATGGAGATCCAGAGCCTGCTGACCAAGGACGAATTCGCCGACCTGATGAAATACCTCCGCGACAATAAGATCCAGGCGTTCATCACCGCCGGCAACGTCAGCGAAGTCTACGGCCTCTGGTCACAGCACAAACGGCATCACCATTAAACCAAGATCGGTACGCAGCGCCTCCTCATGGCGGAGAAGCAGAGAGTCAGCCAATTAGGCTGACTCTCTGCTTCGTAGTCCCTGAGAGATTCGAACTCTCGACTTACGGTTTAGAAGACCGTTACTCTATCCAACTGAGTTAAGGGACCAGGACTGCAAATATACGGATAATTGCGGGATTTCCGTTTTATTATGTTTATATTTGTCCGTAACCAACCACTTCAAGCCCCGTTAAAATGAAATCTTGTCCCCAATGTGGCGCTCCGGTTGCGGACGACGCCCGTTTCTGCACCCAGTGCGGATACTCCTTCCAAGGGCAGCCCGCCCAGCCTCAGGCCGCGTACCGGCTCCCTGAAACAAAACAGAGAGGCTCCATCTGGGCCGTGCTGGGTCCGGTCCTTGCCATCCTGATCATCGGCATCGGCCTCCTGCTCGTGCCGCGCAGCTTCTGGGAGAAAAAGCCCAAAGTCGAGACCGAAACCGAGATCACCGTCCGCCAGGAAGCGCTTCAGATGTTGAATGAGGCCTTCGAGACAGGCAAAGCCAAACTGGAAGCGGAGATGGCCAAGGGTGAAGATGCCGATCCCGAGAAGATTAAGGAATTACAGCTGGCCCTCGAAGAAGTGAGGGAAAAGATCAAGGAGAATCAGTAGTGCGACCGTCTGCCCTTGGTAAGGAGCTGCTCCTGGCAGGAGCAGTGCTCCTCTATGCCTGCACACCCCGGCAGGCGGACCTTACCCTTCATTACGACCGTCCGGCCGAGTATTTCGAAGAGGCGCTGCCGCTGGGCAACGGGCGCCTGGGCGCGATGGTCTACGGCGCCGTTTTCGGGCAGGAGCGCGTCTCGCTGAACGATATCACCCTGTGGAGCGGCGAGCCGGACGCCGGGCCGGATCATCCCGACCTCGTGGCCTTCGGCGTCACGGGGAGCGGAGAGCAGACGCTGCAGGCCGTCCGGGAAGCCCTCGACCGGGAAGACTATGCCGCGGCCGAGCGGCTCCAGCTGGGCCTGCAGGGGCATTATTCCGAATCTTATCTGCCGCTGGGCAACCTCCGGATCCAGTACCTGGATTCGCTGGAGGTGAGCGATTACGCCCGCAGCCTGGACATTTCGCGCGCCGTCGCCGAAGTCCGCTGCCGCAAAGGCGGCAAACCCTTCCGGGCACAGTATTTCGTCTCCGCGCCCGACTCGGTCATCGTCATCCGCCTGAGCGCGTCCGACATCCGGGCCGACATCAGCCTGGACAGCCCGCTGACCCACCGGTCGGAAAGCCGTCCGGACGGCCTTGTCCTGGAGGGGCACGCCCCCTGGCACGCCTATCCCGACTACTACCGGGGGCCGCGCCTGAGCGGACCGCTGGACGACCCTGACCGCGGGGTGCATTTCCGCACGGTGCTCCTCGAAAGGCACCGGGGCGGGAGCGTCAGCTCCGAAGGCGGCGTCCTGCACGTGAGGGGCTGCCGCGAGCTGGAGCTGCGCCTCGTGGACGAAACGAGTTTCAACGGCTTTGACAAGGATCCCGTCCGGGAGGGCCGTCCCTGGCAGGCGCTCTCCGATGCCGCCGCCGAAAGGGTGTCAACCCCGGACTACCGGACCCTGCTGAAACGCCACGAAGCCGACTATCGCTCGTTCTTCGACCGGGTGAGTCTGTGGCTGGGCGATACCCCCGACTCCGTGAAGGTGCTCCCCACGGACGTACAGCTCAAACGCTATACGGACCTTGAGGAGCGGAACCCCGAGCTGGAGGCCCTTTACGTCCAGTACGGACGCTACCTGCTTATCTCCAGCTCCCGCACGCCGGGGGTCCCTGCCAACCTGCAGGGCCTCTGGAACGAGCGCCTGGTCCCGCCGTGGAGCGGAAATTACACGCTCAATATCAACGTCGAGGAGAACTACTGGCCGGCCGAAGTGGCGGCCCTCGGGGACCTGCACCGGCCCCTGCTGGACTTTATCCACGCCCTCAGCCGCAACGGGGAGCCGGTCGCGAAACGGCTTTACGGCGTGCAGCGCGGCTGGAACGCCGGGCACAACTCGGACATCTGGGCGATGGCCACGCCCGTGGGCCTGGGCAACGGCGTGCCGCAATGGGCCAACTGGACGATGGGCGGCGCCTGGCTGTCCACGCATTTGTGGGAGCATTACCTTTTCGGACGGGATAAAGACCAGTTGCGGGAGGACTACCCCGTGCTGAAAGGCGCGGCGGAGTTCTGCCTGGACTGGCTCGTGGAGAAGGACGGGGAGCTGATCACCAGCCCCGGCACGTCTCCGGAAAATGAATACGTGCTGCCCGACGGCCACAGCGGTTACACCCTCTACGGGGTCACTTCCGACCTGGCCATCATCCGCGAATGCCTGCAGGGCGCCGTCAGCGCCGCGCGCGAACTGGACCTCGACCCGGATTTCATCCGGGAGTCGGAAGCTGCGCTCGCCCGCCTGCGGCCCTATCATATCGACGCTGAAGGCAAACTGCAGGAATGGTACCACCCCTGGGCCGACCGCGACCCGCAGCACCGCCATCAGTCCCACCTGTTCGGCGTCTATCCCGGCCACCAGATCGAAGCCGGCACGCCGCTGGCTGAGGCGGCGCACAAGACGCTGGAGATCCGCGGATTCGAGACCACCGGCTGGAGCTGCGGCTGGCGCATCAACCTGTATGCCCGCCTCGGGGACGGCGAGAACGCCTACCGGATGTTCCGCCGGCTGCTGCGCTACGTGAGCCCGGACCGTTATCGGGGCGAAGATGCGCGCCGGGGCGGCGGGACCTATCCCAACCTGCTCGACGCCCACAGCCCCTTCCAGATCGACGGCAACTTCGGCGGCTGCGCCGGGGTGCTGGAGATGTTGCTGCAGAGCAGCCCGGACGGCAGCGTACAGCGGCTTCCGGCCCTGCCTCAGGCTTGGAAGGAAGGATATGTGAAAGGCTTGCGTACCCGCGGCGGGAAGACCGTGGACCTGGTCTGGAAAGACGGCCGGGCCGTCGACTGATCTGCTTATACCAGATTGATCCCGACCTCGCGGCACCGGCGGACCATGTCCTCCGGCCAGATGCTGCTCTGGATCTCGCCGATGTGGGCCTTGCGCAGCAGGAACATGCACAGGCGGCTCTGGCCGATGCCGCCGCCGATGGTGCAGGGCAGCTCGCCCGCGAGCAGGCTCCGGTGGAAGGGGAGTTCCGCTTTCCAACTCTCGCCCTTGATCGCGAGCTGGCGGCGCAGCGCCGCTTCATCCACGCGGATGCCCATGCTGGACAGCTCGAAGGGCCGCTGGAGGACGTTGTTCCACACCAGGATGTCGCCGTTGAGGCCCGTGAACCCTTCCTCGTTGGGGCTGCTCCAGTCGTCGTAGTCCGAGGCGCGCCCGTCGTGCGGGGCTCCGTCAGAGAGCACCCCGCCGATGCCGATGATGAACACGGCGCCCCAGCGGCGTACGATCTCGTGCTCCCGTTCCCGGGGGCTCAGTCCCGGATAGAGCTGCACCAACTCCTCGGCGTGGACGAAATGGATTTCCTCGGGAAGTTCGGGCACGATCTGCGGGAACTCCACGAAAAGCTTGTTCTCCGTGACCTTGATGGCTTCGTAGATGCGGCGGACGGTCTGCTTGAGGAAGCCCAGGTGCCGGTCTTCCCGGCGGATGACCTTCTCCCAGTCCCACTGGTCCACGTAGATGGAGTGGAGATTGTCCAGGTCCTCGTCCGGGCGCAGGGCGTTCATATCGGTATAGATGCCCCGGCCGGGGGCGATACCCATCTGCGCGAGCTTGACCCGCTTCCACTTGGCGAGGGAATGCACGACCTCGGCCAGCTGTTCGCCCATGTCGCGGATGGGGAAGCGGACCGGGCGCTCGACGCCGTTCAGTTCGTCATTGATGCCCGTCCCGGAAAGCACGACCATAGGCGCCGTTACCCTCAGGAGGGCCAGCTGCGCTGACAGATTGTTCTGGAACATGTCCTTGACGGCCTTGATGGCCTTCTCCGTGCGCTCGGCGCCGCCGAGCAGGTCCACGTAGCGTTCGGGGAGGATCAATTGCATAGGGTTGCACAACTAACTAACCGGATGCAAAGATAATGATTATTTCTTCTTGCGCAAGGAGTAATGCAGATAGGAGAGCACGCCCAGCAGGATGATCAGGATGGCGTGGGCTTCGTGGCCGAGGGTGGCGAGGAGGATGCCCGTCTCCCAGGTGGCGCCGTACAGGCTCTGGGTCGAGAGGGCCACGAGGTAGTGGTAGGCGCCGATGCCGCCCGGGACGGGGATGACGGAGGCGATGTTGCCCACGGCGGACAGGAAGACGGCGTCCACGCCGCCCAGCGCACCCAGGTCGGGCAGTGCCCGGATGGTACAGAACATCATCGCGATATACATCGCCCAGATGCCCACCGTGCTCAGCAGGAAGGGCCATTTGCGCTCCATCCGGGCGACGCTGGCGAAGCCGGTGCCGAGTCCTTGCAGGGTGCCGGCGATCCGCGCCAGGAAACGGACGCGCCTGCGGAAGCGGAACACGGCCCAGAAGAAGCCGGCGAGCAGCGCCAGGGCGGCGATCAGCAGCCAGACGAGCGAACCGCCGAGGCGGCCGGAAAGCGGATTCCAGATGTTCTCGAGGAAGAAGGTCCCGAACGTGTTCCATTTCAGGGCCAGCGCCGCAATGAGGATCACCGCCACGGCGAGGATGTCGAAAAGGCGCTCGCAGGCGATGGTGCCGAAGGCCTTGTCGTAGCTCATCCGCTTGGAGGTGACGTAGCCGCAGCGCACGAATTCACCGGCGCCGGGCAGCACGACGTTGACCAGGTTGCCCACGTTGAGGGCATCCCACACGCCCAGGCGCCGCACCTGCGGATCCAGCGGGCGGATCAGCGCGTACCAGCGCTCCGTGCGGAAGACGAGCGCCAGGACGGCGGCCGCGAAATACAGGGCCACCCAGCCCCAGCGCGTCTGCTGCAGGCCGGCCCAGAAGGCCTTCCAGTCCACGCCCCGGAAAGCAAACCAGACCAGCACTCCGGCGAGGATCGTGGAGAGGCTGTATTTGATGATATTTGCTGCTTTCTGGGACATTGGCCGCAAATTTACGAATTATTTGTGTTACTTTTGTAAGATATGAAATCAATACTCGGAATAGGCAATGCTTTGACGGACATCCTGGCCGTCCTGCCGGATGATTCGCTCTTGAACACTTTCCACCTCCCGAAAGGGAGCATGCAGCACGTCGACATGGAGACGGGCGACGGCATCTGGCAGGCCCTCAAGCCGCTGGGCGTGAAATACGTGGCCGGCGGATCCGCTGCCAATACGATCACCTGCACGGCCATCCTCGGGATGCCGTCGGGCTTCATCGGCAAGATCGGCAACGACGAGCTGGGCTTGCTCTTCAAGAGCGACCAGGAGCAGTACGGCGTGCAGACACGCCTGCTGACCAGCCCGCATTCGAGCGGCCGCTCGATGGTGTTCGTCAGCGGAGGCAACGCCGAGCGCACCTTCGCCGTGTATCTCGGCGCGGCGCTCGACCTGGTGCCGGACGACCTGGAACCGGAGTGGTTCGAGGGCTATGACTATTTCCACATCGAGGGCTATCTGGTGCAGAACCAGGACCTGGTGCGCCGTGCGGTCGAGTATGCGCACCGCGCCGGCTGCATCATCTCGCTGGACATGGCTTCCTACAACGTCGTGGAGTCCAACCTCGCGTTCCTGCACGACATCGTGGAGAAGTACGTCGACATCGTATTCGCCAACGAGACGGAGGCCCGGGCCTTCACCGGCCTGACGGATCCGCGCGCATCGCTGGACGAGATTTCCCGGCTCTGCCGCATCGCCGTGGTCAAGGTAGGCAAGGACGGAAGCTGGGTCAAGTCCGGTGACGAAGTGGACTTCGTCAAGCCCTGGCCGGCCGACCCGGTGGACGCTACAGGCGCCGGGGACACATACGCCGCCGGCTTCCTGTACGCCGACTCGCTCGGCCTGCCGCTCAAGGCCTGCGGCGAGATCGGCTCGATCATCGCCGCCAAGGTGGTGGAAGTGGTGGGTACCAAGATCGACATCCCGCGCTGGCGCGTTGCCAAGCAGGAAATCCGCGAACTGATCGCTTCGTACGGGAAATGAAAAATCCGCTCCGCGCCTTCTTCCGCTCCCGGCTTCTGCGCCGGGACCGGAGCACGGTCCCGACGGGCCTGCTGCCGCTCAGCCGGACCGGCAGCGCCGCGGTGTTCGTGGACGGGACGGGGGAGGAAGATACCACGGAGGTCTGCGCGCTGATCTGGGACAGTTTCAACCGTCTCGGCATCCCGGTCTGCATCCTCTGCCCGCGTCCGGGAGACCTGAACTGGCTGGGGATCCAGCGTAAGCGCGTGCGTGCGGCCCAGGCGCCCCGGCAGGAGGACCTGTTCATCTCGCTGGCCGCCTCGCCGGAGTGTTTCGCTGCGCAGTACGAGGCCTGCTGCAGCAAGGCTCGCTTCAAGGTGGGCCGCTGCGCGCTTCCGGGCGGGGAGTATGACCTCGTGGTGGCCCCGCCGGAGGGCGGCGAAGCCACCCAGGCGAAAGCCTTTGTCGCCATTATGGACTATCTGGAGAAGATTCGATGAAAAAATACCTGATCGTTTTCCTCATCTCGATGGTGCCGCTGATCGAACTCCGCGGCGCAATCCCCTATGCGGTGGGCTTCGGACTGCCCATCGTTCCCTCGATCCTCGTCGCCCTGGTGGGCAATATGCTCCCGGTCCCGTTCATTTTCCTCTTCGCCCGCCGGGTGCTCGAATGGGGCAAGGACAAGAAATACATCGGGAAATTCTTCACCTGGTGCCTGGAAAAGGGCGAAAAGGGCGGCCGCAAGCTTGAGGCGAAGGCCGGAAAGGGGCTCTATGTCGCCCTGCTGCTTTTCGTGGGGATCCCGATCCCGGGCACGGGCGCCTGGACGGGGACCCTGGCCGCCAGCATCCTGGACATGGATTTCAAGAAGAGCGTGGTCTATATCCTGCTCGGCCTGCTGCTCGCCGCCGCCATCATGCTCGCGGCCAGCCTCGGCCTCTTCGGCGCCATCAATCTGGTCAAGTAGTCCAGGTCGTGTGACCAGCCGCTACTTCAGCGCAGCGAGGGCCGGGAATAGGTATTCGTAGACCAGATTCTGTTCAGCCTGGAGGTTAGCGGAGTCGGCGGTGCAGGCAATCACGGCATCGCTGTCCGGAATGACGAAGATGTACTGTCCGCGTGCGCCGTCCGCCCGATAGGCGTTGTCGGGGCAGCGCCACATCTGATAGCCGTATCCCAGCATAAAGGTGCAGTTCTCCGGGGTCAGCCCCCGCTGCGCCGCATTGTCCGGCCGCGTGCCGGCGGGCACGGACGGAACCTGATACTTGGAGGCTTCCTCCACCCAGGCTTCGCTGAGCAGGCGCTTCCCGTTCCATACGCCTTTTTGGAGGAACAGTTGGCCGAATTTGGCCATATCCTCGGTCTTGAGTTGAAGACCCCAGCCGCCGGCGTTGATGCCCTGCGGGCTCTCCTCCCACTCGGGAATCTGGATGTGAAGCGGCTCGAAGAGACGCGGTGTCAGGTAGTCGAGCACTTTCTGCCCGGTCAACTTCTGGACGATGGCGGAAAGCATATAGCTTCCGAGCGAGTTGTAGTAGTACCAGGTGCCGGGCTCGTGGACGAAGGGATGCGAGAGGAAACTGGCCACCCAGTCCTCGCTTTCCCGGAAATTGGGCGACGACTCCTGTCCGCAGTTCATCGTCAGCAGGTCGCGCACCGTGACCGCCTTTAGGTTGTCGGAGATTTCCTCCGGAAGCTGGTCCGGGAAGAAATCCACCAGTTTATCCGTGACTTTCAGGAGCCCGTCGTCAACAGCCATGCCGACGGCCGTGGCGGTAAAGGATTTGCTGACAGAATGCATCGCGTGCGGTTTGTCCGGGGCGGCATCGCCGTACCAGCCCTCATACAATACCTTGCCGTGCTTGAGGATCATCAGGCTCTCGAAGAGGACGGAATCGTCGGCTTCGTCGCCGGCGAGCACCGCGTCGACGGCCTCCTGGATAGACGCCGGGGTCTCGGCGCGGGGCAGGTCCACGATTTCTTTCTTGCCACAGGAGGTAGACAGGACGGCGGCCATAACGGCCAGGGAAAGCATCAGGATTCTTTTCATATCGGTAAATAATTGGTTATCCGTCTAGAGCGTCTGCCCTCCGATGAACTCCCGCATGATCGAGGTCGGGGGGATCGCCGCGATCTCCGCGGGTTTGAGCGCCGTCACGTGCTCGAGGAAGGAGAGCAGGCTCTGCGCCTTCTCATAGGCCGGAGAGGACTCGCTGATGCCGCACAGGAGCGGCTCGGCATAGTATTTCAGCAGGGGGACGTCGTAGAGCGTGGAGGAGTTGAAGACCACGTTGGCGTTTTCTTCGAAGGGGAAGATGTTGCGCGTCTCGCCGCGGCGCACCGACGGCCAGCGGAGGATGTTGTCCTCCGGGGAGATGCCGCGGGTGCGGTTGTCCCGCACGATGCGCCGCAGCAGGCGCTTGTCCGTCGTGGAGCCGTGGTCCTTCTCACCGCCCGGCAGGGCCGAGAGGGCGGAGATGTACACGCCGAATATCTTGTCCCGCGGGATGGCCGGGGTCAGGGCGGGATTCAGCCCGTGGATGCCTTCCATAAAGAGGATGTCGCCGTCTTCCAGTTTCAGGCGCGTGCCCTCGAAGACGCGGTGCCCGGCCTTGAAGTCGAACTTCGGGAGTTCGACTTCCTTTCCCGCCAGCAGGTCGGTCAGCTGTTCGTTCAGGAAGGCTACGTCCATCGCGCCGAGCGCCTCGTAATCGCGCTCGCCGTTTTCGTCGATGGGCGTCTCGTCACGCGCGACGAAATAGTTGTCCAGCTCGATCACCTTGGGCTTGAGGCCGAGCACGCGGGCCTGCTGGGCGATGCGCAAGGCCGAGCTCGTCTTGCCGCTGGACGACGGCCCGGACATCATCACGATGCGGCAGCGGCGACGGTTCCAGAAGATCTGGTCGGCCGCTTGCGCGTACTGGCGCTCCTGGCGCGCTTCGCACAGGTTGATCAGTTCGATGCCCTTGCCGGCTTCGATGGTTTCATTGACTTTTTCCAGCGTGTCGATGCCGATGGAGTGGCACCATTCCCGATACTCCGCACGTGCGGCTTCAATCTTGGTCATAACAGAGGTTTTAAAAAAGGTCCGGTGACCGACGCCGGGTCGGCGGCGATCTGTTCCGGGGTTCCGGTTGCAATAATCCGGCCTCCGGCAGCACCGCCGCCGGGGCCCATGTCTATGAGGTAATCGACGCTCTTGAGGACGTCGAGGTTGTGTTCGATGACGATGACCGTGTTGCCCTGGTCCACCAGGCGCTGCAGCACGCCGAGGAGCACCTTGATGTCCTCGAAATGCAGCCCGGTGGTCGGCTCGTCCAGCATATAGAGGGTGTTCCCGGTGGCCTTGCGGGCAAGTTCCGCGGCCAGCTTCATCCGCTGGCTCTCGCCGCCCGACAGAGTCACGGCGGACTGGCCGAGGTGCACGTAGCCAAGGCCCACGTCCACGAGCGCCGCCAGTTTCGGGGCGATCTTGGGATGGGACTTGAAGAACTCGTACGCCTCCGAGACCGGCATCTCCAGGATGTCGTTGATGGTCTTGCCGCGGTACCTGACCGCGAGGGTGTCCTCCTTGTAGCGCTTGCCGCCGCAGGCCTCGCAGCATACGGCCACCGAGGGGAGGAAATTCATCTCGATCACCTTGATGCCGGCCCCCTTGCACTCCTCGCAGCGCCCGCCGGGCACGTTGAAGGAGAAGCGGCCGGCCTTGAAGCCGCGCACCTTGGCGTCCGGCGTATCCTCGAAGAGGGCACGGATGTCGCCGAAAACGCCCGTGAACGTGGCCGGGTTCGAGCGCGGCGTGCGCCCGATGGGGCTCTGGTCCACCTCGATGACCTTGTCGATGTTCTCGATCCCTTCGAGCCGCTCGTACGGAAGCGGCTTTTCCTTGAAATGGTAGAATTTGCCCTTGAGGATGGGCATCAGGGTCTCGTTGATGAGCGAGGACTTGCCGGAGCCGCTCACGCCGCTGACTCCGATCAGCAGGCCGAGGGGAATCTCCACCGTCAGGTCCTGCAGGTTGTTGCCCCGGGCGCCGCGCAGCGTCAGGCTGAGCCCGTTGCCGCGCCGGCGGAAAGGCGGCACGCAGATGGGGTTTTCGACCGGGCGGGCGGGGCCGCTGTAGCAGATGCGCCCGCCCCGTTCGCCGGCGCCCGGGCCCACGTCCACGATCCAGTCCGCCGCGCGCATCGTCTCTTCGTCGTGCTCCACGACGATGACCGTGTTGCCTTCGTCGCGCAGCTTCTTGAGCGAGTCGAGCAGTTTGCGGTTGTCCCGCTGGTGCAGGCCGATGCTGGGCTCGTCGAGGATGTAGATGACGTTGACCAGCCGGGAGCCGATCTGCGTGGCGAGACGGATGCGCTGCCCCTCCCCGCCGGAGAGCGAAGCCGTCGGCCGGTCCAGGCTGAGGTAGTCCAGGCCCACGTCCATCAGGAAGCGGACACGGTCCCGGAGCTCCTTGAGGATGTCGCGCGCGATGGCGCCCTCCCGCTTGCCCAGCTTGCCCGGCAGGGCCTCCAGCCAGGCCGACAGGTCGCGGATCTCCATCGCGCTGACTTCGGCGATGTCCTTGCCGTCGATGCGGAAACAGCGGATGTGCGGTCCCAGGCGGGTGCCGTGGCAGACCGGGCAGACCACGTTGTCCTCGACGTCGCCCGTCACGCCCTCCCAGTTCACCATCTCGGCCTGCGCCCCGTCGCCGACGCGGTAGAACTCGTCCGAACCGTAGACCAGCAGGGTCACGGCCTCGTCGGGCAGGGCGGCGATGGGCTCATAAAGCGAGAAATTATGCTTGCGCGCAATGGCGCGGACGATTTCGAACTTGCGGGCGTCGCGGACGCGGCCCAGCGGGGCGATGCCTCCGTCGGCGATGGACTTGCCGGGATCCGGCACGATGGTGTCCATGCTCACGTCGGGCACGGTCCCAAGCCCCTTGCAGTGCGGGCAGTAGCCTTCGGGCGAGTTGAAGGAGAAGGTGTGCGGAGCCGGTTCCTGAAGGGAAATGCCGTTTTCCGGGTCCACCAGATGCTTGGAGTAGTGGTGCAGGGCGCCCGTCTCGTTGTCCAGCACCGCGACCGAGCCCTTCCCCAGGCCGAGCGCGGAGCCGACGGAAGCGCGCACGCGCGCCTCGTCTCCCTCGCCGGGCTTGAGCTTGTCCACGACAAGCTCGATGAAATGGGCCTTGTAGCGGTCCACGGCCTCGACTTCGTTCAGAGCGCAGATCTCCCCGTCGATGCGCACCTGCAGGAAGCCTTTCTTGCGCAGCGACTCGAACAGTTCGCGGTAGTGGCCTTTACGGCCGCGCACCAGCGGGGCGAGCAGCAGGCACTTGCGGCCGTTGAACTCGCGCAGGATCAGGTCCACGATCTGCGCGTCGGTATAGCGCACCATCTCCTTGCCCGTGACGGGCGAATAGGCCGTCGAGGCACGGGCATAGAGCAGGCGCAGGAAGTCGGAGATCTCCGTGATCGTGCCCACGGTGGACCGGGGATTGCTGCCCGTGGTCTTCTGTTCGATGGCGATGATGGGGCTCAGTCCGCTGATGCTCTCCACGGCGGGCTTCTCCAGGATGCCCATGAAATGCTTGGCATAGGGGGAGAGCGTGTTCATATAGCGGCGCTGGCCCTCCGCATACAGCGTGTCGAACGCCAGCGAGGACTTGCCGCTGCCACTGATTCCGGTGATAACCACGAACTTCCGGCGCGGGATGTCCACGTTCACGTTCTTGAGATTATGGGCCCGGGCGCCGCGTATTTCGATCTTGCTCTCTTTATCCATATGGAGTAGACAAAGTTACGAATTTTATGGTTAACTTTGTCAAAATCTCGATTCCTGTATGTGGCTTTGGTTGTCCGTCGGTTCCGCTCTGCTCCTTGGCATCTATGATGTCGCCAAGAAACAGGCGCTCAAACGCAACGGGGTGTATTGGATCCTGTTGAGCGCCACCGCTTTGACTACGCTGTTCCTGTCGCCCTTCCTGTCGGCGGGCCCGCTGCCGGACCACCTCCGCCTGATGGTCAAGGCCGTGCTGGTCGCGGTATCGTGGGTGTCCGGGCTCAAGGCGATGGGGTGCCTGCCGCTGACGACGGTCAGCACCATCAAGGCGTCGCGGCCGATGTTCGTGGTCATCTTCTCCATCATCCTTTTCGGCGAGCGGCTCAACCTGCTGCAGTGGCTCGGCGTGGCGGTCGTGATGACGGCCCTGTTCCTAAGTTCCCGCTCCAAGCGCCACGAGACCGACAGGAAGACTTCCGCCAAGGGCATCACCCTGATGATCATCTCCGTGCTGTCCGGCGCCGCCAGCGCCCTCTGGGACAAGCACATCATGCAGCATATGGAGCCGCTGTTCGTGCAGAGCTGGACCAACCTCTACGTCACCATCCTCCTGGCCATCCTGCTGCTGGTACAGTATTTGACGGATAAAGAGCACTTCCAGCCCTTTGCCTGGGACTGGCGCATCCTGCTGATTTCGGTGTTCATCACCGTGGCCGACGCCATGTATTTCTTCGCGGTCAAGCAGCCGGACGCCCTGCTGTCCATCATCTCGATGATACGCCGCTGCTCGGTGCTGATCACCTTCCTCGGCGGCGTGTTGATCCTCAAGGAAGGCCACGTCAGGGACAAGGCGCTGGATATGGTCCTGATGATGGCAGGCGTGGCCCTGCTGCTCTGGGGCTCGTTGTAAACCGTTAACCGTGCAAGTATGAAACGAATTCTCACCCTCATAGTCCTGCTGGGCCTCAGCCTGTGCGCCGCCGCCCAGTCCCCCCGCTTCAAGCTCGGCAAATGGACCGAGATCCGGACCGCCATCCTGCAGGAGCTGAACCGCTCCTACGTGGATTCGCTGCCCGTCGACCGCATCGAGCGGCGCGGCATCGACGCGATGCTCGCCGACCTGGACCCCTATACGGTCTACATTCCCGAAGAGGAGAATGAGAACCTGGAGATGATGATCCACAGGACCTACGGGGGGATCGGCGCCGTGATTTACAAGCCCGATGTCCAGGGCCCGGTCATCATCAACGAGCCTTATGCCGACTCCCCGGCGCAGAAATTCGGCCTGGTCTGCGGCGACGAGATCCTCGCGATCGACGGCGAAAGCGTCGTGGGCCTGACTTCGCAGCAATGCAGCGAAAAGATGCGCGGCGATCCCGGTACGCAGGTGGTCTTCCACGTCAGGAAACTGCGCAGCGGTGAGGAGACCGACGTCACCGTGACGCGTGAACGGATCAAGCTCAGCGACATCGAGTACGCCGGGATGCTGGACGGGGGCGTGGGTTACATCTCGCAGAACGGCTTCTCCGACGGCGTGGGCGAGGAGCTCCGCCAGAAGGTGGCCGAGCTCAAGAAACAGGGGATGCAGACCCTGGTGCTGGACCTGCGCGGCAACGGCGGCGGCCTGATGAACGAAGCCGTCGAAATCGTGTCCGCGTTCGTCCCCAGGGGCACCGTCGTCGTGTCGGCCCAGGGCCGGGAAGCGGATGCGAGCTATACGCTCCGTACGCGGAAAGCCCCCGTGGACACCAAGATCCCCGTCATCGTACTCGTCGACTCCGGTTCGGCCTCCGCCTCCGAGATCGTGGCGGGCTCCCTGCAGGATCTGGACCGCGCAACCATCATGGGTGAGCGCACTTTCGGCAAGGGCCTCGTGCAGAGCATCCGTCCCCTGCCTTACGGCGGGGAGCTCAAGGTCACTACCGCCAAGTATTACACGCCGTCCGGGCGCTGCGTGCAGGCGATCGACTACGCCCAGCGGCGCGAGGACGGGAGCGTCGCGCACATTCCCGACTCGCTCACGCACGAATTCAAGACCGCCCACGGGCGGACCGTGCGCGACGGCGGCGGCATCACCCCGGACGTCGAGCTCAAGTTCCGGGAATACAGCCGCCTGGCTTATTCCCTCGTCACTTACGGCATCCTCGAGCAGTATGCCCTCGAGTTCGTGCGGGGGCACGAGAGCATCCCCGCCGTGGAGGACTTCCATCTGTCCGATGCGGACTACGAGGACTTCATCGCCTTCGCCAAGGGCAAGGAATTCGACTACCGCTCTTCGGCCAAGACCTATTTCGACCGGGCGAAGGAGGAGCTCCGTCTCGACGGGCTCGACGAGGCGATGAAAGATGAACTCGATGCCCTCGAGAAATCGCTCAACATGGACAAGGAGGAGTTCCTGCGCGTCAAGAAGGACGAGATCGTCCCCCTGATCGAAGAGGAGATCGTCGTTCGCTACTATTTCCAGGAGGCGGGCGTGAAGATACGCATCCGCTACGACGACGCCCTGCGTCAGGCCCTCTCCAGCGAGCGGATCGCGCAGTACTGATGGTTCACCACAGTCCGCTCATCATCCTGAACACCACCAAGGTCGGGGAGCGGTCCCTGGTCCTGCACACCCTCAGTCCCGACTGGGGGCGTCGCAGTTTCATCACCTCCGTCCCGCGCGGCGGGGGGATGGCGCTGTTCCAGCCCCTGAGCATCGTGGACGCCGAGATCACGGAGAATCCCCGCTCCGACCTCTGGCGGGCGCACGCCTTTTCGGCGCGGCACCCCCTGACGGGCCTTCGGACCAGCGCCGCCAAAAGCGCCATCAGCCTGTTTCTCAGCGAACTGCTTTATCGCACCATCCGCGAAGGCGCCCGCGAGGAGGGACTGTTCGAGTGGTGCGAGCGCTCGGTGCTCACCCTCGACGCCCTCGAGGGCGACTACGCCAACTACCACCTCCGGTTCCTGCTCGAATTCGCCGCCGCGCTCGGCTTCTCACCCTCGGTCGAGGACCTGATGCCCTTCGCCGGGGAGCATCTGCGCGAACTGCGCGAGCTGGTCCAGTCCGATTTCGGAAGCTGTATGCTGGTCCCCCTGAGCGGGCAGGCCCGCAGCGAAATCGCGGAGATCCTGCTCCGCTACCTGGGCTATCATACAGAAACCCGCATCGAGCTGCGCTCGCTGCGGGTCCTGCAGGAATTGTTCAGATAATTCTATTTCACCTCGGTCCACTTTCCGGGCACGAGGGCGGAAATCTTGTCGTCATACATCGCCTCGCAGCTGACGGCCGGCAGGTAGAACTTGCCGGGGTAGGTGGCGGTGAGGCCGGTGGTGATGGTCACGCTCTGTCCGGCGCCCAGGTCGAAGAAGCTGTACACGCGGTCGTCGCGGATGTCCTGATAGGTGATGCCGGCAGGGTAGGAGTAGTTCTCCTTGCCGATGCGGTCGTTCTGGATCTCCCAGCCGGAAGGGAACTTCTGCGCCAGGGCGAGGTCGCGCACGGCGGCAGAGCCGGTGTTGGTCACGGTCACGACGGCCTTGAAGTTGCGGCCGCGGGAGAGGGTGTCCACCCCGACCGGGGCGCCGTCAGCGCCCACGTAGGTCACCTTCATCGACAGGCCGGAGGACTTGGCCTTCTCGGTGCCGGCCTTCGGCGTGCCGGTCACGGAGATGACGGCGTGGACCGGGCCGCTGCCGGTGTTGGAGACGTTCAGCTTGGCACTCTTGCCCTCGTCCTTCGGGAGGGCGATGTCCTGGCGGACGATGGTCTTGGTGGTGCTGACCTTATAGCTCTTCTCCGGGCCCTTGACCGAGGCGATGACCCCGCCGCCCGCATTGGCGCGGGCGTAGTCGCAGATGGCGTAGAGCGACCAGGCGGTGGCCTGGGTGTTCATATAGCGCTGGCCGTCGTTGAGGTTGGCGGCCACCTTCTCGGCGAGCTCGAAGGCGCCTTCCTTGTCGCCGGTCAGGATCGAGGTGCGCAGGGCGATGGCCATGTTGCGGTCCTCGCTGCCGTACCAGTTGTAGTAGCCCTGTCCGGAAGCCTCGAGATACGGGAGGCCGTTGACCAGGCTCGTGGCCACCTGCTTCTTGCCGTCGCTGGCGAAGGCGCCCGCCAGCATCCACACGGCGCTGCGCGGCATCTTCTTCGCCTGTTCGCGCAGCAGGGACATCGCGCTGCGCTGCGGTTTGCCTGCCGCGGCGAGGGCGTAGAGGCCGTAGGCGCGCACGAAGTCATCCTCCTTCTTGTTGCTCACCACGCTGTTCGTCAGATAGCGTACGAGCCCCGCCTTGAGGTCGGCCGGGACGGCGAAGCCCTGGTTCTCCGCCTCCTGGAGGAAGTGGAGGGCGTAGGCGGTGCCGAAGGAAGAAGAGGAAGTGTTGCCCGGCCAGTAGCTCAGGGAACCGTCCGGACGGCGGAAGCTGTGCAGGCGGTTGATCGCGGCGGTGACGTTGCGGGCGCTGCGCGCGACGGTGTTCTCGTCGCAATCCATCACCTGGCTCAGGTACAGCTGCGGGAAGGCGGCGGAAATCGTCTGCTCGACGCAGCCGTAAGGATACTCGATGAGGTATTTCAGGCGGCGTCCCAGGTCGATGGACGGGATGGAGGAAAGCTCCACGGAGACGGAGTTCGTGCCCGGGATGCCGAAGAGCTCGGCGGTAGCTTCCTTCTCCTTGCCCGCCTCGAGCAGGAAGGACTGCACGCGGGTGACGGGCGGGTTCGGGTTGAACACGTCGATCTCCACGTTGCTGACGGACTTGTCGGAGCCGGCCTGCGCCGTGACGGTCACGTGTGCGATGCCGGTCTGTTCGCCGACCTGGACCTCGAAGTACTCGACCTGCTGGCCGGCCTTCTGGATGTTGGTCTCGAGGGTGGACGGACCCTTGACGGTGAGCAGGTCGTCGGTCTTGATGTCCAGCTTGACCTTGCCCACGCCGTCCTTGAGGGTAATCACCGTGGACGGGATGCGTATGGTCTCGCCGATGCTCAGGGTCCTCGGGAGCGTGGCCTGGACCATCACGGGCTGGGTCACGTTGACGTCCTTCGAAGCGCTGCCCTGGGCCTTGCCGTCGGTGGCGATGACCATCGCGCGCAGCGCGCCGATGTACTGCGGCACCTCGACGCTGTGGGAAGCCGTCTTGCCGGCCTTCAGGTCGAAAGGACCGAGGTAGGCGACCACCGGCTTGAAGCGGTCGGCGCCCTGGCGCTTGAGCGGTCCGTTGCTGCCGTCCTCGTCACCGCCGATGGCGAACAGCTGCTCGATGTGGCCGCCGTAGGCCCCGATGACGGAGTCGTATTCATCCCAGGTACGCACGCGCAGGGCCTCCTTGGCGTAGAAGGCGCTCCAGGCGTCCGGGGTCTTGAAGCCGGTGAGCGAGAGGAGCCCTTCGTCCACGAGGGCGACGATGTAGCTCATCGCGCGGCCGTTCTCTTCCTTGACCTTGAAATTGAGGGTGGATTCAGGCTTGGTCTCGGCCGGGATGTCGATGACCGGGCTGAGATGGGAGTCGGGATCCTCCACGTTGATGTTCTGCACGCCGTAGAGGCGGATCGGGGCGTCGTTGTGGACGTTGCCGTGCGGCTGGATCAGGGCGATGGAGGCGTAGGCGTTCGGCGTCATCTCCCGGGTGACGGGGATGCGGATCTCCGTGCTGCCGGCGTAGCATTCCACCCGGCGGGTGCTCAGGATCCGGCCGCCCTTCTCGACGGACACGAGGGCGCTGGCCCCGGCGGCGGAAGGAATCGTGATGCGGGCGGTCTCGCCGACGGCGTATTTCTCCTTGTCGATCAGCATGTTGAGCTGCGTGGAGCCCTCGGAGGCGTCGGTGGCTTCGCTCGAGTTGACTTCGCAGAGCATCGAGGTCGCGTGTCCGCCGCGGGCGTCCGTGACGCGGATGTAGTAGAGGCCGTAGGGGGCGTCGGCCCAGTCATAGCTGAAGGAAGCCTTGCCGCCGCTGGTGTTGAAGGTCTTCTCGAAGAGGAGCTCCTTGCTGCGGCTGGCCATATAGCCGGCGATCTCGCCGGAGGCGTCCCACCACCAGCTCCAGTTCACGTGGTAGACTTCCGCGTGCAGGCCGATGGTGTTGACCGCCTTGCCGTCGGCGTCGACCGTGGCGACGTCGAACTTCTGGGCCTTGCCGGCCTGGATGTAGCGGTCGCCCCATTTGTCCTTCTGGAGCTCGGTCTTGATGCCCACGTAGGTGTCGAACGGCGACATCGGGACGGAGGCGTAGCTCGTGCTGAACTCGCCGCTCGGCTCGAAGGCGCGCAGGGTGAAGGCGGCGTTGAGCATACCCGGCGTCGTGCTCTTGTTGATGTCGACGACGGTGCTCAGGCTCGCGGTGCCGTCCTGCCCGGTCTTGAAGTCGTTGTAGGTGAAGCTCTGGTTGTCGAACGAACGGGCGTCGTCCTGGAAGTCATAGTCTTCCCAGCCCTTGAAGGCGGTGCGGCCGGCGGACAGCTCCAGCGAGCCGTTCATCTTGAGGTCGCTGCCCGGGGCGCCGTAGAGCCAGGCCACGGTGACTCCGGCCGAACTGTTGTCCCCCCTGGAGGAGGTGACATAGCCGGCGGCGGGGAAATGCATGTTGATGTCCAGCTTGTTGGGCTTGATCGCCTCGACGCGGAGCGTCTTGTAGAAGGTCTGCCCGCCCACGTTCACCTGCACGTTCCAGCGCCCGGAGGGGGCGTCCTCGGCCGTGACGAACGGGAAGTGGTAGAGGTTGGTGGGGCTGCTCTTGTCGGTCAGGGTCTGGACGACCTGGCCGTCGGGGTTGCGCAGCTGCGCCGTGACGGGGTGGCCCGCCGGCAGGGGAGCGTCGTCGAAGAGGGTGACCACGCTGACGTGCAGCGTGTCGCCCGGGCGCCAGACCCCACGTTCACCGAAGATGAAGGCCTTGATGCCGCCTTCGTGCGTGGTGCCGCTGACATCGAAGTTACTGGTGGAGAGGGCCTTCTCGTACTTTAGGTCGAGGTAGGCGTACTGCTTGCCGTTGGTGGCCACGACGAAGCGGCCCTCGGCCTGGTCGGCGAAGCTGACGTGGCCCTCGCGGTCGGTCTGGCCCTTGGCGAGCTCCTGCTGCGCGAAGCTGTAGAGCTTGACGCGCACGCCGGAGACAGGCTTGCCGGAGAGGATGTCATAGGCGAAAACCTCCGCGCCGCCGTCGCCCTTCTTGGCGATCAGCGCCAGGTCGCTGGCCAGCAGGTCCACGCTGCGCTCCTCATAGGTCTCATAGTTCCCGAAGGCGCTGTCGCTGTCCCAGAAGTCCTCTTCCACGAGGGGTTCGCGGCCGCGGATCTCGATGTGGTAGATGGCGCCCGGCTCGGGCTTCACCAGTTCGTCGAGGCTCAGCGCGTAGGTCTTCCATTCGCGGATGTGGTCTGCGGCGCGGTCGCCCAGCACGAGGGTGGTGTCGGCGATCACGTCCGCCACCTTGTACAGTTCATAACGCGTCTCGTAGCTGTCGAGCTGGAGGAACTGTAGGATGTTGTTGCTGTAGACTTTCTTCACCCGCACCTGCGCCTTGGCGTAGGAAACGGAACCGAACAGCAGGTCGAGCCCGCCGGAGGACGGCAGGATGGAACCCTTGCTGATAAAGCGGATGGTGGGGACTTCGGGATCGATGTCCGACTCCCTGGGGTTGGCGCTTTCGCCCGGAAGGGCCAGATCGCTCTCGCCGCGGACGGCGGACACGGTGGGACCGGCCGGGCCGGCCGGTTTCTTGGGACCGCTGCCCTGGCAGGCGGCGAACAGCGCTGCGGCGGCGGCCAATGTGAGGATGAAACGGATGGTTTTCATATAAAATGATTAAATTTGTTCTTAGAATGGACAAAGTTAAAAAAATACTTTCGATTTCCATACCCCTTGGGCTGATCGTGTGGTATCTGTTCTGCCTGCCGGTCCATCTTTTCAAGACTCCGGTCAGCGCGACGGCCGTTTCGGCCGACGGGACGCTGCTCGGGGCCCGCATCTCCGCCGACGGCCAGTGGTACTTCCCGCCGGCGGACCACGTGCCGGAAAAGTTCGCCAAATGCATCGTCACCTACGAGGACAAGCGCTTCTGGTGGCACCTGGGCATCGACTACCTGTCGGCCGGGCGGGCGCTGGTCCAGAACATCACGCGCGGCGAGGTGGTCAGCGGGGCCAGCACCCTGACGATGCAGGTGATCCGCCTGAGCCGCCCGGGCGCGCCGCGCACCCTGCCCGAGAAACTGTACGAAATGGTGCTCGCCACGCGCCTGGAGATGCGCCATTCCAAGCGGAAGATCCT
>JAFZBH010000024.1 GCA_017561865.1 Bacteroidales bacterium | reverse complement strand
GGTGCCCAGCTGCCGGTTTCCGAGCATGGCGCCGAGGTCCAGTTCCTGTGCGCCGAGGGTGAGGTTGGCCTCGATCGGCAGCTTGGGGTCGAGCAGATGCAGCAGGGTGCCGCTGATGTCGGCATTCCCGGAAGGGCTGCGGAGCTCGCCGCCCACGTCGAGGCGGTCGACGGGGCCTTTGGCGCGGAGCTGGAGGGTGAGCGGGATGCCGCTGGCATAGTGGGTGAAATCGGGTACCTGGCCGGGCACGAGGGCGTTGGCAAGCCGGTAGAAATCCCGGGTCGTCCCCTTGAGGTCGCGGACCTGGGCGTCCAGCTGGAGCTTGCCTGTGTCGGGAAGGCCGGTCACGCGGCCGTCCACGACGGCGCTCACGCCGGAATGCTCCTCCGAGAAGGTGAAGCGGTCGATGTGCAGGTCGCTGACGGTGCCTGAAACGCCTCCTCGCCGGACGTTGATCACGGCTGGACTGCCTTCCAGATTGCCGGTCAGGTAGGCGACCGTCTGTGCAGCCAGGCGCGAACGGAGCATCTCGCCTTCCAGATGTACGTCGCTCAGGAAGCTGGAGAAGGAGGAGAAGCCCGCATAGGTCATCGACAGCTGGCGCATGTTCAGCTCGGACCAGGGGTCTTCGAAGCGGATGTCTTCGAGCAGGATTTGATCGTCTCCGACCTCCGCGCTGGTGGAGAGTTCGTTGACGGTGTAGCCCGATTTCTCGCGGGCGGTCAGGTGGTCGAGGAAGGCGTAAACCTTGCCGCCGGACATACGCAGGCCGTGGCCGGCGAGGTCGACGGTCAGGTCGATGTCGTCCCGGTTGATGCCGAAGCCCGAATAGGGCTCGTCTTCGGGCAGGAAACTGTTCATCCGGAAACGGAAGTTGCGGATGATGAGCTTCTTGAGGTCGAAGAGGTCCTCCGTCGGGAAGGGCTTGCCGCTGGAGTGGATGCGGAAGATGCGGCAGATGTTGTTGCCGTATTCGCCGGGCTCGCCCGTCAGGTGGAAATTACCGTCCTCGACGGTGACGCGGCCCAGGTGGAGCCCCTCTTTGCGGAGCAGGCTCGCCAGGGTGAAGGTGGCCGTGATGTTGCGGGCGCTGAAGACCGTGTCGACGGCTGCCCAGCCGCGGCCGTTGACGTCTTCGGTGTAGGGGGCGTTGTCGAGGAGCTTGATGTTGCGGATCACCAGCACGCCGTTCGTCATCACCTTCAGTTCGTCATACAGGATGCGTCCGTCCATGTTGGCGGCGAGCTGGTTGAGGGCGACCTTGGACAGGCGCGTCTGCACATAGGAGGTCTGGACGGCAAGCAGGAACGCCATCAGCAGCACCGCCAGCAGGCCGGCGACGCGCGCTACGATATAACCTCCTTTCCTGTACATAGTGGTTGCAATCTTCAAAGATAATAAATATTATTGTTAAATTTGCAGCGCTAAGCGCAAACCCTATGGCAGACATCATCCTGGGCATAGAATCTTCCTGCGACGACACTTCGGCGGCCGTCATCCGCGACGGGTGGCTCCTTTCCAACGTGATCGCCAGCCAGGACGTGCACCGCGCCTTCGGCGGGGTGGTGCCGGAGCTGGCTTCGCGCGCCCACGAGCAGAACATCGTGCCGGTGGTGAGCGAGGCCCTGAGCCGCGCCGGGGTGAAACCCTCCGATCTGACGGCCATCGCGTTCACGCGCGGCCCGGGCCTGCTGGGTTCGCTCCTGGTGGGCACGTCTTTCGCCAAGGCGATGGGCCTGGCGCTGGACATCCCGATCGTGATGGTGAACCATCTCCAGGGGCATCTGCTGGCCGATTTCATCCGCCAGGAGGGCAAGCCCGTCCGGGAGCCTTCCTTCCCGTATCTGTGCCTGCTGGTGAGCGGGGGCAACTCGCAGATCGTCCGGGTGGACGATCCGCTGCATTTCGAGATCCTCGGGCAGACGATCGACGACGCGGTGGGGGAGGCCTTCGACAAGTGTTCCAAGATGCTGGGCCTGGGCTATCCGGGCGGCCCGGTCATCGACCGGCTCGCGCAGCAGGGCGACCCGAACCGCTTCAAGTTCGCCAAACCTCATATCGAAGGACTGGACTACAGTTTCAGCGGCATCAAGACTTCGCTGCTGTATTTCGTCCGGGACGAGATGGCCCGGGACCCGGATTTCCTGGAGAAGAACAAGGAGGACCTCTGCGCCTCGTTCCAGAAGACGCTGATCGACATCCTGCTGGACAAGCTGGTTAAGGCGGCGAAGCAGACGGGGATACGCGAAGTCACCGTCGGCGGGGGCGTGTCGGCCAACAGCGGGCTGCGCTCCCGCATCGAGGCCGAGGGGCGCCGCCGCGGGTGGAACACGTATCTGCCCGAATTCAAGTTCACGACGGACAACGCGGCGATGATCGCCATCGCCGGTTATTATCATTATCTCGCCGGGGAGCGGACGCCGCTGGACGTGGCGCCGGTGTCCCGGATGGCGGATTTCTGATGGGCGTATGAAGGAGTTCGAGATCGTCTGTCCGCTCACGCGGGAGCCGCGCCTGAAAGAGATCGAGGCGAAGGCCGGCGGCTGGAAGTGGGTGCTGAAGAAGCGCTCGGTGGACGCGCGCAAGGAGCCTGTCTGGCGTTATCAGTATGAGGCGTACGGGCCCGGTGAAGAGTATGTCCCCTATGAGCTTCCGGAGTATCTGGACGTGCACGGTGCGGAGCCGGTGATCATCGTGGGGGCGGGTCCGGCGGGGCTTTTCGCCGCTTTGAAACTGCTGACCCTCGGGCTGAAGCCCGTCATTCTGGAGCGGGGCAAGGACGTGCACGCGAGGAAGTTCGATATGGCGAAGCTGTCGCGCGACGGGGTCGTGGATCCGGATTCGAATTATTGTTACGGGGAAGGGGGCGCAGGCGCCTTCTCCGACGGCAAACTTTATACGCGCTCGTCGAAGCGCGGCGACCTGCGGGAAGTGCTGCATCAGCTCGTCAAGTTCGGCGCCTCGAAGGACATCCTCATCGACGCCCACCCGCACATCGGCTCCGACAAGCTCCCTGTCGTCGTCGAAAACATCCGCAACTTCATCGTCGCTCACGGCGGCGAATATCACTTCAACTCCAAAGTAATCAGCATCGCCGCTTCGTCGCTTCGCGGCAGCCAGCCTCCTGAAACGTCCGGCGTTGCCGGACCCCTCCCATCTGACGATGGGCCCCTCCCTCTTACGGTGCCGAGGGTGGCACGGTTTCCGGAGGCTGCTGCCGCCTCCGCTCCAGCGGCGATGCTGGTCAAGACGGCGGATGGGAAGGAGTACCGGGCGAAGAGGGTGATCCTGGCGACGGGACATTCGGCCCGGGACGTGTATGAGATGCTGCAGGCGGCGGGGGGAGCGCTGGAGGCGAAGGGGTTCGCGATGGGGGTGCGGGTCGAGCATCCGCAGGAGAAGATCAACTGGTGCCAGTATCACGGACAGTGGAAGCCGGGCGTGCCGGCGGCGGAGTATTCATTCGTCGAGCAGGTGGACGGGCGCGGCGTCTTCTCGTTCTGTATGTGCCCCGGAGGCGTCCTGGTGCCTTCTTCGACCGAAGAGCGCACCGTCGTTCTGAACGGAATGTCCAATTCCGGACGCAGCGGCAAGTTCGCCAACGCGGGCGTCGTCGTGCAGATCGAACCCGAAGACGTGCCCGGCGAGGGCCCCTTCAAGTTGATGGATTTCCAGCACGCGGTCGAGCGCCGTATGTATGATTATGCACAGAGCCAGGGCGCCGCGAATCCGATGGCCGCACCCGCGCAGCGGATGGAAGATTTCTGCCTGGGGAAGCTGTCCAAGACGATGCCGCCGACCAGCTACCATCCCGGCGTGGTGAGCGCCCCGCTCCACGAACTCCTGCCGCCCATCGTGGCGACGAGGCTGCAGAAGGCATTTCCGCGCGTGAAAATGCGCAACTACTACACGAACGCCGCGCTCCTGCTCGGCGTCGAATCCCGCACTTCCTCGCCCGTACGCATCCCGCGCGATTCGGAGACGCTGGAATACGTTTCCCTGCCGGGCATTTTCCCTTGTGGGGAAGGCGCAGGCTATGCCGGAGGCATCGTCTCCAGTGCCATGGACGGCATCAACGTGGCTGCGGCCGTGGCCCGTTCGCTTGGGCCGGAGGCCTGCTAGACCAGGGACAGGGCCACCTCCATCATCTTCGTGAACGTGGTGCGGCGCTGCTCGGAAGTCGTCACTTCTCCCGTGAGGATGTGGTCGGAAATCGTGTTGATCACCAGGGCCCGCCGGCCGGCGCGGGCGGCGTTCATATAGAGGGCGGAAGCCTCCATCTCCACGGCCAGCACCCCCATCTTCATCCATTTGTCCGACTGGGGATTGTCCGAATAGAAGACGTCCGAAGACAGGACGTTACCCACCTTGTAGCGGATGCCGAGCCGCTCGCAGGCCTCGGCCGCGCCCTGCAGCAGACCGAAATCGGCGATCGGCGCGAAGGTGCCGGGCAGGCCGAACTGGGCCCCGTAGTTCGAATCGGTGCAGGCGCCCATCGCCAGGATCAGGTCGCCCAGTTTCAGGTCCGGATCATAGGCTCCGGCGGAGCCTACGCGGATGATGGTCTGGACGTCGTAGAAGTTGAAAAGTTCGTAGGTGTAGATCCCGATGGACGGGATGCCCATCCCGTGGCCCATCACGCTGACCCGCTTGCCCTGCCAGGTGCCGGTGTAGCCCAGCATCCCGCGGACTTCGTTGAACAGGACGGGATCGTCGAGGTAGCTCTCGGCCATGAATTTCGCGCGGAGCGGATCGCCCGCCATAATGACGGTCTGGGCGATTTCGCCTTTCTGCGCTCCGATGTGGGGAGTAGGAATCGTTGCCATTATCTTGTTGGTTTATAATCAGATGACGCCGCTGCCGAGGAGCTCGCCGTCGTCGGCGTACCACACGGCGAACTGGCCGGGGGTGATGCTGCGCTGCATCTCGTCGAACAGGATGAACAGGCCGCCTTCCCGCATCAGCAGGGTGGCGTCCTGCAGGGGCTGGCGGTAGCGTATGCGCACGCGGCAGCGGCGCTCCCCGCCGACAGGCATCGCCTCGGCGGGACGGATCCAGTGGATCTCGTCCGGGGCGATGCGCAGGCACTTGCGCAGCAGGCCGGGATGGTCCTCGCCTTCGCCCACGTAGATGCGGTTGGAGGCGATGTCGGTCGCGATGACGAAGACCGGGTTGGCGTGGCCGCCTATGCCCAGGCCCTTGCGCTGGCCGATGGTGTAGAACTGCGCCCCTTCGTGGCGCCCGATGCGCCGCGCCCAGGGGTTCGCCTTGTCGCGCGTCTTCCTGACGTGGTGCTTGCCGGAGCGGTAGATTTCCGTCTCGAAGCGGATGTCGGAATAATCGATGGGGGTGGACAGCTCCATCAGCTCGCTGTCCGTCAGGTCCTTGCCTTTGGCGGTCAGAGCCCGGTCGCGGGCGTGTTTCGCGGAATCGGCGTAGTAGGCGCCGAACACTTCCACGACGTCTCCCTCCACGCTGCGGAGCTTCTGCTGGAGGAAGACCGGCAGGTCCACCTTGCCCACGAAACAGATGCCCTGGGAGTCCTTCTTGTCGGCGGAAGGAAGGTCCGCTTCCCGCGCGATGGCGCGTACTTCGCTCTTGAGCAGGTCCCCGATGGGGAAGACGGCACGCGCGAGCTGCTCCTGCGTGAGCTGGCAGAGGAAGTAGCTCTGGTCCTTGCCGGGATCGGTCCCGGCGAGCAGGCGGAACGTGCCGTCGGGCAGGGCTTCCTTGCGGCAGTAGTGGCCCGTCGCCACGCAGTCGGCGCCCAGGCGCCGGGCCGCCTGCAGGAAGGCGTCGAACTTGATCTCGCGGTTGCAGAGCACGTCGGGGTTTGGGGTGCGCCCGCGGGCGTATTCGTCGAAGAGATAGTCCACGACGCGCTGCCGGTACTGCTCGCTCAAGTCGATGAAATAGAAGGGGATACCGATCTTGCGGGCGACCATCTCGGCCACGAACTTATCCTCCTCCCACTCGCAGTCGCCGTGCAGGGTCCCTTCGGTGTCGTGCCAGTTCTGCATGAACATCGCAAAGACGTCGTAACCCTGCCGCTTGAGCAGCAGGGCGGCCACGCTGGAGTCCACGCCTCCGGAGAGTCCCACGCAAATCTTCATAAGTGAGACAAAGATACGCAGTTTTTTTGTAAATTTGCGAGTCCGGCGTGCGCGCCGGCGCGTGTGTGTAAACCTGACCGATGACAGAATCTCTGGACGCCAAGCGATACTTGTCGATGCTTCGCGGCGGGGCTGCGGCCCTGAACGAGCGCCGGCAGCAGATCAATGAGCTCAATGTCTTCCCCATTCCTGACGGAGACACGGGCGATAATATGTATATGACCATCGAAGCCGGGCTGGAAGCCGCCGGCGGGACCCTTCCGGAGCTGGCTTCAGCCGCCGCCAAGGGAATGCTGATGGGCGCCCGGGGCAATTCCGGCGTCATCCTTTCCCGGCTTTTCGCCGGCATTTCCAAAGGCCTGCAGGGCGGCCCCGAAACCGCCGACGTACGGGCCTTCCACCGGGCGATGCAGGCCGGGGTGGAGGAGTCCTACAAGGCCGTTTCCGAGCCGGTCGAGGGCACGATCCTGACCGTGCTGCGCGAAGGCGTGCAGGCGGCCGGCGGCAGCCGCGACCTGATGGAATACTTCGACCTGCTCGTCTCCGCGATGGACCTTGCCCTGACGCACACCCCCGAGCAGCTGCCCGTGCTGAAGCAGGCCGGGGTGGTGGACAGCGGGGGAGCCGGACTGCTCGCCATCGTCGAAGGGATGCGGGACGCGCTGGAAGGCCGCGCCGTCCAGGAGTCTTCCGCTTCCGCTCAGACGCCCGCCGCGCCCAAGCTGGACCTGGACGCATTTACGGAAGACAGCGTCCTGGAATATGGCTATTGTACGGAGTTCCTGCTCCGCCTGCAGCGCGCCAAGGTGGACCTGGACTCTTTCGACGAGCGGGTCCTCTCCGACTGGCTCGCCGCGCACGGGGAGTCGCTGGTCTTCTTCCGCGACGGCTCCATCATCAAGACGCACGTCCACACGCATACCCCCGGCGAAATCCTGAACCACTGCCAGCAGTACGGCGAGTTCCTGACCGTCAAGATCGAGAACATGACCCTGCAGCACCACGAGAACCATATGGAGAAGCTCGCCCCCAAGCCGCACAAGGCGTTCGGCGTGGTGGCGGTCGCCTCCGGGGAGGGGCTGGTGCAGTCCTTCCGCGAGATGGGGGTGGACGAGGTGATCGAGGGCGGCCAGACGATGAACCCGTCCGTGCAGCGTTTCATCGAAGCCTTCGACCGCGTGGCCGCGGACACGGTCTTCGTGCTGCCGAACAATGCCAACATCCTGCTGGCGGCGCAGCAGGCCGCCGCGGTCTATGAAGGCTCCGACATCCGCGTGATCCCGTGCAAGACCCTGGGCGAGGGCTATTTCGCCCTGGCGAACCTGGACACTTCGTCGGGCGATGCCGACGAGATCGTCCGGGCGCTGTCGGCCGCGGCGCAGGAGGTCGTGACCGGAATGATCTCCCGGGCCATCCGGACCACGCGCGAGGTGAAGAAAGGGGAGTGGGCCGGTTTCTCCGGAAAATCGATCCTCGCATCGGGCCCTGACGCCGAGAGCACCCTGCTCGCCCTCGCGGACGCGCTGGATGCCGGCTCGCACGACGTCTGCCTGGTCTTCTCCGGGCAGGACGCCGACCCGTCGGCCGACCTGTCCGCCGCCCTTGGCGCGCGCTTCCCCCGCACGGAAGTCATCGTCCAGCCGGGCGGACAGCCCGTCTATGATTACATCCTCGTATTGTTCTAATTTCCATATAGTTATGCTGACCCTCTTTACCGACACCGACACCGACATCAACCCCGCCGTCGCGGCGGAATACGGCTACAAGCTCATCAGCATGCCCTACAGTGTCGATGCGAAAACCGTTTTCCCTTACGTGGATTTCGAGACCTTCGACGCGCACGCCTTCTATGACCAGCTGCGGGCCGGGGTCCTGCCCACGACCAGCGCCATCTCCAAGGAGCGCTACCTGGAGTATTTCGAGCCGGAATTCGCCGCCGGAAACGATATCCTCTATGTCCACTTCTCGCGGGCGATGACCAACACCTTCGACGCGATGGACCAGGCCGTCTCCGAGCTGAAGGAGCGCTTCCCGGAGCGCCGCTTCGAGGAGATCGACACGAAGGGCATCACGACCATCAGCTACGCCATCGTGCGTGAGGTCGGCGACCATTTGAAGGCAGGGAAGAGCCTGGACGAGGTGCTCGCGTGGGCGAAAACGGAGGTGGACCGGTTCGCGATGTATTTCTTCGCCGACGACCTGAAGTTCTTCCGGCGCAGCGGCCGCGTGAGCGGGCTTGCCGCCACGATGGGCACCCTCATCGGCATACGCCCCATCATCTTCATGTCCGCGGAGGGCAAGATGGTCTCCTGCGGCAAGGAGAAAGGGCGCATCCGGGCGATGGAGCATCTGGTGGAAACCGTCCGGGAACTGGGCGACGACGTGCCGTCCTACCGGGTATGCATCGGCCATACCGACGCGCCGGACATCGCCCGGGAATTGGGCAATATGCTTGTGGAGGCGCTGGGACCGCTGAAAATCGAATATGTGGATGTCAACCCCACCGCGGGCAGCCATTGCGGCCCCAACGGCGTGGGCGTCTGCTTCCACGCAAAGCACCGGTAGGATATGATAGAAGTCAAGCAAGTGACTACAAGGCGGGAGCAGCGGGCGTTCCTGAACTTCCCGCTGGACCTCTACAAGGGCAACCCCTGTTTCATCCCGCCCCTGTACCTGGATGAGAAGAAGATCTTCCGCAAGGACTATGTCTACAACGGCAGCTGCGACAGCGCCTTCTTCATCGCCTATAAGGACGGGACCGTCGCCGGCCGCATCCAGGGCATCGTCCAGAAGGACGCCAACGCCAAGAACGGCGAACGGCGCTGCCGCTTCACCCGTTTCGACGCGGTGGATGACGTGGAAGTGTCGCGCGAGCTCTTCTCGGCCGTGGAGAAATGGGCCGTGGAGCAGGGGATGGAGGTGATGTGCGGCCCGCTGAGTTATTCCGACCTGGAGCGCGAGGGCCTGCTCATCGAAGGATTCGACGTGCCCGCCACCTTCGAGTCGCCCTACAATTATGCGTATTACCAGCACCATATCGAGGCGCTTGGATACGCCAAGGAGATCGACTACACCGGTTCCTTCCTTTACGGCGCCGAGTCCGAAGAGACGCTTCAGGAGCTGGAGGACCTGGTGAAGTTCATCTTCAAGCGTTACAAGCTGCATTTCGGCGAGGCCCGTAGTGGTTCCGACTTCCTGAAGAAGTATGCCCAGGGCATCTTCGACCTCATCGACAAGTCCTATGAGGGGCTGTACGGGACGGTGCCTTTCACGCCCGCGATGCGTAAGCTGATGATGGACAATTTCGGTCTGGTGATCAGCCCCAAATATGCCGCCATCATCCTGGACGAGAACGAGAAGCCGGTCTGCTTCGGCCTGTCCATCCCTTCGCTCAACGACGCTTTCTCCCTGACGCGGGGGCATATCACGCCGGGCGTCGCCTGGAGATTCCTCCGCTGCCTGCGCAAGCCCCGGGTCATCGACATGTGCCTGGTCGGCGTGGAGCCCGAATACCTCAACCGGGGCGTCTCCGCCGCCCTGTCGCTATCCATCATGAAGTCCTTCAAGGAGCATCCCGAGATCCAGTACGCCGACACGCTGCTGAACCTGGAGGACAACTGGGCCATCCAGAACCAGTGGAAGCGTTTCAAGCGGGATGTCGTCAAGCGTTACCGTTGTTTCGTAAAACCGCTCGTATGATCAAGCTCCTCATAGACTGTTTCGGCGGCGACCATTCGCCGCAGGCACCCGTCGAAGGCGCCCTGGCCGCCCTTTCCGCCAATCCGGACCTGCATCTGCTGCTGACCGGCGACGAGGCCGTCCTCAAGAAGACGCTCGAAGGTCGCAGCTACGACGCCGCCCGGCTGGAGATCATCCACGCGCCGGAAGTGATCGGCTGTGACGAAAAACCGACCGACGTGGTGCGCCTCAAGCGCAACTCCTCGATGATGAAAGCCATCATGCTGTTGCGCGACGAGGACGACATCGCGGGGATGGTCTCGACCGGCTCGACCGGGGCGCTCGTCACGGGGGCCCTGGTGCGGCTGGGCCGCATTCCGGGCGTCATCCGCCCGGCGTTCTGCCCCATCCTTCCGACGATGTCGGGCGGCCTGGTGGGCATCTGCGACAGCGGCGCCAACGTGGAGGTGACGCCTGCGCACCTGCGCCAGTTCGCCATTATGGCGAGCCTGTATATTGAGCAGGTCTACGGGGTGGCGCAGCCCCGGGTGGCCCTGCTGAACGTGGGCAAGGAGGCCGAAAAGGGCGACGACATGCGCCGGGAAACCTACCGCCTGCTGCAGGAGACGGACTGCATCCGTTTCGTGGGCAATATGGAGAGCCGCGACCTGCTGTCCGGCAGTTACGATGTGGTGGTGGCGGACGGATTCAGCGGCAATGTGCTGGTGAAGACGACCGAAGGCACGGCGCTCGAGCTGCTGAAGAAGCTCAAGAAGGACATCTATTCGCGCACGCTCTACAAGCTGGGCGCCCTGCTGATGAAGCGGATGTTCGCCGAGGAGAAGGAGTTCATGAACTACCAGAACTACGGCGGCAGCGTCCTGCTGGGCACCTCGAAGGTGGTCGTCAAGGGCCACGGGAGCAGCAAGGCGGTCGCCGTCGGGAAATGCATCGAGCAGGCCTGGAAAATGGAGACGGGACATCTGTCCGCGCGCATCGAAGAGGCGCTCGCACGTTACGAACACTTTGAACAGTAATTATATGGAAACAATGTTTGAAAGGGTGCAGGCCATCCTGGCGAAGCAGCTTCGCGTGGATCCTGCACGGGTCATTCCGGAAGCCCGGATCAAGAAGGACCTCGGCGCCGACTCGCTGGACATCCTCCAGCTGCTGATGCGCATCGAGGACCAGTACGGCATCACCATCCCCGACGAGGAGCTCGCGACATTCGAGACGGTCGGCGACGTGGTGTCTTATCTGGAAGGGGTGGAAGCCTGAGGGGCTGCTCTTTTCCAGGATTTTTGCTATCTTTGGGGGAACTAACCACGTTTATCATGACGAACCGAGAGATCCACATCACGTATCAGGAATACAAGTCCGTCGAAGAAATGAATCCCGAGGACCGCGAACTGGCTGCCGAAGCAGTCAAGGCCATGCAGGGCGCCTATGCGCCCTATTCCCATTTCCACGTCGGTGCCGCCGTGCGGATGTCCAACGGACAGATCGTGCGCGGAGCGAACCAGGAGAACGCCGCGTTCCCGTCGGGGCTCTGCGCGGAGCGGACGGCGATGTTCTCCGCCAGTGCGCGCTATCCCGACAAGGATATGCTGGGCATTGCGATCGCCGGCGGGGTGATGGGACGCCTGGCCAAGGAGCCGGTCACGCCCTGCGGTGCCTGCCGCCAGGTGATGGCGCAGTACCAGGCCAAGTCCGGCAAGCCGATGTCCGTGATCATGATGTCGGCCGACAGGATCCTGAAATTCGAAAAAGTGGATGATATTCTCCCGTTGATTTTCAACAGTATTTGATTTTTTATTACATTTGCAGCGGGAAAGTCGTACACGACCAGCTCCCTCTGAACTCCCCCAGGGCCGGAAGGCAGCAAGGGTAGGAGGTCGTAGCGGTGCGATGTGCTAAGCTTTCCCTTTTTTGTTTTCTGTCGGAGTGAAATCGGAGATCGTTGTTATCGGAGGCGGCGCATCCGGGCTGATGGCGGCTTATCAGGCTGCCCGCACGCTCGTGGATGCGGGCAGCGACGCGCAGGTCACGGTCCTGGAGAAGATGCCTCGCCCGGCACGTAAGCTGATGATCACGGGCAAGGGGCGCTGCAATTTCACGAACGTGAAGGATTGGAACGCGTTCTCCGCTCACGTGCGGTCGAAGCCGAATTTTGTCAAGTCCGCCTTTTACAATCTGCCGCCGCAGACCGTCGTGGACTGGTTCGAGGGTTTCGGTATGAGGACCGTCGTCGAGCGCGGCGACCGGGCCTTCCCGGCTTCCTATCACGCCTCTGACGTCGTCGATACCCTTGTCTCCGCCTGCCACAGCCTTGGCGTCAAAATCGAAACCGACGCCGAAGTCGCCAGCTTGTCTATAGAGCCTACTTTTATCGTCAAGCTGGCAGACGGCAGGGAATGGAAATGCCGGCGGGTGATCGTGGCGACGGGCGGGTTGAGCTATCCGGCGACGGGCTCGACGGGCGACGGGCTTCGCTGGGCGACGGAACTGGGACACCGTATCGTACCGACTTTCCCGGCGCTGACGGCCCTCGTGCCGAAAGGGTATAAGATCCAGGAAGACAAAGACTTGCATATTGACCGCAGCACGCCTCTGGGGGAACTGGGAGGCTCGCTCTGCGGCGTACAGCTCAAGAACATACAGCTGACGCTGATCATAGAAGGCACGGAAGCCGACAGCGAATTCGGCGACGTCGACTTCACCGACGGGGGACTGGAAGGTCCGGTCGGTTTCCAGCTCAGCCGCAAGGCCGTCAAGGCCCTCGTCAACGGTTCCCGCGTCAGCGTCGTGCTCGATCTCAAGCCGGGCGTCGACCTGACGGCGCTGACCACCCGCGTCAAGGAGCTCTGGACCGAAATCGAAAAAGACCCCCGCTCGCGCGGCGTCCGGGAAAAGGAGCGCTGCCGGATCCTGCTCGGCAAACTGATGCCCCGCGAACTCATCCCGGGCTTTGTCGCGATGCATCCCGAGATCATCACCCTGGAGCGGCGCGGTCGCACCGACACCAAGGTCTGGGTGAACCTCGTCAGCATCGCCAAGGCGCTGAAAGCCTGGCAGTTCGACATCGCCGGGTACGTGGGCTACGAGCGTGCGGTCGTCACCGCCGGCGGCGTATCGACGGACGATTTCATCGCCAAGACGATGGAATCCCGGCTCGTGCCGGGACTCTTCCTCTGCGGAGAGGTGCTGGACATCGACGCCGACACCGGCGGCTACAACCTCCAGCTGGCCTTCTCGACCGGCGCCCTTGCCGGCATCAGCGCCGCAAAATCCCTCTGAAACCGCATCAAGGCTGAGCGGATTAATCAGGATTATTGATTATATTTGTAAGGCACAGCTTTACAATCAGAATCAATGCGAGAGTGGATCCGATTGATCGTCGATGTGGATTATCATCCCTCCGATCCAGGCAACACTAACTGGTACTGTGAACGTACCAGTTACGAGAAGTCTGCCCTGACGGCCGGGAAGCCCTTGCCATACAAAGATCCGGGCGGGCTTTTCGGCGCTCTTGCCGTGACGTCCGTGGATGAAGACGGCGTGGAACTGGTGTACGATGGGGAGCATTTCACCCTTTCCGTCGCGGAGCCGGACGCCAGGCTGGACGAGGGCGGCCGGGACTACACCGAGTTTGAATTGAATGTCTGGCTGGAGCACGCCCTGGTGGTGGAAGACAGCATTGCCTTCTACCGGCAGTTCTGCACGAAGGAGGGCGTGGCGGCCCTCCGCAGTGCCGATATCGCCCGGTTGACGGCTTCCTGCGAACCCTGTGCGAAATATGCCCTGGGCCGCTGGCATTATCTGCTGGCACCTCAGGAGGATTCCTTGCAGCAGGCGGAGGCCCTGCTTCGCGAAGCGATGGAGGCAGGCGTTCCGGATGCGTATGCGGCGCTCGCGAATATGTACTGTCTCGGTGACACGCACGAAGACCGCGTGGACTACCCGGAGTACCGGCGGCTGCTCGCCGAATCGGTTGCGCGCGGCAGCGAACTGGGTGCGTACCGCCTTGCCTGTCGCCGGATCGACGGTTTCTACGGCGTGGATGCGGAGCCGGAACGGGTGTGCGCTGAAACCGCAGCCCTGCTTGCCGCCGAGCAGGATCCCAACCCGCTCTGGTATTCCGTCCTCGGTTATGGCTGGAGCGTGCTGGAGCAGAGCGACAAAGCCCGGGAGGCCTATGAAGCGGGTGTCGCCCATGGTTGCGTGGGATGCTGTGCGGACCTTGCCCGGCTCGCGCTCCGGCAGGATGACCGGGAAGCCTATCGGCGCTGGATGAAGGAGGGGATGGCGCAGGGGTGCGCGTGGTGTTGCCTGCTGGATGCCGACATGAGTGAAGAGGAATACCAAGCCAATGCGCCGCGCTACACGTACCTGATATGCCGGCAGCGTGAGAACCGGTTGAAGCGCGGCATCGAAGGCGGCGAAGGCCTGTGCGCCTATTACCTGGGCCTGTATTACCTCGAAGGCCGCCTGGGCTTCAGTGTAGACCGCCCGCGTGCGATAAGCTTTCTGAGGCGCGGCGCGGCGCTGGGCAACAGCTATTGCTGCAGCCTGCTTGCGGACGTGCTGGAGGACGAATCCGACAGCCCCCAGGCCTTCCGGGAAGCCGCACGCCTTCGCCTGCGTGCCGTCCGCTACGACGGCGGCGAAGACGCCGATATGGTGGACAGGATGCTTGAAGACTTCCGCTCCGGCCTGCTGGACGAAAACCGTGATGAAATCGAATCCTTATGGCTGCCCCTGGCCTCCGCGGAAGAAGCGGACGGGGATGACGGACGCTGGGATGCCTATGTATAAATGACTGAATCAACCATATGACAGTAACACTAAAAATCCTTTCCGCCATCAAGCAGATGCGCCGCAACGGTGAGAAGCAGGCCCTGCACCGGAACCTGCCCCTCGCCGAGGAAGTGCTCGCCCGGTTGGAGGCTCTGGATGACCCCAATGAGGGGCCGCTCGGCAAAGCATTCGCCTGTCAGGCGATGGTGGATCTCCTGCCGGAATACGACGTACCCCGTTTTACCCTGAAGTTGCTTCGCCGCGAGCTGCAGTGGCTCCGGGAATCCGAAGAGCAGGATGAACGGCTCACCCCGGATGATGTCCAGGAACACATCACCCGGCTCGAGGATTACATCGACATCGACGGACTGTCGGCGGAGGAGTTCGGAAAGCGTTATGGCCGTTACCTTCGTTTCGATCCGGTGGAGCGCACGGAGATTTGGGAGCAGATCTATCCTGAGGTAGAAGCGGAATGCGAGCGGCGTCTGCGGGGTGTTTCCCGCGGAATGGGTTTCTGCTTCGGCTACTGGGCCGCCCGGCACGATGTCCTGCTGCGCTATGGCATTGACTGGAAATCCCCGCATATGATGAATCCGCGGGTGATGTTTGACTGATATGGAAAAAGAAGCAAGAACCCGGGAACGCAGCCAGGTCCGGACGGCGGTAAAGACCTCCGCCGATACCTCGCAGGCGGGAGGGAAGTGTCCGCACTGCGGTGCTTCCGTCGAAGCGAAATATGAACTTTGCCCCGTCTGCGGGGGCAAACTCGTCGATTATTGCACTTTCTGCGGCGCTCCCATGCAGGAGGGCGACGTAGACTGTCCCGAATGTGGCATGCCTTCCGAGGGCGTCGTATGCCCGAACTGCAAGACGCGCAACTTCCGATCGTTCTGCCGTCAGTGCAGTCAGCCGCTGTCCCGGGCGGCCCGCCGCGCGGTGGAGAAGGCGAAGCAGGACCCGAAGGTGCAGGAAGCGGCCCGGCTGATCAAGCAGATCTCCGAGCTGCAGGCTGAACTGGATGGCATCCTGCCGGGCGAGGGACTTGAAGAAGAGGACCAGACCGCTTCCGAGCCGTCTGAAAGCGAGATCCTCTTCCAGAAACTTATGTCCAAGGTGGGTTTCACGCCTGCCGAGCAGCCCAAGCCTGCGAAACGCAGGATGGGACGCAGCCGCGAAGAAGTGCTTGCCGAGTATCGGCAGGCCGTGGATGCTGCCAACAAGACCTTCTCGGAAATGCTGCCTCCGGCCGGGATGACCCCCCAGGAGCAGCGCAATTTCTACACGGCCCGCAAGGTGGCTATGATGGAGGTCATCGAGGAGAAGTATTACGGCATTCCTGTCACGGAGACGGTGGGCTGGGAGTGCAACAAATGCCACGTGCTCCACAAGAGTCCGGAGGATTGTGCCGTCCGGGAGTTCGGCGGTGTCTGGGTGACCTGCGACCGGATCAAGGTTGTCGGTGCGGGAACGGAAGGCGCCCAGGAGTTTGTGGACAGGGTTGAAAGAAAAGTGTATAAAAGACAGTAAGTCATATGTTTGGTGATGATCGCCCTCAGCCTACGGCTGCCGCCCCGCAACCGACGGCCGCTGCGCCGCAGAAGACCGCTGTCGCCCCGCAGGCGACCGCTGCCGAGCCTCAGAAGACGGCGGCTGTGCTGGGCACCCTGGCGGCGAGCGGCGCCCCCGTCGCCTCTCGCACGCACAACCCCGGAGACAGCGTCAAGGCCGGCGGTAAGACCTACACCGTCGAGAAACTCCTGGGTTCCGGCACGGAAGGGGATATCTATCTGGTGAACGATCGCAAGCGCCGTTACGCCCTCAAGCTTTTCCATACGGGCTTTCATCCCAAACGGGCGGTGCTGTCCGCCCTGCAGAAGCTTAAGAGCGAACGGGTCATCACGGAAATCCTCGACTTTGGCGACGACTTCGAACTGACGGAATACATCCCCGGGGGGAGCGCCGCCACGGCGCCCATCAAGGGCAACGCCCAGGCCATCACAGCGATCGCCGTGAGGATTGCCATCTGCCTGGACCGGATGCATAAGGCGGGCGTGCTGCACAAGGATGTCAAGCCAGCCAACATCCTGATCCGCAACAGCGAAAAGTGGGATTGCGTCCTGTGCGATTTCGGCATCGCCGACCTGATCAACGCGGACGGGCTGTGCAGGACCACCCAGATGCGCACCCCGATCTATACGGCCCCGGAAGTCTATACGGATGCCGTCATCAAGGAGGACGGTATCTTCGTCGAGCTTACCCCCAAGGCGGATTTCTATTCCCTGGGTATGACCATCCTCTCCTTGTGGATGGGCGAGGGGGCCTTCCTCTCCAAGATGGAAAGCCACCAGGCGCTGGACAAGGTCAAGGGACGCATCGTCATTCCGCCGGATATGTCCGATCCGCTGGCACACATCTGTCGGGGCCTGCTGATCAAGAACCCCGCCAAGCGCTGGGACCTGGGCGAGATCCTGCGTCTGATCGATGACAATGAGAATGTCCCCGTGGAGGAGGACGAGATCAACGAAGACCTCGGCATTACTTACAACGCTTCCAAGCACCAGATTGCCAACACCCCGGAGGAACTGGCCGGATTCATGGCCGGGGACGAGGATCTCGCCATCAAGTTCCTGTATCGCGGTCAGATTGAAAAGTGGCTCAAACCTTATCCCGAGCTGGCGCTGGAGATTCAGGATATCGTGGAGAAACGTTTCCCCAAGGATCATCTGACCGGCCTTTATGCCGCTATCTATTTACTGGATCCGGCTCGTCCATTCCCGCTGAGCGGTTTTCGCAAGGACGACGGAGACCCGGTCGCGAAGGATGCCGTCCAGCTCAAGGACGTGAGCGATTTCTGCAACGTTGCCAACCCGGATTTCAACACGGTGGTAGCCATCGGCTCCGATCTGTTCCGGGAATGGGTCCGCGTCCGCAACAAGGCCGCAGCGGCAGCCCTTCCGCGATCCAGCTCGCAGTCATCCTGCTTCATGAATCGCGTGCAGATCATCGATCCGCTCTCGGACATCAACCTCTGCAATAATCCGGATGAAGTCGACTACGCCATGACGCAGGAGGCCATCGGGCATTTCCTGAACAAGGTGTACACCATCTTCTGGAACATCTGCGGGGGAGACCTGGACAACGTCGTCAAAACGTGGAATGCGCCGGAATATGCTCCGCAGAACCGTTTTATCCCGGCTGCTACGGTGGTCAATATCGCGGCCAGTTTCCTCGCCCCCGAGGATTGCCACTATATGACGGATTTCTTCGACACCAAGGGACAGCGGTTCAGCCGGCAGCGTTCCTGGTTTGTCTATTGCACCGACCGCAACAGCGACGACTATCGCTCCAAGGCCGGTCCCAAGGACGATGCCTTCCGGGCCCAGGCGGCCTGGATGAAGGTCATCAAGGGCTTTGGGGTGGATCCTGTCTATGTCTTTGCCGACGACGGGGACACGGCTACAAACCGTCAGGAACTTTTCCGGCACGGCAAGAAAGAACTTCGCCGGGAATACAATGAGCGGGGCCTGCGCGGTTGGCTGGCCGTACAGCACCAGGAGGATCCCGATGCGGACCTGAGCGCGCAGTTCGCCTATGAGGAGCTGTTGAACGACTATGTGGACGACCTGGCCAGGATCGACGATGAACTCCCGCCCGTGAAGCGTTTCGACGAGGCCTGCGACGAAGCCGACCGGGTCCTGTCCGAGGGCCGGGGCAGGATCCATTCCCTGAGCATACGCAGCGTGGTGCAGCACGTCCTGACCGTGGCCCTGGCCATCGTGCCGGCGCTGATCCTACTCGCCATGCTCATCTTCTCGATCATCGAGAATCCCATCTTGAATACGGGCGGCCTGCATCTGGAGAAGTTCTTCTGGCCGATCGGTCTCATCGTTGCGGCCATCATTTTCTTTGCTTCCGACAGCGACGGCTGTGCTGTCCCCATCATCGGCGGGGCGATCGCGGCGGTCGCCATTTTCTTCCTGGTGAAACTGTTGGGCGCTTTCATCCTGTATATTTTCGCGGTCATCGTGCTCGGCGTACTGGTCTTTTTCAGCCTCAAGACCGTATTCTTTCGAAGTAGGTACGCCTCTCAGGCGCGGAAATTCAACCGGCCGGGGTTCGACGAGCAGGTGCTGGAGCCGCTTTACTACGCTTTCAGTCAGGATACCAGTTTCGATTCTTCCCTGAACGGTGCGTTCAACGATGACGACCTCGACGGTTGGAAGGCCGACCTCAAGCGCCGTCGTCTGTACGTGCTGGTCTTCATCGGCTCCGTCTGGGCGCTCTTCGCCTTCAGCCTGCTGATCCCGCAGAGCGAGCGCTTCCAGCAATTCTCCTCGCCGATCATCGAAAAGGTCACGCCGGCCCAGTCGGCTCCCGTTCCGGCTCTGCTGGACTTCGAGAGCCTCAAACCCGGCGCCCGGGGTGAAGAAGTGAAGGCCCTGCAGGAATATCTCAAAGAAGCGGGTTTCCTGATAGGGCAGGCGGACGGCAGTTATGGCCGTGGCACGCAGGCGGCCGTGAGCGCATTCCAGAAGGCCCATGACCTGGAGCAGACGGGCATCGCCGACGCCGCGACCATCCAGGCCATCAATACGCTGCACGAAGAGGCCGTCCGGGCGGTCGAGAAGGCCCAGGCCCAGGAAGACCGGAAGGTCCGCAAGGAAAGGCGGACCCGGAAGAAAACCCAGGCAGATGCCCCGGAAACAACAGAAGAAGTTGCAGAACCATAATTCAGTATGATTTGTAATAATTGCGGAAAAGACAACCGGTCCGAAGCGCATTACTGTCGCTTCTGCGGCTCGGTCCTCGCGAGTGCGAACAGTCAGCAAGGCTTGATTGCCAAGGATTCCATCCTGCCCAAGCTGGAGGAGCTGGACCAGAAGATCAAGGTGGCCCGGATGATCAGCCAGAACGGCCCGCGGATCGATCTCGACTGCCTGATCCTCGGCGACTCCGGCAGCGGAAAGATTTTTCTGGCGCATCTGATCGCCGGCAAGATTCGTGCGGCAGGCCTCGTGAAGATGGCGCCCAAAGAAGTGGACGCATCTGATTGGGATACGTTCTCCGGAGATCTCGACAAGAATCTCTCCGCCCTCAAGGACGGCATCCTCATCATCACCAACGCGCAGAAACTGCTGCCTACCACCAAGGCTTCCGACGTGAACCAGCTCGACAAACTGTTCACTCGTATGCGGAAAGTGGAAGGAGCTCCCATCGTGCTGCTTTGCGGTATGCTCAACGACCTGTCGGAATTCCTGGACAACAACAAGGACGTGGCCCGCTTGTTCGGTATGGATTTCCGCCTGGAAGCATTCGATATCGCCGGCCTTTCAGCCCTTGCCACGGAACTGCTCAAAGGAACCTACGGTATGGAGATCGCGCCGGATCTCCCCGTCAAACTGAACGCCCATTTCTCCTGGTTCATGCGCCAGAAAGAACTGGCCTACACCAACGGACATCTCTCTGAAAAGGTGGCGGAGACCCTGTATATGAATGCTGCCGCCCGTAACAGCAAGACGGTGGAGGGGCAGGATATCCCTGACAGGGAATGCTTCATTCCCCGCAGCGAGGAGGAGATTCTCGCCGAACTCGACGAGTTCGTGGGCATGCAGAGCGTCAAAGACCAGATCCGCGCCATCGTGAAAAACGTAAAGGCGCGCAAGGCCGAGGGTGTGCAGGAAAAGCTCTTGACGGACCACTATCTGTTTACGGGTAATCCCGGCACAGGCAAGACCACTTTCGCCCGCAAGTTCGGCGAGATCCTGAGCGCCATCGGCGCCCTGCCCATCGGCCAGTTCGTGGAGGTGGACGCTTCCAGTATCAAAGGTCAGTTCATCGGGGATTCCGAGGCCAATATGCGCAGCTATGTCAACAAAGCCATGGGCGGTATCCTCTTCATCGACGAGGCCTATGATTTTGCGGAATCGAGCGGTTCCAGCTCCGGCGGCAGTTACGGCAAGGATGCCATCAACGCGCTGCTGCCGCTTCTGGAGAACCGAAAGGGCGAGTTCGTCTGCATTATGGCGGGCTACACCACGGAGATGGGTAAACTGGTTCGTATGAATCCAGGCATCCCCTCCCGATGCAACGTGACCATTGAATTTCCGGACTACAACGCACGGGAACTGGAGCAACTCTTCCGCATGTGGCTTGTGAAGAAAGAAAACAGAGTCGTTTATACCTTGGACGATAAGGCGGAGGAAATGCTTCCCAAGGTCTTCGACCGCATGTATCTGAGACGTGGCGACACCTTCGGCAACGCCCGCGCGGTGCGCAACCTCTTCGATGAGGCCGTTCGACGCCACAATGCCCGCAGCAGCGCAGACTTCGTTCTCAGCTATGCCGACATCGTGGGCGAGGAGAATACGAAAGAAGTCTCCGTGGAGGATGTCATGAAGGAACTGGACTGCTTCGTCGGCATGCAGTCCGTCAAGGACGCCATCCGCCGCATCGCGGAAGAAATCGCCGTCCAGAAACGGCTCATCGAGATGGGGGAGGCATCGGAAGGTCTTACCAAATACAATATCATCCTCACGGGTCGGCCCGGTACGGGCAAGACGTCCGTGGCCATGACCTTGGGAAAGATATTCTATGCCCTGGGCGTCACTTCCACCGACCGCATCACCAAACGGGAGCCCAAGGACATCCTTTCCCAGTACCAGAACGGAAGCACCGAGAAAATGGACGAGGCCGTCCGGGAAGCGATGGGCGGTGTCCTGTTCATCGATGAAGCCTATGGTCTGTACCCCGTGGATGAAACGGGTCATGGCACGAGCAAAGAAGGGGAGGAGGCGACGAAAGCCCTTATGACCCATATGGAGAATGAAGCCGGCAAGTTCGTGGTCATCTGTGCCGGATATCCCAAGGAGATGGAGGAATTCCTGAATGCCAATGCCGGCCTCAAGCGCCGATTCTCCCATACCATCCATATCGAAGACTATTCGGCCGAAGAGCTGCTGGAAATCTACGAAAGGACCGCAAAGGCCAGGAAATACAATTTCACCCTGGCGGATGAGACCGTGCGGATGAGAGCCCTGACGATGTTCCAGAATATGGTGGCGATGAAGGACGACAAGTTCGGCAATGCCGGCGAGGCCGTCAAGAAGGTGGCGGAGACCAAGACCAACATCAACACCCGCATCCGCAAACTGCCGCCCGACCAGTGGACGCCGGAAGTGATCCATACGGCATTCCTGGAAGATATCCCGTATGAAGAGCCGGAGAAGATCTCCATCGACAGGTGCCTGGAAGAACTCAACGCGCTCGTCGGTCTGGAGGGCGTGAAGTCTTCCCTGACCAAGCTTGCGCATACCATCAACAACGAAATCGAGAGCGCCAGGCAGGAAGGCCGTCTTCCCGAGATTCCGCTGGGGCATTATCTGTTCCTGGGCAATCCGGGCACCGGAAAGACCACCGTGGCGCGCCTGATGGGCAAGATCCTCTATTCCATGGGTGCGCTGCCTTCTCCCAAGGTGGTTGAGGTGGACAAGAGCAAGCTTGTGGGCCGTTATGTCGGGACGACGGAAGCCATCACGACGAATGTCATCAACTCGGCGATGGGCGGCATCCTGTTCATCGACGAAGCGTATCAGCTTACTTCGAGCGGTCTGGACGGAGATTATGGAAAGGATGCGCTCGAAGTCCTGCTCAAGCGCCTGGAGGACGACCGCGGCAAGTTCGTGTGCATCGCCGCAGGCTATACGTATGAGATGCAGAGTTTCATCCATGCCAACAGCGGCATTCCTTCCCGCTTCCCGGAGCGCAACTGGATCACTTTCGAGGATTATAATCCGGAGGAACTGTTCCAGATTTTCATGATCTATGCCCGCAAGGGCGGATACACGCTGGATCCGATGGCTGAAAGTGCCGTGCGGAGCAAGCTTACCCAGCTATACAACAAGCGTGGCCGGACTTTCGGCAACGGCCGCGAAGCCCGCAACCTCTTCGACGAAGTGAAGAGCAACCTGGCCGCGCGCCTGGCCGAGGACGGGCAGGTGCATACTCCGGAAGAACGCAAACTGATAATGATGGAGGACGTGTTATGATCCAGTGTCCCGACTGCAGGAATATGATTCCCGACGACAGCGCGTTTTGCGACCAGTGCGGGAAAGAATTGAAATGGTGCCCGGAGTGCAGGCGCCCCAAGCGCGGCACGGAATGTCCCGTCTGCGGCAGCGACCTGATCCCCGGAAAGAAATACCTGGCGGGAGGTGCGCCGGCGGCGAAGCCATCCAGGCTGGTCGGTAACGGCTGGGCGCTGTCCCTCCAGGCCGGCAGTTTCGGCCGCAGCGGCGGTATGTGGCCGGAACTCTCCAGCTGCCAGTACGTCTCCGGCCGCCACGGAGAAATCAGTCCCGCCCCGGACGGTTGGGCCGTCACCGACGTCGGATCGACCAACGGCACTTTCGTGAACGGACAGCGGATCGAATCCCAGCGGCCGTATCCGTTGAAGAAGGGCGACCGCGTACGCATTGCAACCCTTGACTTTACCGTAGAATGAGACTCAGCATCGAGGCGGTCTGCCACAAGGGCCTGGTCCGTGAAAACAACGAGGACGCCCTCGCCGTGGGCGGCCTGTTCCTGCGCGACGGCCAGGTCAAGCCCATCACCCTGACCACTTCCGACGACGGCTTCTTTTACCTGCTCGTCGCCGACGGGATGGGAGGACACGAAAACGGCGAAGAAGCCAGCCAGTTCGCCTTGGACGAGATCCGGGAACAGCTCTCTTTCCACCAGATCCAGCCGGACAGTTTCGAAGACGACGTGCGCGAGGCGGCGCGTTATATTTCATACAAGCTGAACAGCGCTGCCGCCGCACGTGACCAGGCCCTGCCGATGGGCTGTACCCTGTCCGGCGTCATCTGGCACTATGGCCGGACCTGGCTCGTGAATGCCGGCGACAGCCGCACCTACCGTTTTCGGGATGGAATGCTCCGGCAGCTTACCACGGACGAAACCGAGCGCGGCATCACGGGGGATCCCGAGGCCAGCAAGCTCCTGCTGAATTGTCTGGGAGGCGGTGCGGACGGCCGTCTGGCCGTGGAGGACCTGGAGGGCAAACTTCTCGAGGGGGACCAGTTGCTGATCTGCTCGGACGGGCTCTGCGACATGGTGTCCGACGAGGAGATAGAAGCGGCGCTCGCCGGCGGAGCGAAGGTCGACGACCTGTTCCGGATGGCGTGCGAGGCTGGCGGCGTGGACAACATTTCCATCATCCTCGCCACCATTTTATGATACGGGCCTACAGAACCTTCCAGACCCGGAGGACGATGGCGCCCGTCCCGTCGCCGGGGCCGGGCATGCACACGAAGATCGCGTCGTTCAGCCAGGCATATTTGCTGTCGCGCGGCGCCTCGAATTTCGGCGCCGTGCGGAAATAGAAGCCGTTCTGGCCCATCGTGATCAGGCCGCAGTTGCGGATGTGGATATACACGCCGTCGTCCGTCTTGATGGAGTAGATGGCCTCCACTTCGGTGCGGCCGTGCGCGCGGTCGTTGTACTGGTAGTCGGCGCCGCCGCTGAGGACTTCTCCCTTCATCGCCGGACCCTCGAAGGTGCCGCCCACGATGGGAATGACGGTGCGGGTGCCGTGGGAGGTGTCGCCGACGGTGTAGGTGCCGGTGCAGATGACCTGGAGTTCGCACACGAACTCCAGGCCGGGTCCTTCGGGATATTGGGGTTCGACGGTCTGCGCGGCGAGGCCCAGGCTCAGCAGCGCGGATACAGCAAGCAAAAGGATTCTTTTCATAACGGGAAGGTGTTTTGGCAAATATACGATTTATGGCCGAGAATCCCGCGGAAAAAGCGTATCTTTGCGCAGTTATGACCAATGAAGAGATTATCGCCCTGATCAAGCGGGAGGTCGTGCCCGCGATCGGCTGCACCGAGCCGGGCGCCGTGGCCCTGTGCACCGCATATGCGGCGGAAGCCCTGGGAGAGCGGCCCGAACGGATCGACGTGCGCCTGAGCGCCAACATCCTCAAGAATGCGATGGGGGTGGGAATCCCCGGCACCGGGATGACCGGCCTGCCGATCGCCGTGGCGCTGGGCGCCCTGATCGGCAGGAGCGCCTACGGACTGGAAGTGATGAAGGACGTATGTCCCGAAGCCGTCGCGCAGGCCAAAATGTATCTTGCCGAGGAGCGGATCTCCATCGACCTGACGGGCGAGAGCGACGAGATCCTCTATATCGACGTCGCCTGCAGGGCGGGGGAGAAGTCTTCCCGGGCGGTCATCGCGCGCGAGCACACGAAACTGGTGTTCCTCTGCGGGCCTTGCGCCAAGGGTTTCGACATCCGCGACCAGCTCGGAAAAGAAGAGGAAGTCGCCGGGGAAAAGGGACTAACGCTTCGGCGTGTCTATGATTTCGCGACCACGGCGCCCCTGGAGGAGCTGGAATTCATCGACGAATCCCGGCGTCTGAACGAGGCGGCGGCCGAGGAGGCCCTCCGGGGCAATTACGGCCACGAGCTCGGCAAGACCCTGTCCCGCCCGCTGGGCAAGGGAATAATGGGCGACAGCATCTTCAGCCACATCATCAGCGCCACCTCCTGCGCCTGCGACGCCAGGATGGCGGGGGCGATGATCCCGGTGATGAGCAACTCCGGCAGCGGCAACCAGGGTATCGCCGCGACGCTCCCCGTGGTGGTCTTCGCCCGGGAGAACCACAACACGGAAGAGGAGCTGACGCGCGCCCTGGTCCTGAGCCACCTGACGGCCATCTACATCAAGCAGAGCCTCGGGCGCCTGAGCTGCCTGTGCGGCTGCGTCGTGGCCTCGACCGGCAGCAGCTGCGGAATGACCTATCTGATGGGAGGCGGCTACGAGCAGGTCTCCTACAGCGTCAAGAACATGATCGCCAACCTCGCGGGGATGGTCTGCGACGGGGCCAAGCCCAGCTGCGCGCTGAAGGTCAGCAGCGGTGTGTCGACCGCCGTGCTCAGCGCGATGCTTGCCGTGCAGAACCATTCCGTGGGCAACGTGGAAGGCCTGATCGAGGACGATGTCGACCGCTGCATCCACAACCTCACGCGCCTGGGGTCCGTCGGAATGCAGGAGACGGACAAGATCATCCTGGACATCATGACGCACAAGAAAAATCGCGTGGACGGCTAGGAGATTTCAATATTTTTACTACCTTTGCAGTCCCATTGCCACTTTAGCTCAGTCGGTAGAGCAGCGCATTCGTAACGCGCAGGTCAACAGTTCAAGTCTGTTAAGTGGCTCTAAAAAGACAGGCCGCAAAATCTGCGGCCTGTCTTTTTCGTTTAATCCCGTTTGATTCCTGGCTTTTCCTCCGTGACCCAGCGGTCGGCGTCGTTGCCGGCTTCTTCAGCCTGGATGAGGGCGACGTTCATCTGCTCGATGAAGGAGAGCTTGATGGAGGCGTTGTCGTCGACCGGCTCATACCAGAGCTGCGACTCGAACAGCTGCTTGAGATCCGGCGAGTTGAAGACGTAGCCGTGCTTGGCGAGGATGGAGTTGCGCACGACGCGGAGGGTCTCCTTGGAAAGGCCTCCCGTTTTGATGAGCACCTGCGAGGCGTAGTCCCAGCGTCCCTTGTCGGGGTCGGCCCAGGTAAGGACCCAGGGCCGGTCGTCCACCTCGTCGTAGAAACTGTATTCGTTCAGCTCGGATTTGTAGACGTTGAAGCCTTCCGCCGTCTTGACGAAGTGCCAGCAACCCTTCCAGGGGCCGTCCTTGACGTCCAGCACGTCGAAGGGATAACCGTTGAGCGTGGGGACCTCGTAACGGGCGGACACGCCGTTCACCGTGACGGTCTTCGCGCCGATGGTGATGGAGGACTCCCTGCCGTCCGGCGCCTTGCAGGAGTAGGTGCCCATGATCGTCGGACGCCAGCGCTCGAACACGATATCCTCAAGATGCTTGTCCGTCTTCTCGAAGAGGTCGGTCAGCCTGTTGTTCTTGTTGTAAACAGCCAGGGCCGTGATGCCGTCCTGCTGCAGGTACTTGGCGGTCAGGTCCATATAATCGCCCGGATCGACGGGGCTGTCGGAGACGAGGACGATGTTCCACTGGCCGGATTTGCCGCTGACGGGCGTCAGTTCGTAAATGGTCTCTTCGCCCTCGTTCATCGAATAGAACTGGATCTTGCCGCCGGATTCGCGGGTCGCTTCATACATATTGAAGCCGTCGAACCAGGAGGATCCGGAGGGGATGCTCTGGGCCTGGAGGCCCATTGCGGCCAGAAGGCCGGCTGCGAGAAGGGAAAGTCGTTTCATCGGGGTCAACTTTTAAGTTACAGGGACAAAGATAACAAATAAATGCTTATATTTGCCTTGTTCTAGAACCACGACAATATGCAACTTGATGGAAGAAGACAAAGCACCAACGTCGATGACCGGCGTGGTGGCTCCGCCGGCAAAGTGGCCGGTGGCGTGGGCCTCGGCGGCCTGATCATCATCGGACTCATCACCCTGCTGATGGGGGGCAACCCCTCGGATGTGATCCAGCAGGTCAACCAGATGGGCGGGACCGAAATCGTCACCGGCAGCAGCGGGCGTGAAGCCACGGCCGAGGAGGAGGAGCTCGCCGTGTTCGCCAAGCAGATCCTCGCCGGCACCGAGGACGTCTGGACATCCATTTTCAAGAAATACGGCAGGACCTACCAGCCGCCCCGGCTCGTCCTCTATACCGATTACGTGCAGACCGCGTCCGGCACGGCTTCCGCCCAGTCCGGTCCCTTCTACAGCCCGGCCGACCAGACGGTGTATCTGGACCTGTCGTTCTTCACCACGATGAAGCAGCAGTTCGGCTCGGACGGTGACTTCGCCTATGCGTACGTCATTGCGCACGAGGTGGGGCACCACGTGCAGTACCTGCTCGGCACGCTCCAGCAGGCGAACCAGCAGATGTCCCGCTCCAGCGAGAAGATTGCCAACCAGATCAGCGTGCGGCTTGAGCTCCAGGCCGACTTCTATGCCGGCGTGTGGGCCTACAACGACAACAAGATGTACGGCTCCCTGGAGCCCGGCGACATCGAGGAGGGCCTCGCCATCGCCTCGCGCATCGGCGACGACTACCTCCAGAAGCGTGCCCGCGGCTACACCGTGCCCGAATCCTTCAACCACGGCACCTCCGACCAGCGCCAGCGCTGGCTGAAGAAGGGCATCACCACGGGCGACATCAACCAGGGCGACACCTTCTCGCCCGACTACAGCCGCCTGTAGTCCGACTCGGATACAAGAATCCCCGGGATCTCTGCTCCCGGGGATTCTTTTTTGATGTCTCTAGAACAGCCGCCCGTTCCATTTGGCGGCCAGCCGCTCCCGCTTGAACTGCTCTTCGAGCCGGGCGAACTGGGCCTTGGTGTCCAGCGAGAAGCTGCCCTGCTGGATCCAGGCGTAGTAGGAAGGCTCCGTCTCCCAGACCTTGCGGGCGGACTTGCCCTTGTGCTTGCCGAAATTGATCAGGATCTCGCCCTGGTCGTCGCGGATCAGATGACCGGAGAAGTCGACGTATTTCTTGCCCACGAAGGAGGCGAGGGACGCCACGTCGTTCTTCAGGACCTGCTCACGGTATTTGTCAGGCGTCTGATAACGGTCCAGCTGGGCCTTGAGCACCTCGTAGGTGGCAAGCGTGTCGGCTTCGGCGCTGTGCGCGTTCGCGAAATCCTCCCCGCCGCAGTAGAAGCGGTAGGCGGCGCGCAGGTTGCGCGGCTCCATCGCGTGGAAGATGTTCTGCACGTCGACCATCAGGGGGCTGTGCAGGTCCACCTGCAGGTCCTTGCCCGCGAGTTTGACGCGCTCGAACTCCTCGGCGAGCATCGGCAGGTCGAACTTGGCGGAGTTGAACCCGGCCAGGTCGCTGTCCTTCAGCCAGAGGGCCACCTCGTCGGCCACCTCGAAGAAGGTGGGGCAGCCGGTGAGCATATCGTCGGTGATGCCGTTGACTGCGGAGGCTTCCGGCGTGATGGGGCGCTGACGGCGCAGGACATAGTCCCAGGGCTTGATCCGCCAGGTCTTGACGCGCTCCTCCCCGCCGGGGAAGACCTTCACGAAACTCAGTTCGACGATGGAATCCTCGGGGATGTTGAGGCCGGTGCTCTCGATGTCGAAGAAGAGCAGCGGCCGCTGGAGATTGAGCTGCATTTCCTTACGAAACCATGATCGGCATCAGGATGCCGCAGATCTTCTCGCTCTCTTCCTCCTCTTCGGCAGGCACGATCAGGGCGGCGCGCCGCTGGTCGGCGAACTTCATCACCACCGTCCCGCAGGACATGTTGGAGAGGATCTCGATGAGGAACGAGGACTTGAAGCCGATGCTCAGGGCGTCCCCGCTGTAGTCGCAGGCGAGCTTCTCGTAGGCGGCGAGGGCGAAGCCCAGGTCCTGGGCCGTGATCTCGAGCTGGCCGGCGGTGAGGTCGAACTTGATGTGGTTGGAGGCCTTGTTGGCGCAGACGGCCACGCGGCGGACCGTGTTGAGCAGCTGGGCGCGGTCGATCTTGAGGATGTTCGCGTTGTTCTGCGGGATGACCTTGCGGTACTCCGGGAACTTGCCCACGATCAGGCGGCAGACCATCATCGTGTCGCCGAAGGTGAACACCACGGTGGAGGCGTCGAAGGCGATGGCGACGTCCTCGTCGTCCTTGTCCAGGATGGCCTTGAGCACGCCTGCGGGCTTCTTGTGCAGGATGAAGGAAGCCTTTTCCGGACAGTCGAAGTCGCGCGTGGTGTAGCAGATGAGCTTGTGCGAGTCGGAGGCCACGAGCGTGGTGCTCTCCGGGTCCATGTCGAAGAAGATGCCGTTCATCGCGGGCCTCATCTCGTCGTCCGCGGTGGCATAGACGGTGCTGCCGATGCCTTCGGCGAGCACGCTGGCGCTCACGCGGGCCGTGAGGGCCCCGTCGCCTGCGCCCTTGATTTCGGGATAGTCCGCGGCCGGGAAATAGGGGAGAGAGGAATTACCGTTGCTCCACAGGCACTCGAAGGTGCCCTCTCCGGCGGTCTTGATGGTAATCGGCTGGTCGGGCAGGGCCTTCAGCAGGTCCATCATCTGCCGGGCGGGGACGGCGATGCTCCCGTCCTCGACGGAACTGTCCACCGCCACGAGGGTGCGGAGGGTGAGCTCCTGGTCGGAGGCGGTGATCTCCAGCTGTCCTTCCCTGAGGTTGAAAAGGAAGTTTTCCAGGATGGGGAGGGCGGTCTTGGCGGGAATCGCCTTGGACACATCGAGGATGCCCTTGAGCAGTCCGGCGCTTGAAACGTTGAATTCCATATCAGTCTTTCGTTTTAATGATTATCTTATCGTATCGTTCTGGCAAATTTACGAAAAAACTTGGTTTTTGGCATATAATTTGACCTTTTTCTCCCCGGACAAATTTTAAACAACGACATATATGAAAAAAGGTTTTCTCATCGTGGTTCTTTCCGTGCTTCTGAGCGGACTGACCGCGTATGCCATCGTAAAATCCACCGCTCCTTCGCAGGGCGAAGGCGAGCAGGCGGCTTATACTTCCGACGGGCAGGCCGTGCGGACTGTCAATTTGTCACTGTCCGACTATCCTGACTTCACCTACGCGGCAGAGCACGCCGTGGATGCCGTCGTCTATGTGAAAGTGACCATCAAGCCTCAGCAGCAGCAACAGCCGCAGTATATCGATCCGTTCCTGCGTTACTTCTTCGGTGACGACGGCTTCGGCTACGGCGGAGGCAACCGCGAGCGTCAGGGCAGCGGCTCGGGCGTAATCATCCGCCCGGACGGCTACATCGTCACGAACAACCACGTCGTCTCCGGCGCCACCACCATCGAGGTGACGCTCAACAACAACAAGACCTACGAGGCGACCGTCATCGGCGCCGACCCGGTCACCGACGTGGCCCTGATCAAGATCGACGCCTCCGGCCTGCCGGTCCTGCAGTTCGCCGATTCCGACAAGCTCCGCCTGGGCGAGTGGGTGCTGGCCATCGGCAGCCCGCTGGGCGAGGAGCTCCGTTCCACCATCACCGCCGGCATCGTCAGCGCCAAGGGCCGTTCGATGCCCAGCAACAGCCGTGAGTTCAAGATCGAGTCCTTCATCCAGACCGACGCGGCCGTCAATCCCGGCAACTCCGGCGGCGCCCTCGTCAACAAGCAGGGCGAGCTGGTGGGCATCAACACCGCCATCGTCTCCACGACCGGCTCCTACACCGGCTACTCTTTCGCCGTCCCGTCCAACATCGTCCAGAAGGTCGTCTCCGACCTGATCGACTTCGGTTCGGTCAAGCGCGCGATGCTCGGCGTCACCGGCGGCACGATTGACGACAAGGTGGCCAAGGAATACAAGCTCAGCGTTTCCGAAGGCGTCTACGTGAGCGAGGTCGTCAAGGGCGGCGCCGCCGACAAGGCGGGTCTCAAGAGCGGCGACGTGATCACCGGCATCGACGACGTCAAGATCACCGCGATGCCCGACCTGCAGGCCAAGGTGAACAGCTTCCACCCGGGCGACCGGGCCGTGGTCAAGGTCCTGCGTGACGGCAAGGCCCTCTCGCTGCCCGTGACCTTCCAGGACGGCAACATCGAGAACGGCACGGTCGGCAGCGACGGCACGGTGGCCTTCTACGGCGCCCAGCTCAAGGCCGCCGAGAACGGCGTGGAGATCGTCTCCGCGGGCAGCGGCAAGCTGGCGCAGGCCGGCGGCGAAGACGGTTTCGTGATCCGCTTCGTCAACGACCAGAAGGTCTCCAAGCCGCAGGACGTGGTCGACATCGCCAAGAAGAGCAAGCGCTCCATCTTCATCGAGGGCGTGGACCGCAATGGCCGTCCCGGCTACTTCGGCTTCGGCAAAGACGAGTAGTCTTCCTGTTGAAAACTAACGGAAAAAATCCCGCGCGAGTGTGAAACTTGTGCGGGATTGTTCCGTATAATGGGTACGAGACTAAGAAGATATGAGACAGTTAAAGATTACGAAATCCATCACCAACCGCGAAAGCGCCTCCCTGGACAAATACCTCCAGGAGATCGGGCGCGAGGAGCTGGTGTCCCCGGAAGAAGAAGTCGAACTCGCCCAGCGCATCCGCAAGGGCGACCAGGAGGCGCTGGAGAAGCTTACCCGCGCCAACCTCCGTTTCGTCGTGTCCGTCGCGAAGCAATACCAGAACCAGGGCCTGAGCCTGCCCGACCTCATCAACGAAGGCAACCTGGGCCTGATCAAGGCCGCCGAGAAGTTCGATGAGACGCGCGGCTTCAAGTTCATCTCCTACGCCGTGTGGTGGATCCGCCAGAGCATCCTGCAGGCCCTTGCCGAGCAGAGCCGCATCGTGCGCCTGCCGCTCAACCAGGTGGGCTCCCTGAACAAGATCAACAAGGCCCTCGGCAAGTTCGAGCAGGAAAACGAGCGCCAGCCGTCCACCGATGAGCTCGCCGATATGATCGACATTCCCAAGGACAAGATCGCCGATACGCTCCGCGTGTCCGGCCGCCACGTCAGCGTGGACGCCCCGTTCGTGGAAGGGGAGGACAACAGCCTCCTGGACGTGCTGCCCAACGACGATTCGCCGAGCGCCGACAAGGGCCTCACGAACGAGTCGCTGAGTACCGAGATCGAGCGCGCCCTGCAGATCCTCACTCCGCGCGAGCGCGAGATCATCAAGAGTTTCTTCGGCATCGGCTGCCAGGAGATGACCCTCGAGGAGATCGGTGAGAGGCTCGACCTCACCCGCGAGCGTGTGCGCCAGATCAAGGAGAAGGCCATCCGCAAGCTCAAGAAGCCCTCTGCCAGCAAACTTCTCAAGACCTACCTCGGCTGATGACTCCGGAGACTTTCCTCGCCGAGAAGGCCTCAGAGGCCGTCAAGGCAGTCTACGGTGCCGACATCGCCCCTTCCGCGCTCCAGGTCCAGGTGACCCGCAAGGAGTTCGAGGGGGATTTCACCCTGGTGGTCTTCCCGCTGCTTCGCATCACGCGCCAGAGCCCTGACGCCACCGGCGTCGCGCTGGGCGACTGGCTCGTGGCCAACTGCCCGGAAGTGGCCGGCTACAATTCCGTGAAGGGCTTCCTGAACCTTTCGCTGTCCAACCTCTACTGGCGCGAGGCGCTTGCCGCCGTCGCCGGGGATGAAGCTTATGGGCAGCTGCCCGCGACGGGCCGCCGCGTGATGGTCGAGTTTTCCTCACCCAACACCAACAAGCCCCTGCACCTGGGGCACATCCGCAACAATCTGCTCGGCTCGTCCGTGTCCGACCTTCTCAAGGCCGCCGGCGACGAGGTGGTCAAGGTGACGCTGGTCAACGACCGCGGCGTGCACATCTGCAAGTCGATGTATGCCTGGCAGCAGCGTTTTGGCGGCGCCACTCCCGAGAGCACCGGCAAGAAGGGCGACCACCTGGTGGGCGACTGCTACGTGGAGTTCGCCAAGATGGAGAAGGAGGACCCGTCCGTGATGGACAAGGTGCACGAAATGCTCGTGAAATGGGAGGAGGGCGACCCCGCCGTGCGCAAGCTCTGGGAGACGATGAACGGCTGGGTGTTCGACGGATTCGAGCAGACCTACAAGGCCCTGGGCATCAGCTTCGACCGCACCTATTACGAGCACGACACCTATCTGCTCGGCAAGGAGCTGGTCCAAAAAGGGCTCGATATGGGCGTGCTGGTGCGCGATCCCGACGGTTCCGTCTGGTGCGACCTGACCGCCGACGGGCTGGACCGCAAACTCCTGCTCCGTTCCGACGGCACCTCCGTCTACATCACGCAGGACCTCGGCACGGCCGAGCGCCGCTTCAGCGAATTCAAGCTCGACTCGCACATCTACGTGGTGGGCGACGAGCAGAACTACCATTTCCAGGTCCTCAAGCTCATTCTCAAGAAGCTGGGCTTCGACTGGGCCGACCAGATCTTCCACCTGTCCTACGGGATGGTGGAACTGCCTGAGGGCAAGATGAAGTCCCGCGAGGGGACCGTCGTCGACGCCGATGACCTCATCGAGAAGATGTACGAGGAGGCGAAAGCCACCTCGGAGGAGAGCGGCAAGCTCGAGGGCATCAGCGATGAGGAGAAGGAGCGGCTCTATCGGATGATCGGCCTGGGCGCGCTCAAGTATTTCATCCTTAAGGTGGATCCCAAGAAGAAGATGCTCTTCAATCCCAAGGAGTCCATCGACTTCAACGGCAACACCGGCCCCTTCATCCAGTACACGCACGCGCGCATCTGCTCGATCCTGCGCAAGGCTTCCGAGCGGGGCCTCGTCTCCGCGCTCAATCCGGAGGTGGAGCTGAGTCCGAAGGAGGTGCGCCTCGTCAAGATCCTGGGCGCCTATCCGCAGAAGGTCTCCGAAGCCGCCGCGGCCCTGTCGCCCGCGCTCATCGCGAACTACTGCTATGACCTGGCGAAGGAGTTCAACCAGTATTACCACGACACCCCGATCCTCAAGGAGCCGGACGAGGAGGTCCTCCGGATGCGTCTGGAGCTGATTTCCACGCTCGCCGGCGTCCTGCGCCGGGGCATGAAGATCCTGGGCATTGACTTACCTGACCGAATGTAACATTCCGACTTCCGTCAAGGAGGTCCAGCGTCTGGGCTGGGACTGGATCGACATCATATTCTTCACCGGAGATGCTTTCGTCGACCACCCCAGTTTCGGGACGGCCTGCATCGCGCGGTACCTGGAGAAAGCCGGGTACCGCGTTGCGGTCGTGCCCCAGCCGAACTGGCGCGACGACCTGCGGGATTTCCGCAAGCTGGGCGCGCCGCGGCTGTATTTCGCCGTGAACGCGGGGGCGATGGACTCGATGGTCAATCACTATACGGCCGCCAAGCGCCTGCGTCACGACGACGCCTACACGCCCGAGGGCAAGGCCGGGGCGCGGCCGGACCGGGCGGTGACCGTCTATACGAAGATTCTCAAACAGCTCTGGCCCGAGGTACCGGTGGTGATCGGCGGCGTCGAAGCGTCCCTGCGGCGCCTGACGCACTACGACTACTGGGAAAACCGCCTGATGCCCTCGATCCTGGTTGACAGCGGCGCCGACTGGCTCTGCTACGGAATGGGTGAGCGCCCGATGCTCGAACTGACCCGCGCCATCGAAGCCGGCCGCAATTTGCGACAAATTGAGAATTTGCCGCAAATTGCCTTTTACCGTAGCGGCCGCTACGGTAAAAAGACTTCCGAGGCTCTCCCAGTCTCCGCTGCATCGGCGGCGATTGTCGGATCCGGGCAGGGTGCGGCCGGGCAGGCGTTTCCGAGCGGAGCGAGTGGATCTTTTCAGCCTGCAAGGCCGCAGCCCTGCCGGGCCGGAGAGCCGCTGGTACTGCATTCATATGAGAAGTGCTGCGAAGATAAGCGGGCTTTTGCGGAGAACTTTCACGAAATAGAGATCCAGGCGAACGTGCTCCACGCGCAGACGCTGATCGAGCCGGTGGGGAAGGGATACGTCCAGATCAACCCGCCGTATCCGCCGGCGACGACCGAAGAAATGGACGCCTGCTGGGACCTGCCCTTCACCAAGCGCCCTCATCCCCGCTACAAAGGAAAACGCATCCCCGCCTACGACATGATCAAAGACTCGATCATAACGCACCGGGGCTGCTTCGGCGGCTGCAACTTCTGCACGATCGCCGCCCACCAGGGCAAATTCATCCAGTCCCGCAGCGAACGCTCCATCCTCGACGAAGTGCGGCGCCTCGTCGCGATGCCCGAATTCCACGGCAACATCTCCGATCTCGGCGCCCCGACGGCCAATATGTACGGGATGCACGGCAAGAAAGAGGAGCTCTGCGCGAAATGCCGCCGCCAGTCCTGCCTCTTCCCGGGCCCCTGCCCGAACCTCGACCGTTCCCACGAGCGCGTGCTGAACCTCTATCGGCAAGTGGATGCCGTCAAGGGCGTGCGGCACAGTTACATCGGCAGCGGCGTGCGCTACGACCTTTTCCTGGACGAAAAGGGATTCATCGACGAGACGGGCAAGCCCTACCTGCAGGAGCTGATGCTCAAACATACCTCCGGACGCCTCAAGGTGGCCCCCGAACACACTGAAGACAAGGTCCTAGGCTATATGGGCAAGCCCTCCTTCCGCCTTTTCGAGCGCCTCAGAAAAGAATTCGACCGGATCAACCGCGAAAACGGCACACACACCGAACTGGTGCCCTATTTCATCTCCTCCCACCCGGGCTGCACCCTGGACGATATGAGGCGTCTGGCTGCAAATCCCTGTCTGAAAGGAATTTGGATGGAGCAGGTCCAGGACTTCATGCCCACCCCGATGACGACCTCCTCGGTGATGTTCTGGTCGGGTCTGGATCCGAGGACGATGAAGCCCGTCTGGGTCGAGCGGGATATGTTGAAAAAAAAGGCGCAGAAGGCTTTATTTTTTAAGAAATAGTCGTTATACTTGCAGACGCATTTATTACTAATCCTAACCCTAAAACCTATATGGCACCGGACAATAAAAAACGTCACATCGTCAGTTACGAAAACATGTCTCCCGAGCTCGCCGCGGCTTTTGCGGAGAAATACCCGAAAGGCTTCAGCGACTATCTTCCCGACCTCAATAAATACACCAAGCCGGACGGCACGCCCTTCTACGCCGTGCTGATCGAGATTCCGGACGCCATCTACCTGGTGAAGATCAAGGTCCAGATCGACAATCCCGACGACATCGAGCGCTGGCTCGAGGGCGAGGAAGAGGCCGAGGTCGAGTCCGTGGCCGGCACCACGTCCACGCCCGACTCCGAGGGCAACACCCTGCCCGATGACAACATCTCCCAGTACGGGGGAGACGACGACGCGGCGGACGCGTAGTGAAGCTTTCTCTGAAACATATCCCGGAGCGCAGTAAACTGCTGCTGCTCAGCCTGTTGGTCGGCGTGCTCAGTGGGTGCGCCGCCTCTCTTTTGGTCTGGTCGATCCAGGCCGTCAAGCACCTGCTCCTGCAGGGACTCAACGCCGGCGAATACGAGTGGCAGTATCTCGTGCTGCCGGGCGTGGGTATGCTGGTCTCCCTGCTGCTGGTCCGCTACCTGCTCCGGGACAATATCGGGCACGGGGTGACCAAGGCCCTGTTGGCTGTGTCCCGCAACGATTCCAAGATCAAGCCGCACAACGTCTGGTCTTCGATGCTGACTTCCAGCATCACCATCGGATTCGGCGGCTCGGTCGGCGCCGAGGCGCCGATTGTCTACACGGGCGCCGCGATCGGCTCCAACCTGGGCCGGGTGTGCGGCCTTTCCTACCGCAACATCACGCTCCTTTTGGGCTGCGGTGCGGCCGGGGCCGTGGCGGGTATCTTCAAGGCGCCGCTGGCCGGAGTCCTGTTCACGCTGGAGATCCTGCTCTTCAACGTGTCGATGAAATCCCTGCTGCCGCTGCTCCTCTCCACGATTTCGGCGACGGTGGTCTCCTATGCCTTCCGGGGCCAGACCCCGGTCTTCGCCTGCACGCTGACTCCGTTCTCGATGGGGAACATCCCGTTCTACATCGTCCTGGGCATCTTGGGCGGCCTGGGTTCGCTCTATTTCATGCGCACGACGCTCTTCCTGGAGGATAAGATCGGCAAGCTCTCGAATCCTTATCTGCGCTGGGGGCTGTGCGCCGTGGCGCTGGGCCTGCTCATTTTCCTGTTCCCGCCGCTGTACGGCGAAGGATATGATTCGCTGGGCGCCCTGCTGAATGGGCAGGAACTGGATCTGGAGGGCCGGAGCCTGCTGGATTTCCTGCTGGACTGGAAATGGGGCGTGCCGGTTTTCTTCGCGCTGGTCTTCTTCCTGAAAGTCCTGGCGATGACGGTGACCAATGCCGGCGGGGGAGTGGGCGGAACTTTCGGTCCGACCCTGTTTGCGGGGGCCATCCTGGGCTTCGTGATCGCCCGTTGCATCAACCTGCTGGGTTTCAGCGTGCCGGAGCAGAATTTCGTGCTCGTCGGGATGGCGGCGCTGATGGCCGGGGTGATGCAGGCACCGATGACGGCCATCTTCCTCATTGCCGAGATTTCCGGCGGCTATGAGCTGCTGATCCCGCTGATCCTGACGGCCACCGTGGCCTTCGGGACGGTGCGCATTTTCGAGAAATATTCGATCTACACGAAGCGCATCGCGCAGAGCGGCGACCTGCTGACGCACGACAGCGACCAGGCCGTCCTGACGCTGATGCATCTGGACGACCTGATCCGGGACAAGTATCCACGGGTGCAGATAGACGCTCCGCTGCGGGAAGTGGTGGATGCGATCGCGGACAGCGATGCGGCGGTGATCGCGGTGCTGGACGCCCAGGGGCGTTTCCAGGGGATGGTGGACATCACGTCGGCGCGACGCGTGCTGCTGGATCCTTCCAAGTATGATTCTTACAAGGTCTACAATATCATGGAGTCTGCTCCGGACTATGTCTATGCGGGGGAAAAGATGGAGTCGGTGATGCAGAAGTTCGAGCGGACCGGCGCCTGGCGGCTTCCTGTCGTGGATGAGGACCGCAGGTATCTTGGCTTTATCTCCAAGTCCCGCCTGCTGATGGCCTATCGCGCCGAACTGAAGGAAATCGCCTCGGAGGACTGATCTTGACGGCGACGGAGTCTTCCAGACGGGCGGCCGGAAATTATTTTTCGGACAAGTTTGCCGAAAAACCAATTTCCGCTCCGCTTTCCGTCGCCGCTCTTTATTCTTCCATAAAGATTTCAGCGGTCATCCGCTCCACGCCGCTGTCGGCGATCTCGCGGCCGCGGGTGCCGGCGGCGAAGGCGGACTGCGCCTTCTTATACCAGAGTAAGGCGTTCCTGTAATCCCGTTTGTTTTCGTAGCACTGCGCGATCATATAATAGGCCGAATAGTGCTTGGGACTATATTCCAGCATCTGCTGGTATTCCCGGATGCAGAGGTCCCATTTCCCGTATTTGTAGGCGGAGAGCGCGTAGTTCTGGTGCGTAGCGGCGGTGTTGGCGATGGTCCGCTGGTCCGGCTTGAGCCGCTCGAGGGCTTTTTCGTACCATTGCTCCCAATCCGAATGCTGCAGGTCGCTCTTCAGCTTGGCGATGGTGATCGCCAGCCCCACGTCCGTGGAGTCCCGCTGCCAGGCCAACTCGAATTCCTGCTCGGCAACCCAGGTTCGGGAGAATTTCTGGGCGCACTGGCCCAGGTAGTAGTGGACCGCATAGCCGTCGTCCCCGAGCTGGTTCATCCGGGTGAAATCGGCCTCGGCGGCCTCATACTGCTGCGTGTTGAAACGGGCCAGGCCGCGAACCGGCAGGATGGTCAGGTTGTCCGGCTCTTCGGCGAGGAAGGTATCCGTCAGCGAGAGCACTTCATCGTACTGCTCCCGTCCCAGCAGGATGCCGCAGAGCTTGCTGAGCACGGCATCGTTGTGCGGGCGGCGTGCGAGTGCGCGGCGGTAGTACCACTGCGCGGAATCGCGCCGTTCCAGCTGGTTGAAGGCGTCACCGACCAGCGATAGGACCTGCGTGATGGAGTCGCGCTGCAGGATTTCGCGGCCGAAACCGATGGCGGCCTCGTACTGTTTGCCGCGGTACAGAAGGTTCATCAGCCGGAGCTTGTAGAGCAGCTTGTCCGGCTGCATTTCCGCGAGCAGGCTATACTGCGTCAGGGCCTCGGTGGCATTGCCGCTCTGGTAATGGCAGTCCGCGAGCTCTTCCAGCAGGTCCGCCCGGGGGCCCTGCTCGGCCATCATCTGCGTCAGCGCCGCGATGGCCTCGTCATACTTCCACAACTGCTTGAGCTCCCGCACGGCCCCGATCTCCTGCGCCGACAGGGTGCAGGAGATCAGGAGCGTCGTCAGAAGTAAGTGCTTGCGCATCATCTTTGTCGCGCCGGCGACGGAGTCTTCCAGACGGGCGGCCGCAAATTATTTTTCGGACAAGTTTGCCGAAAAACCAATTTGCGCTCCGCTTTCCGTCGCCGCCCGGGCTATTTCTTCGAGGTGATTAGGATGACGCCGTTCTTGGCTTCCTCGCCGTATTTGTCGATAGCGGCCTGGTCCTTGAGGACTTCCATCGACTCGATGGTGGACGGATCGAGGTAGTTGAGTTCGCCTTCGTATTTCTTGCCGTCAAGATAGACGAGCGGGGCGGCGTTGGTACCGGTGTAGCGAATGCTGATCTTTCCGGGATTGTCGTTGTCACCAACCGTCATCGTGGTCGTCGGAGCATCATCTCCCCTTAATTTGAAGACGATCGGGAACATATAGGTGACATTGACGGGCTTGCCGTCGACAAGGCCGGGCTCCCACTTCGGGGAGGCGGAGATCACCCGGACGGCCTCGGCGTCGAGCGCTTCACTTACGCCGCGAAGGACCTTGACGTCACGGACTACACCGTCGGTGCAGATCTTGAACTGGACCATCACGCGGCCCTGGATGCCGTCGGCTTTGGCTTCCGCGGGATATTTCAAATTTGCGTTGACCCATTTGGCGAACTCACCGGCTTCATTGCCGTTAAATGTCGGCTTGATTTCCAGATTGGCGTAAGGTACGCTGTCTCCGTCAGGAGGAATCTGACCAACGGTAGTTTCTCCGATAATCGCTTCGCTGACAGGAGCCTCGATGACCGAAGCGTTGTCGGCGGAAGAAGGCAGGATCCGGGCGCGGACGGGGTTGCAGACGAACATCGTCGCGGCGAGGACGGGGAGGACGGCGGCGTACGCGAAGCGGACGCGGGCGGGGGAGGGTTTCTTGTGCATCATGGTAATTCTTTGTTTTAGTTTGGCGTGGTTGAAGCCGTTGGCCAGGGAGAAACGCTGCTCTCCCACGGCTTTCCTGACCAACAATAATTGATATGAGGTTGCATCGATGCCTTTTCGGATGAGGCCTTCGTCGGCCTCGTATTCGTGCAGAAGCTTGAGCTCCGCGCGGGCGATCCACACCAGCGGATTGAACCAGTGCAGGGCGGCCACGGCGGTCATCAGCAGGACGTCCAGCGAATGGCGTTTCTGCACGTGCTGCTGCTCGTGTGCGAGGATCACGGGGTATTTTTCGTGGTCGCTGCGGCTCATCACGATGTGACGGCCCCAGCTGAAGGAGGGGATGTCGCGGTCCACCAGGGTGAGGCGACAGCCGTCGAGGGGCTGCGTGGTGCCGCTGCGGATGATCCTGCGCGTCCGCACGATGGAAAGCAGGCTGAGCAGCACGATGGCGGCTACGCCGGCGGCGTAAAGCACCGGGATCCAGGGGAAGGGTGCGGAGGAGGCGCCGGCGGGCTCGCCGACCATCTCCAGCGTCCCCACGGAAACGGGGATGCTCTCGGGAAGGATGACGGTCCGCAGCGGCAGCAGCGGCAGCAGGTGGCAGACGACCGTCCCGGCGAGCAGGGCGATGCGGTTGAAGCGGAACAGGGAAGTACGCCGCATCACCAGCAGGTAGAACGCGTAGAAGATGGCCAGATACAGGCTGGCGCGCAGCAGATATAAAAGGAACGGTGTCATTTGCGCTTGCTTTCAATGGTGGCGATGAGGGCCTTAAGTTCCTCGAGGTCCATCTTGTCGTCTTCGACGAACTGGGACACGAGCATCGAGTAGGAGTTGCCGTAATAGCGTGCGACGAGGTCGCCGACGGTCGAGCCGCGGTATTCTTTCTCGGAGATGGCGGGGGAGTAGCAGAAGCTGTTCGCCATCGGCTTCCGGACCAGGAATCCCTTGTCTTCCAGGAACTTGACCTGGGTCGCGACCGTGTTGTAACTGGGCTTCGGATCGGGGATGCGCGAGACGATGTCGCGGATGAACAGGTCGCCGTTCTGCCAGACGATCTGCATGATTTCTTCTTCCTTTGCTGTGAGTTTCGCTTTCATAAACCGGTTTTTCTCACCGCAAATATAATCATAATTTTCAAAACTCCTAATATTTTTCGGAGTTTTCCTATTTTTCTTCGGAATTTTTTTTACGCCGGCTATGTTATTTGCCAAATAAGGCAGCCGGCGGGTAGGTGTGCGCGGGCCTGCGCACGTTGGCCCGTGCTGTCGGGGGCCGTGCGTGGCGGGGGTGGGTCGGCTGCCGCAAAACACCGGCCGGAAAAGGCGACAGGCTGCGTTTGGGCGGACGTTTGCAGTCCGCACAGGCGCAGGCCTGTCGGCTCCGGCAAAGATTATTTGAGTAACCTGAGGGAGATGCGGCCGCGGTCGAGGTCGACGGCGGTGACGGCGACGCGGACCTGCTGGTGGAGTTTGACGACTTTGGATGGATCGGTGCCACGGGGCCCCATCTGCGAGACGTGCACCAGGCCGTCGTCGTGGATGCCGATGTCGACGAAAGCGCCGAAATTGGTGATATTCGTCACGATGCCGGGGAGTTCCATTCCGACCTTCAGGTCGTCGATGCCGTGGATGTCCTCCGCGAAAGCGAACTCGGAAGCCTGCTCGCGCGGATCCAGCCCGGGCTTGGCCAGCTCCTTGAGGATGTCATTGACCGTCGGAAGGCCGGCGGAGGGCGTCACGAAATCCTCCGCGTGCAGGCGCGAACACAGTTCCGCATTGCCCACGAGTTCCTTCGTGCTGACCCCCAGCGAAGCCGCCATCCGGTCCACGATGCCGTAGGACTCGGGATGCACCGCCGAATTGTCCAGCGGATTCTGCGCGTCCCGGATCCGCAGGAACCCGGCGCATTGCTCGAAAGCCTTGGGCCCGAGCCGGGGCACCTTCCGGAGATCCGCGCGGCTGCGGAAAGCCCCGTTCTCGCCGCGCCACGCGACGATGTTCTCAGCCAGGGCGGGGCCGATGCCAGCCACGTATGCGAGCAGGTAAGGGGAGGCGGTATTGAGATTCACGCCCACGGCGTTCACGCAGCTCTCCACCGTATTGTCCAGCTTTTCCTTGAGCAGCGCCTGGTCCACGTCGTGCTGATACTGACCGATACCCAGGTTCTTCGGGTCGATCTTCACCAGCTCCGCCAGCGGATCCATCAGGCGGCGACCGATCGATACGGCGCCGCGCACGGTCACGTCCTCGTCGGGGAACTCCTGCCGCGCGATCTCGGAAGCGCTGTAGATGGAGGCGCCGTCCTCGCTGACTGTCCAGACCTTACATCCTTCCGGCAGCCGGATGCGCCGCATGAAGTCTTCCGTTTCGCGGGAGGCGGTGCCGTTTCCGATGGCCACGGCCTGGATGCCGTAGCGGTCGAGCATCTGCTGTACGGCCATGATGGCCTTGACCTTCTCGTTCTGCGGGGGATGCGGATAGATGATGGTATGGTAAAGCAGGCTGCCCTGCTCGTCCAGGCAGGCGATCTTGCAGCCGTTGCGGTAGCCGGGGTCGATGGCCATCGTGCGCTTCGCCCCGACCGGGGCGCCGAGCAGTAACTGGCGGAGATTCTCGCCGAAGACGCGGATGCTCTCGATGTCGGCTTTCTGCTTGGCTTCGCGCAGCACTTCGCCGCTGATGGACGGCTCCAGCAGGCGCTTGAAAGCGTCCGCCGTCGCCTCCTTGATCTGCCCGGCCACAGGGCCCGCAGGGTAGCCGTGCTCCTGGCAGAAATCGTAGTAAATCTTGGCCTCGCACTTGTCGGGATCCGCGTCGATACCCACGTTGAGGAACCCTTCGTTCTGGGCCCGCAGGATGGCGAGCAAATTATGGGAGGGGATGCGCTCCAGCGGCATCTTGAAATCGAAATAACTCCGGTATTTCGCCGCGTCGGCGCTGTCCCGCCCGGCTTTGGTCACACCGGCCGTCAGGCGCCTGCGGCGGAAGATGGCGCGGAGATTCTCCCGGATCACCGGCGTCTCGCTCAGGCGCTCCGCGACGATGTCGCGCGCCCCCGCGAGCGCCGCTTCCGTGTCGGGGACCTTGTCGCCCACGAACTTGCGTGCATCGGCCTGGGGATTGCGGCTCTTTCCGTTCCACAGCAGGTCCGCCAGGGGCTCCAGACCTAGCTCCCGGGCCAGGGTGGCGCGGGTGCGCCGTTTGGGCCGCCAAGGCAGATACAGGTCCTCCAGTTCCGTAGAAGATACGCAGTTCTCGATCTTCCCGCGCAACTCATCCGTCAGGGCTCCCGCCTGCGCGATGGTCTTGAGGATGGTCTCCTTGCGCTTCTCCATCTCGGCGAAGACGTCCACCCAATGGCGCACTTCGGCCACCTCGGCGTCGTCCAGGCCGCCGGTCTTCTCCTTGCGGTAACGGCTGATGAAAGGGATGGTGTCGCCGTCTGCGAAGAGGTCGGCGCAGTTCTCGACCTGCCAGTCCTTCAGGTTCAGGAGGCCGGCGATGTGGCGGATATAGATTTCTTTCATTTTGCGGGGTGAAGTTTGCGGAAGCGCAGGCCCAGAACGCCCCAGAACGCTTCGCCGAAGATGCTGCCGGACATTTTCGAGGTGCCTTCCTGCCGGTTGACGAAGATGACGGGCACCTCGGCGATCTTGAAGCCCAGCTTGTGGGCGGTGTATTTCATCTCGATCTGGAAACCGTAGCCCTTCATCTTCACGGCGTCGAGATCGATCGTCTCCAGGACCTTGCGCGAGTAGCACACGAAGCCCGCCGTACTGTCATAGATGCGCGCGCCCAGCACGGTGCGAACGTAAATGGAGGCGCTGTAGGACATCATGATGCGCCCCAGGGGCCAGTTGACGACGTTGATGCCGTCGCAGTAGCGTGAACCGACAGAGAGGTCGGCGCCGCCGTCTTTGCAGGCAGCGAGCAGGCGCGGAAGGTCTTCGGGGTTATGGGAAAAGTCGGCGTCCATCTCGAAGATGTAGTCGTAGTCCCGCTCCAGCGCCCAGCGGAAACCGGCCACGTAGGCCGTGCCCAGGCCAAGCTTGCCGCTGCGCTCCACCAGGAACAGCCGCTCGGGATACACCTGCATCAGCGACTTGACCACGCCGGCGGTCCCGTCCGGGGAACCGTCGTCGATGACGAGGATATGGTAATCCCCGTCAAGCGAGAGTACCGCCTGCGTAATCTTGGAGATGTTCTCGATCTCGTTGTACGTCGGGATGATGACCAGTTTCTTTTCCATACGTCTTACAAATATAAAGAAATAAACTGAAAAGTCCCTGTGGAGGGGCTGATTTTCAAAAAAGTTTCCTATATTTGCAGTCCCGTTTGGAGAGATGCTCGAGTGGCTGAAGAGGCGCGTCTGGAAAGCGCGTGACCGCCCAAAGCGGTTCCAGGGTTCGAATCCCTGTCTCTCCGCGCAATGCAAACCACAGCAGGCGCCGCACGATGTGCGGCGTTTTTTGCTATGTGGGCGGGCGCTCGAGAGCTAGCTCTCAGACGTCCGCCCAAATAGCAAAACGGACCTCCGGTCCGCCCTGCTGATGGTTTGCTCCCGGAGAGCCAGGGAAAAGACGCGCGAAGCGCGGCTAATCCCTGCGCCGGACAAATCCTGCCCGCTCCTATTCCTCCTCGTTGCGCGAGAAGACGATGGTTTCGTCCCAGGGAGTTTTCTGGGTAAATGTTCCGTCTTCCATATAATGGAAACTCTCCTTATGCCCGTTCTCCTTCGTGATGATCAGGACCCCAAGCTTAAGTTGATACGTCCCGACATACTCCGATTCGGAAGAGTGGCCGGGCATCGTGTCGATCGTCCCGTCCGGATTCATATACATCGCGGGATAGGGCGGCATATAAGACTTCTCGCTGACCCGTACTTCCTTGGCGGAAATGAATTCCAGCGTGTGCGTGATGGTCATCGTGCCCGCATCGGCGACGAACATTTCCTGGACGGCCGTCCATTTGGTCCCTTTCAAAACAGGATTCTTACCCATGACAGAACAGGATGAAGCGATGAATAAAATGATAAGCACAAAAACGTGCAGCAGTCTGTTTTTTGACATAACACGGTGTTTTTATGGCACTAATATAATGAAAAACCATTACATTTGCGCTTGCAAAAAAGATTCCACTGCCATGAAAAGATCATTTTTCGTTATGCTGATGGCGCTGTGCGCCCTGCTGTTGTGCGTCTCCTGCGGCCAGAAGCCGCTTCCCGAGCGCCTGAAGGCTTTCGTCGATACCGTCGAGCAGAAAGCCGATTCCTTTGCCCGTGACGACTGGGATGCCGCGAACGAAAAGTTCGAGGCCTTCTGCAAGGAATACCAGGATGAGAAGGGGTCCCTGACCATGGACCAGATCAAGGATGTCCGCTCGTCGATGGGCCGTTATATGTCCATCGCCCTGCGTTCCGGCGCGGACAGCATCTCCGATACGGTCAAGGAACTCGGAGAGCAGATCCCGGGCCTGGTCCAGGAGATCAGCGACGCCGTTCCCGGCTTGGTGGAAACCATCGGGAATTTCATCCGGGACCTCGCTTCAGGCCTGTCTCCCGATACGGAAGAGGCGCCTGCCGAATAAGAAAAAGCCGCACGGACAGTGCGGCTTTTTCGTTCTCTGAAGAGGGCCCCTAGCTCAGCTCGGCACGGGCCATCGCGTCCTTGTAGTACTTCTGGTCCACGAAGACATCCTGCTTGTAAGGATTGATGCGGCGCTTCCTGGAGACGCAGATGATGTATCCCAGGGCAATGGCGTTGGTCACCAGGGCCAGGGCGCTGATCACGACCATCATCGTGGGATTGGCGCTGACCAGGGAAGGATCCACGGTGGTGCCCACGATGCCGTCGACGGCCGCCTGTCCGCCTGCGGCGTACAGTTTCTCGATGGTGGCCACGCCTTCAGGATAAAGGACGGGAAGCGTGGCCCAGGAGAACCACTGCTGGCCGTTCTTGAAGGTTTCCTGGAAGAGCGGGAACACCTGGGCGAACATGCACCAGATGGCCAGGGTGTTGGCGCGGTTCTGGATCCAGCCGCCGCGGTTCCACAGCAGGGCGGCGATGGTCGGGGCGAGCAGCAGCGCAACACCGCAGTACCAGCTGTGCGTGGGCAGGCAGTTGTAGGTGTATGCGAAGTTCCAGATGTCGTAGATGACGATATAGACCCAGGTCATGTCGGCCCAGATCATATCCTTCTTGTCCTTGGAAGGATAGACGTTCCACCAGGCGGTCATACAGAAGATGTTCAGCAGGCCGGCCACGCCGTTCATCACGTTGTGCCAGCCGCCGTACTGCCAGACTCCTTCGGAGGTGAGCCACCACTTGTTCCAGCCCATCGCGGCGCTCTCGAAGTCGGAGGCGCAGGCGATCAGGATGTTGATGGCCACGATGATGAAGGGGAAGGGCTTGAACCAGTGCTTTGCGCCGATGCCCCATTTGTACTTGATCATCATGAAGCCGATGCACCCGGCGGTGGCGGCGTAGAGCTTGGCGTAGTGGAACCAGCCCTGCATATAGACGTGGGTTTGGTTCTGCAGCGCCCACTGGGCGCCGCTCTTGACGCCGAACAGGATGGCGAGGAAGTAAACGGTCAGGGCCAGGGGAATGACCAGGAAGGTGAAGATGCCGCCGAATTTGGTGCGGCGGGCGAATTCATTGAACAGGATGAGTCCGGCCAGGACGACCAGGAGCATCAGCCATTGCGACAGGGCGTGCGCCCCATAGACTTGGAAAAACATAGGTAAGGGTTATTAGTATTTAACTAGTTGTTTAACTGTCATTTCGAGCGAAGTCGAGAAATCTTCTCTCTTTGGCAAATGCCCAGACCGCCCAGACGGCGGTGATGACCAGCGAGATCGGGACGCCGACCGTGAGCATCTCACGGAGCATCACGCCCCCGCCGCCTTCCACGCCGAGGGCGGTGAAGAAGGGAAAGCGCCAGGTCAGCTCCCCGTTGATGATGTGGTCCACGATGAGCATCACGCTGCCGCCCCAGAGCATCTTCTCCAGGTCGGGCAGGCGGCGCCTGAGGACGGAGTTCCCGGAATTCGTCCGGGCGTTGTGCCGGCGGATGATGCTGGTGGCGATCGCCTGCACGAGGGGTACTACAAAACAAGCCATAATTCTATTTCGTTATACTTCTATTTCCTTGATTTCCACTTCATTGCCTTGAAGCAGGAAGGTATGCGGACTCCCGCAGTGCGGGCAGGTCCTGCCATAGCGTACCGTCTCGTACTCCTGCTGACAGTCCTCGCAGTAGGTAAGCGCCGGGACGGTGTTGATCTTCAGTTCGCTTCCGCGGAGCAGTTCCTCCCTGTCGGCGGCCCACCTCCAGCAGTCGGTCAGATATTCCGGAACGACGGTGGACACCTCTCCTATGTTCATCACGACGGCGGCCACGTGGCCCACGCGGTGCTCCTCGGCCGCCTGCTTGACGTCCCGGATGATGTAGAAGACGATGCCCAGCTCGTGCATTATTTCTTTTTGAACAATATCTTCCCGGTGCGCTTGATCATATAAGGGAGGATGGCGCTGAACTTGTCCTCGGAGGTGTACAGTTCGCTGCACTCGGGATGCTCGCGGTGCAGGTGGATGGCGTCGAAGGCGCACTTGGTCGTGCAGATGCCGCAGCCGATGCAGCGGTTCTCGTCGACGACGGAGGCGCCGCAGCCCAGGCATCGGGCCGTCTCCTTGCGCACCTGCTCCTCGGTGAGCGTGCGCTCATATTCGCGGAAGCGGTCCTCGCTGACGTCCACGCCGGGCTCCTGGCGCGAAGCGTTGTCGTAGGACTCCACGACGATGTCGTCCTTGTCGAGTTCGATGAAGTCGCGCCGGTTGCGTCCGATGGTCATATGGCCGTGCTGTACGAAGCGGTGCAGCGATTCGGCGGCCTCTTTGCCCGCGGCGATGGCGTCGATGGCGAACTTCGGCCCGGTATAGACGTCGCCGCCCACGAAGATGTCCGGCTCGGCGGTCTGGTAGGTGAGCTTGTCCGCCACGGGGTACACGCCGCGGAAGAACTCCACCTTCGTGTCCTTCAGCAGGTCCTTCAGGACGACGGTCTGGCCGATGGCGAAGATGACGCGGTCGGCCTCGAGGGTGATGAGTTCGGACTCGTCATAGCTGGGCGAGAACTTGTGGTCCGCGTCGTAGACGGACGTGCACTTCTTGAAGACGATGCCCGTAACGGAGTCTGTACCAAGTACTTCCTTCGGCCCCCAGCCCGGGCGTATCTCCACGCCGTCGGCGCGGGCCTCGCGCCGCTCTTCGAGTGAAGCGGGCATGATGTCCTCGGTCTCGAGCGAGAGCATCGTCACGGAGTCCGCTCCGCTGCGCATCGCCACGCGGGCGGCGTCAATGGCGACGTTGCCGCCGCCCACGACGACCACCTTGCCGCCCTTCTTCTGCTGGCCGCAGTTCGCTCCGTGCAGATAGTCGATGGC
>JAFZBH010000084.1 GCA_017561865.1 Bacteroidales bacterium | reverse complement strand
CGCGGTGTTGGGCTGGTCGCCGGCGCGGTACGACACGGGCGTGCCGGCGGGGATGCCGAGCTCCGCCTGGATGGCGGCCGTAGTCACGCCCTGCACGCCGATCGCCGGGACCACCGGGCAGAACTTATCGGACTCGATGCCGTAGTAGTCCGCCACGAAGTGGGCGCGGCGCTGGTCCACGAAATCCCAGAGGATGCCCTCGGACATGCCGGTGGCGGTGGTCGAGGTCTCGCCGGTCAGACGATAGGCGATGTAGTCGCCCGGAAGCATGAAACGCCAGATCTTGGCATACACGTCCGGCTCGTTGCGCTTCACCCAGGCCAGCTTCGAAGCCGTGAAGTTGCCGGGCGAGTTGAGCAGGTGCTCCATGCAACGCTCATAGCCGATGGCCTGCAGGGCCTCGGCGCCGATCGAAACCGCCCGGGAATCGCACCAGATGATGGCGTCACGCACCGGCTCGCCGTCCTTGTCGAGGGCCACCAGGCCGTGCATCTGGTAGGAGATGCCGACCGAGACGACCTTGCCCAGGTCGAAACCGGCCGCAGCCATCTCGCGCAGGCCGTCGCCCATATATTTCCACCAGGACTTGGGATCCTGCTCCGCCCAGCCCTTCTTGACCGCCTTGATGGGCGCCTCGGACTTGGGGTTGGTGGATGAACAAACACATTTGCCGCCCTCGATGTCGAGCAGGGCCACTTTCACGGATGAAGATCCGACGTCGATTCCAAGAGAATACATTTTCGTCACTTTTGTTTTAAGTAGTCAAAGTTACGAATAATTTTTCTATATTTGCATCGTGATCGTGTGACATTTTTCTACGCAGGATTAGCACATCGGTAGTGCATTGGCTTCCCAAGCCAAGGAGGAGGGTTCGACTCCCTTATCCTGCTCCAGGGTCCGGCCGGATGAGCCGGACTTTTTTTGCCCCAGATGCCCCAGAAAGAACAGATCCGGCAGATGTTCGACGGGATCGCCCCGGACTACGACCGCCTCAACCACCTGATGTCGCTCGGCGCGGACCGCTGCTGGCGCCGCCGTGCGCTGCGCGAGATCGTCACGCCCTCCTCCCCGCAGCAGATCCTCGACATCGCCTGCGGAACGGGGGATTTCAGCCTCGCGATCGCCCGCAGGATGCATCCGGACAGCCGCATCACCGGCCTGGACCTTTCGGAAGGGATGCTCGCCGTGATGCGGGAGAAAGTCGCCCGCGCGGGTCTGCAGGAGCGCATCCGCTGCGAACAGGGCGACAGCGAGGCGATGCGCTGGCCGGACGGCAGTTTCGACGTAGTGACCATCGCCTTCGGCATCCGCAATTTCGCGCACCGCGAGGCCGCGCTGCAGGAGATCTTGCGCGTCCTTAAACCCGGCGGACGGCTCGTCATCCTGGAGCTGAGCGTCCCGGAAGGAAAGTTCCTGCGCGGCTGCTACAATCTCTATTTCAAGCACTTCGTGCCCTGGATCGGCGCCCTCGTGTCCGGCGACCGGGCCGCCTACCGCTACCTCCCCGCTTCGGTGCAGTCTTTCCCGGGGCGCCGCGCCTGGACGGAAACGATGGCGCGCTGCGGTTTTTCGCAAGTGCGCCATCGTGCCTTCACCTTCGGCATCTGCCGGATGTTTGTGGGGGAAAAACTAGGGGAATAAAAAACCGATTCCGCCCAGCAGGGCGAAGGTGAACGAACTCACAACGAGCAGCGGGAGCATCGGGTCCAGCGCGCGGTCCTGCCGCGTCCACACGCCCTTCAGGTGCTTGATGAAACCCGGCAGCGACAGTACGTAGAGGAAGCGCCAGCACGACACCTGCCCCGTCAGGGCGAAGAGCGTCATCAGCGCCCAGCCCACCGCGAGGAGCACCGTCTGGTAGATGCGGGCACGCCGCTCCCCCAGGCGGATCGCCACCGTGGTTCGCGTCTGGGCATCGCTCTTCATATCGCGTATGTTGTTGACGTTCAGCACGCCCACGCTGAAGCAGCCGATGGCCGCCGCCGGCAGCAGGATACGCCAGTCCCATTCCAGACAGGTCAGGAAATACCCGCCGCACACGGTCGCCAGGCCGAAGAAGACAAAGACGAAGATGTCTCCGAGCCCGCGGTAGCCGTAAGGGTTCCTGCCCAGCGTATAATGCATCGCCGCCCAGACGGCGGCGGCGCCGAGGGCCAGGAATGCGAGCGGAAGCGGGTCCAGCAGCGTCCCGAAAGCGCTCCACACCATCCCGGCGCCAAGCAGGCAGCACAGAAGGGCGAAGCAGCCGATCAGCCGCTTCATTTCCTGCACGGTCATCTCCCCGTCCTGGATAGAATAGTGGATACCCTGCCGGTCACCGCGGTCGGTGCCGTGCAGGGTATCCCCCAATTCGTTCGACAGGTTGCTCAGGATCTGCAGGCAGACCGTGGTCAGGGCCAGCAGGGCGACGGTCAGAAAGCTGAAATCGTGCCCGCCTGCCGCCAGGAGCACCCCGAGGGTGATCCCGGCGAGCGAAAGCGGCAGCGTACGCAGCCGCATCGAGCGCAGGCACGCTTTCGCCGTCATCTTCCTAGTAGCCGAAGATCTCCTCCAGGCTCACCTGCTGCACAGGACCGAGCGTGGACAGGTACTTGGTGTCCAGGTCCTTGATGTCACCCAGGATGGCGTAGGTGTAATGGCGGTCCTTGACCCATTTCTGCTGGGTGGCCACCACGTCGGCGAGCTTCCCGTCCTGCGCTTTCTCGAAGACGGCCCGGTAAGACGGCTCGTCCAGGCCCAGACGGCGGCAGGCAAGATAGCTGCGCAGCACGTCCATCCCCGTCGTGCGCTGGGTGCGCAGGCGGCTCAGCAGGGCTTCCTTCGCCACCGCGAAGGCGGCTTCGGACTCCGGCATACGGTTGATGATCTCGTCGAAAGCCTCGATCGCCTGGCGCATCTTGTCGTTCTGCGTGGCGATGAAAGCCGTGAAGGAATAGGTGTCGTCCTTGAACTGCGGCTCGCTCAGGTCAGCCCAGGCGCTGTAGGCCAGGCCGCGCGCCTCGCGCATTTCCTGGAAGACGATGGTGTTCATACCGCCGCCGAAGTACTCGTTATACAGGGCGATGTCGCCCGCCTGGGCGGGATCGAAGCTCTCCCCGCGGTCGGAATACTGGATGTAGTAGATCTGTGCGGCATCATACTGGGCCATCACCACGCGGTCGGACGGGGTGAGCTGGAACACGGGATACTGCTCGGGCAGCATCTGCGCGCCCTCCGCCACATAATGGGCGTCCGCCAGGGCGGTCTTGAGCTCATTCTCGGACATCGGGCCGTAGTAAAGGACCTCGTGGCCCAGGTTGAAGACGTCACGCACCTTGCCGAGGAGCTCCTCGGAGGTCAGCGCCATCAGCGCCGCGTCGCTCAGGGTCGTGGCCTTAATGAAGTCCGGGCCGTAATAGACGTAGCGCTGCAGGGCGCTGAAGCAGCTGCGCTGCGCCTTCTTCGAGTCGGCGCGGTCCTTCAGCATATCCGCCTTGAGGGCGGCGAGGATGCCCTCGTCGGGCACGGCGTTCTGCACGAGGTTCTCCACCAGGCGCACCGCCTCGGCCATATTCTCGGACAGGCCGCCGATGCGGAACGAACTCTGCGTGGCGCCGGCGCCGCCGCTGTAGCTGCACGCCAGGGCGTACATCCGGGAGGCCATCTCCTCCGCGCTCATATCCGGCGTGCCCAGGTAGCTCAGGTAGTTCATCGCGAGACCCAGGGCCGGATCCTGCTGCGTGCCGCGGTTGTAGGCGAACGTCAGGTCGAAGACGTCGTTCAGCTTGTTCTGCTTGTAGAGCACCTCTGCGCCCTCGGAGAGGTTGAACTTCGACATATCCTTGCTGAAGTCGACGAACACCGGCTCGATCGGCTTCACCACGCTGTTCTGGATCTCTTTCAGGAAACCGCTGGTCTGGTCGCGGTTGGTCACGATCGGGGTGATCTTCGGCGCGGAGATCTTCTGGACGCTCGTGTCCTCACCCTGGCGCTTGTACACCACGGCATAGGCGTTTTCGCCCAGGTATTCGTTCGCGAAGGCGACGACGTCCTCCTTGGTCACGGCGCTCAGGCGGTCCAGATCCTTGCAGGCATCCTTCCAGGGAATGCCGTTGATGAAGGCGGTCACGTAGCTCTGCGCACGGGCACTGTTACGCTCCAGCTGACGCATCTTGCTGAGTTTGATATTGTTGACCGTGGCGGACAGGAGCGCTTCGTCGAAGTCGCCGCTGCGCAGTTTCGCCACCTCGCCGAGGATCAGGTCGCGCACTTCCTCCAGGGTCTGGCCCTGCTTGGGGTTGCCCATGGCCAGGAAATAGCTGTAGTCCGCCTGGGCCTCATAGCCGCCGTAGACGAAGAGGGCCTTCTGAAGCTGATTCACGTCCAGGTCCATCAGACCAGCCTGACCGTTGTAAAGAACGGAACCTGCGATCTCGGCAACGGCCGCGGTCTTCAGGTCGGCCGGGGCGGGAAGGCGCCACGACAGGGCCAGGTTCTCGGCCTCCAGGCCGTACACTTCGCGGACGATGGGTTCCGTGATGGGCGGCTCCGGCTCGAACTGGAGCTTCGGCACGTCCGGATTGGGCTCCCAGTCGCCGAAATATTTCTCGATGGCGGCCACCATCTCCTTGGGGTCGAAATCACCGGACACGCACACTGCGATGTTGTTGGGCACGTAGTAGGTGTCGTGGTATTTCTTCACGTTGGTGATGGAAGGGTTCTTGAGGTGCTCCTGGCTGCCGAGGGTCGTCTGCAGGCCGTAAGGGTGGTGCGGGAAGAGGGCCTGGTCGATCGCCTCCCAGAGCTTGCGGCTGTCCTGGGTCAGGGACATGTTCTTCTCCTCGTAGATGGTCTCCAGCTCCGTGTGGAAGCCGCGGATCACGCCGTGACGGAAACGGTCGGCCTGGATGCGGGCCCAGTTGTCGATCTGGTTGGAGGGGATGTCCTCGGTATAGACGGTCTCGTCGGCGGAGGTCCAGGCGTTGGTGCCGTCGGCGCCGATCACGGCCATCAGCTTGTCATATTCATTGGGAATCGCGAGTTTCGAAGCCTCATAGCTCACCGAGTCGATCCGGTGGTAGATAGCCTGGCGCTCCGCCTCATCCGTGGTCTGGCGATACTGCTCGAACAGCTGCTCGATCTCGTCCAGCATCGGCTTCTCGGCCTCGTAGTCCACCGTGCCGAAATGCTCCGTGCCCTTGAACATCAGGTGCTCGAAATAGTGGGCCAGGCCCGTGGTCTCGGAAGGGTCGTTCTTGCTTCCCACCCGGACGGCCATATAGGTCTGGATGCGGGGCTGTTCCTTATTGACGGACATGAAGATCTTCATTCCATTCTTCAAGGTATACACTTTCGTCTGGAGGGCGTCGCCCTTGACGGTCTCATAGCGCTTGCACGCCGTGGGGGCCATCAGAAGCAGGACGGCCCATAAAATAACTAAGGTTTTTCTTGACATAATGATTGATTTGTTTGCTAACCAACGGCGCAAAAATACGAAAAAACAAGAGCAATGTTTGCATTTTTCCCAAAAACTCTCTACTTTAGCATCGAAGTTTTTCATAGTTTAAGTTTAGGTTAAGTAACGGGCCCGTCGTCGTGAGACAACAGGCCCGTGAATTTTATCCGAAGAATAATATTATATTTGTGAACGTTTTCGTGACAAACCCGCAATTATCAATAACACCATGGTCAAAGTCAATGTAGGAGGCTGCAGCTCCTTTGTCAAAGATGCAGATTATCAGAAATATGT
>JAFZBH010000083.1 GCA_017561865.1 Bacteroidales bacterium | reverse complement strand
CTTCCCGCAGGGTGATCTCCCCGGGCTGGAAGTCTTCGGCCAGGAGCCGGAGCAGGGTCGCGGCGTCGGGCCGCTGGGCGCTGTCGAGGCTCAGGCCGGCCTCCAGGATGGCGTCCATCGCCGGGTCCGCCGGGCCGTTCTTGGGGAACTCCAGCGCGGCTTCCCGGGCGCGGCCGACGCTGATCTTGCGCGAATAGAAGGAGTCGTGTGCGCCGATGTGGCAGTGCCAGGGCGCGCGGCCGAAGAGCAGGGTATAGAGGATGGCCGAGACGGCGAAGACGTCGCTCCTGGCGGTGAAGCTCCCTTTCAGGGCTTCCGGCGCCGTGTAGAACAGGTTGAGGTCCTCCATCGGGAAGGGCACGGCGCCGTCCACGTCGGTGTGCGTGTGGGCGAGGTCGATGATCTTCGGGGTCAGGACGCCGTCCGGACCGGATTCCAGCAGGATGTTGCGGGGGCAGAGGTCGTTGTGGTTCAGCTTCAGCTCCTGATGCAGGTACACGAGCCCCTGGAGGACTGGGATAATGATGGACTTCGCTTCGGGCACGGAGAAAGTCCTGCCGTCGCGAAGCACCTCCGACAGGAGCGAGCCGTTGAAGAACTTGGTCACCAGGTACTGGAAATCCCGTCCGTTGATCTTGCCGGATCCGTTCCCGACATAGCGGATGATGTTGGGATGGGAGATGATCTGGCAGTGGATGATCTCCTTCACGAGCCCTTCCTGAAGCATCTTGTCCGGCATGGCAGAGACGTCGTAGAACTTCATGAAGAAGGGCGTGCCGGCGGGATTCTTGACGATGTAGTTGTCGTTGAAAAGACCCGCCTTGATGAAGCGGTGGATGGAGTATTCTCCGAAGGGGGTGTTGTCTGGAAGACGGACCATGGTGCGGGGAGTGTATCTTCGCAAAGATAGCGAATTTGCCGGGGATATGCTTCATTATAGAAAGGAAATCGTTAAATTTGCGTCATAACGATTCCTCGATATGAAAAAGACGCTTGCCTTTCTGACGGTCCTGCTGGCCCTTCCGCTGCTGCTTCGCGCCAACGGCGATCCCGTCATCTCCTACTCAGCCGATATCCGCTCGTGCAACCCGGTCCCGCTCAAGGTCAGCGAAGTGCAGGTGGTCCGGGAAGACCTCCGCATCGACGTGGGCCTGCCCTACACGAGCGTGCGTGTGCAGTATGTGCTCAAGAACAACTCCGCCAAGGACATCCACGTGGACTACGGTTTCCCGGTGGACTTCTCCGGCAAGATGGGGGTGCCGCACAGTTTCGACGGAGACGAGTGGACCGAGTCGATGTATGAAGCCGGAATCGGTCCCTATGCCGTGAAAGAGGTCCATTTCACCCTGGACGGGAAAGAGTTGGAGTGGACCCATTCGGACACGGTCGTCAAGACGGGCGAATCCTATGAGGACGAGGAAACGGGCGAGACCTTCGAAGTGCAGATGTGCCGGCTCTGGACCTATACCGCCCTCGATATCCCGGCCGGGCAGCAGCTGACGCTGGAAGTGCGTTATCAGGTGCTGTGCAGCTGGACCGTGCCCCTGAACAGCCTGCGGGTGTCTCCACTCTCCCGCTATTTCCCTTCGGATGGGCAGTTCGATTACGACTTCACGCCGGCGCAGCACTGGGGCAACGGCAAGGCCGGGACTTTCAGCGCCACGGTGAGTTGCTCGGCCCTTCCCAAGGCCTTTTTCAATAGGGAAAGTCCGCAGTTCTACCCGGGCGAGCCCTTCACCCGCTCCAACAATTCGACCTGGACCTGCAATGTCTCGAATTTCGATTTCGCCTCGGCGGATCCGATCCGGGTCCTGTTCTGGAAGGCCTGGGATGAGAAAGCCCCGTATGTCCGGTGGGGCGATCCGCTGAAGGACTGCGCGATCCCGGCTTCGCAGTACAGGGTCAAGGTGTCCGGCGCCCAGGACAATTACCCCGCCGGGAACCTCTCTGACGACGATTTGTCCACCGCCTGGGTGGCGCCGGGTGACGGTGTCGGCGCGACGGTCGACATCGATTTTGCCAAGCCTCAGCGGGTATCGGATATCTGCCTGTACAACGGATATCATAAATCTGCCTCCCTGTGGAGCTCCAACAGCCGCATCGCCAAAGTCCGGCTGGAAGTGACACGTGCCGACGGCACGGTTGACGAGCCGGCGGAGATCGACCTGACCGATTGGGACGAGCGCTACTATACCCTTCGCGATGATCGTGAGCCGCGTTTCGGCGAACCGGCGATGATCTCGGTGACGGATCTGCGGCGCCAGGCTTACGGACGCCTGCTTCCCGATCCTGAGATCGAGTATGCCTATATCTATGACAAGGTGCCCGAGGAGGCAGACCTCGTCGCGCATATCCGCCTGACGGTGCTGGAGGTCGTGCCCGGGACGCGCTACAAGGACCTGTGCGTGTCCTCGCTGGTGTTGTTGGACGGTTTCAAAGAAGCCTATTGATATGAAGACGGGACTGATCGTTGCGATGAGCACGGAATACGAGGCGCTGCGCCGCGCGGGCGTGGAGGATGTGGTGAAGTCCGGCGTCGGCAAGGCGGACGCGGCGCGGGCCGCCACGGAGATGATCCTGACCGACCGGCCTGACTGCATCGTGAATTCCGGCTGTGCCGGGGGGATCGCCCCGGGGCTGAAGATGTTCGACATCGTCGTGGGCACGCAGTACGCCTACCACGACGTGTGGTGCGGCGACGGTTTCCTACCCGGCCAGCTCCAGGACCAGCCGCAGCGCTTCGACGCCGATCCCGGGTTGCTTCGCACCGCACTGTCGCTGCGCACGGAGCGGCCCCTGCGCAGCGGACTCATCTGCTCGGGCGACCAGTTCCTGACCACCCCCGAGGACGACGCCCGCGTGCTCGGCATCTATCCCGACGCGCTGGCCTGCGACATGGAGTCGGCCGCCATCGCCCAGGTGTGCCGCCACTACGGCGTGCCTTTCCTGAGTTTCCGCCTTATCAGCGACGTGCACACCTCGCACGAGGACACGGAGAACGCCTACCAGGACTTCTGGAAGCAGATCGCCGACGATTCCTTCACCTTCCTGCGGCAGTTGATCGAGCAGTTATGAAAACGATTCCGAGTTTCACCATCAACCACGAGAAGCTGCTGCGCGGCATCTACGTCTCGCGCAAGGACGCCGTCGGCGGCGAAGTCGTGACGACCTTCGACATCCGGATGAAGGAGCCCAACCGGGAGCCCGCCCTCTCTCCGGGCGCCATCCACACCATCGAGCACCTGGCGGCCACTTTCGTGCGCAACCATCCCGTCTGGGGCGACCGCATCGTCTACTGGGGGCCGATGGGCTGCCTGACCGGCAACTACCTGCTGGTCCGGGGGGACTACGCTTCCGCCGACCTGCTGCCCCTGATGCGGGAAACGTTCGCCTTTATCGCCTCCTACGAAGGGGAGATCCCGGGCGCCGCGCCGCGCGACTGCGGCAACTGGCGCCTGCACGACCTCCCGCAGGCCCGCCTCGAAGCCGCCCGCTACCTCCACGAAGTCCTGGAGGTGGCCACCGAAGAGAATCTGGTTTATCCCGTCTAGAAAGACAGATACCAGCGCTGGAGGGTGTAGAAGGCGTCTTTCTTCTCGCCTTTCTCGGAGACGAGGCCCTTGCGGTTGAAGTCGTCCTGGATGCCGTCCAGGGCCCGGCGCGGCGAGCGGAAATCCTTGAGGATCCAGGGCGTGCAGCCCGCCAGGCCGGGGATGCGCTGCATCATCCGGATGTTCGCCTCGTACAGGCGCACGAGGTATTCCTCGGTGAAGCGTTCGTCAGGGCTGCCGTGCCGGCCGTATTTCGCGCCCCCGCCGAGTTCCGACAGGATCACGGGCTTGTCCACGGGGAAGGTCCAGCTTACCCGGTCGCATTTCTCCACGTCGCCGTCGTACCAACCCACGTACTGGTTGAAACTCAGCAGGTCCGTCAGGTTCATAAGCTCGTCCCGCAGGGTCAGCTGACCGGGCGCGGGCTCGTCTTTCTCCATCGCTGCGGACACGAGCCGGGAGGGGTCGAGCGAGCGCGTACGCTCGATCAGCCGCCCCAGGAAATCAAGCCGCTCCGGCGAGCGCGGCGTCTCGTTGGCAACGGACCAGATGATCACGCAGGCGCGGTTGTGGTCGCGGGCGATCATCTCGTCGAGCTGGTTCTGGGCGTTGGCATAGGTGTCCGGGTTGTCCCAGGCGATGGTCCAGTAGACGGGAATTTCGGACCAGACGAGGATGCCCGCCTCGTCGGCCGCGCGGAGCATCTGCTCGTTGTGGGGATAGTGCGCCAGACGCACGAAATTGCAGCCCAGCTCGCGCGCCCAGCCGAGCGTCGTCTGCGCGTGTTCGGCGCTGAAAGCGCGGCCTGCCGGCTCGCCCGGCCGCTCGTCGTGGATGGAGATGCCCCGAAGGAAGATCTCCTGCCCGTTGAGCAGGATCTTCGTCCCTTCGGTCGCTATGGTCCGAAGGCCGATCCGGTCGGACACGGAGTCCGTCTCGCAACTCACGGTGACCTCATAGAGTTTCGGATCTTCCGGGCACCAGAAACGTACCTTGGCCTTGCGGGGAATGGGCGCGGAGAAACTCACCCGGCCGCTCTCGTCCGTCTGGACGGAAAGGCTCAACTTCAGCTCCGGGATCTCCACGCGGACGCTCTGGGCAGGCTTCGGCCCATCCAGCCGGACCCAGCCCTCGACGCTCTTGCGGTCCGCGCTCAGGCGCAGCTCATAATCCCGGATGAACGTCTCGGGCACGTCGACGAGGCACACGCTGCGGGTAATCCCGCCGTAGTTCCACCAGTCGGTGTTGACCGTGGGCACGCCCTCTTCGTGGCGCTTGTTGTCCACCTTGACGATCAGGGAGTTCTGCCCGGTCTTGAGCTGCTGTGTCAGCTCGAAATCGAAGGCGGTGAAGCCGCCCGTATGCTTGCCGACGATACGCCCGTTCAGGGCGCCGATGGTCTCGTAGTTCGCCCCGTCGAAATGGACGAAATAGCGGCGGCCCGGCTGCGGGTCCGCCTCGAAAAGCCGCCGGTACCACACCGTCCCTTCGTAATAATATAGCTTCTCGCGCTGGGTGTTCCAGTCGCCCGGGACGCGGAGCGTGGACGTGACGTCGAAATCGTATTCGACCAGTTTCGTGGGATCCTCGAAGAAATGCCGGTCGGCGAAGAAGGTGGAGCCCACGGGCATCGGCTGCATCCGGTAGCTGTAGTAGCCGTTCTCGTAGGGGTCGACGATGGAGTTCCAGTCCCCGTTCAGGGACACGGTCCGGCGCCCCGCGACGTTCTGGATGGCCGGAGAGGCATACAGGGTCAGCGGAAGCAGCGCCAGCAGGAGGCAGGCACAGAGCGGTTTCATAACTCCTATCTCAACTCTTCGTAGAGGAGGACCTCGATGCCGGAGTCGTTGGAGTCAAGCACGTTCTTGATCTCCTGCATGTCGGTGTCGGAGAGGTGGTACGGGATCAGGGTCTTGGGCTGGAGGACCATCGCCGCCTCGACGCACTGGGTGGTCGTCATCGTGTAGGGCTGGTTGGCCGAGAGGAACGCCACGTCGACGGGACCGAAGGAGGCCATCTCGTCGATGTCCTCCGTGTCGCCGGAGACATAGACCCTCAGTCCGTCGAAATCCAGGATGTAGCCGTTGTTCTTCCCCTTGGGGTGGAACTGCTCACGGCCTTCGGTGATGTTGTAGGCCGGAACGGCGATGACCCCGACGGGACCCACGCGAAGCGTGTCCCCGTTGGAGACGGCCTCGCCGCGGCCAAGTTTCTCCCGGCTGGCGGGGTTGAGCAGGATCCTGGTGCCGTCCTTGGAGAGCAGCTCGATGGCGGCCGGATCGAGGTGGTCACCGTGGTCGTGGGTGATCAGGATCAGGTCGGCCTTGGGGAAGAAGGAGTAGTCGATCTCCGTCTGGCCCATCTTGGAGACAGGGTCCACCTGTATCTGGAACCCTTTGTATTTCAGGGCGATGGATCCGTGGGAGATCATCGAGGCTTCGACTTGGGCGCCCGCCGGGGTGGTGAACTGTGCGACGGGATAGGGGGACTTCGGCGCGCAGGAAACGGCTGCGGCGGCCAACAGGACGGTGAGTAATCTGGTCATACTTTCAGTGCTATCGGAAACGAAGATAGGCAAATAAAACGAAAAAGACAAAAAAAGGAGGCCGCAGAGGGCCTCCCTAAACGTTTCCAGGACCTGGAGCGTTACTCGATGGCGATGTGGCGCGAAGCCGGAATCTGCTTCTCGGGGGTCTTCTTCGGCAGCACGATGCCCAGCACGCCGTTCGTCATATTGGCCTTGATGGCCTCGACGTCGATGTTGTCCGGCAGGGTGAATGCCTGATGGTAAGACGCGTAGGAGAACTCGCGGCGGAGGTAGTTCTCGCCTTTCTTCTCATCCTTGTTCTCGTGCTTCTTCTCGAGGGCGATCACCAACTCTTCGTCATTGTCGATGCGGATCGAGAAGTCGTCCTTGGTCATACCGGGGGCCGCAATCTCAATCTGGAAGTCCTTGTCCGTCTCTTTGATGTTGACGGCCGGGGAAGCGAACTGCTTCGCGGGCATCACGGCAAAATCATCGAACAAATCTCCGAAAATGCTCGGAATCCAAGCCTGATTTCTTCTTGCGGGATACATAATCAAATCTCCTATCATTTTAAATGTCGTTTAACTTTTTCTTTGTCCCGACCGGGGGACGCCTTACAAGATTACAACTGCCGGACCACTGCCATTTTTGGGACAATCTGTCGCAGATTGTCGCATAACTTCCTGATAATCAGGACATTTTGTCAGAATTTCTGACATTTTTTCAGCAGCCGGTATCAGTCCGTGGCAGGCAGTGCCCGGGCAAAACCGTAGCCGCCCGCGGCTTCGTGAGCGGGAGGGGCCCACAAGCGAAGCGCAGTGGGAGGGATAGCGCGCAAAGCGGGGTCCCCGCAAATCTGCTGATTTGTGGGGTGCTACAAGCGCGTAGTTTTGCCGGGCAGCTGCCTGCACGGCACCGGCTGCTGAAAAGGAGATTGGCGGCAAAAAGAGCGTTTTTGTAAGTAACCGATTAATAACTGATTACAATTTTCCTTGCGGGATATTTCCCCTAAGGAAAATCATAACATTCTCATTATCAACCATTTCAAAAAACACCGCCATGTGTGTGGATGGGATGGGTCGATACATTGTTTGTGATTATTAAATATTTTACTTAATTTTGAATCCGGTTAGTTAAATTCCCATAATATGGACAAATTCACACAGAACTACGTCGATCGCTTCATGGATGAGCTGATCGCACGCAACCCTGGGGAGAAGGAATTCCACCAGGCTGTCCGTGAGGTGGTGGAAAGTGTAGCACCTTATGTCACCTCTTATCCTTATCTGATGGATCTCAAGATCCTCGAGCGCATGGTCGAGCCGGAGCGCGTCATCATCTTCCGCGTCCCGTGGACCGACGACAAGGGCGAGATCCACATCAACCGCGGCTACCGCGTCCAGATGAACAGCGCCCTGGGCCCCTACAAGGGCGGTATCCGTTTCCACGCCAGCGTGAACCTCAGCATCCTGAAGTTCCTGGCTTTCGAGCAGACCTTCAAGAACTCCCTGACCACCCTCCCGATGGGCGGCGGCAAGGGCGGCTCCGACTTCCACCCGCGCGGCAAGTCCGACGCCGAGGTGATGCGTTTCTGCCAGAGCTTCATGACCGAGCTGCAGCGCCACATCGGCGCCGACACGGATGTGCCTGCCGGCGACATCGGCGTGGGCGGCCGTGAGATCGGCTATATGTTCGGCCAGTACAAGCGCCTGCGCGACGAGTTCACCGGCACGCTGACCGGCAAGGGCGTCGCCTGGGGAGGAAGCCTTCTGCGCACGCAGGCCACCGGTTACGGCGTCTGCTACTTCGCCCAGGAGATGCTCGCGACCCAGGGCGAGACCTTCGAAGGCAAGACCGTGGACATCTCCGGCGCCGGCAACGTGGCCCAGTATGCGGCTGAGAAGGCGATGCGCCTGGGCGCCAAGGTGGTGACCCTGTCCGACTCCGACGGATTCATCTATGATCCGGACGGCCTGGACGAGGAGAAACTCAAATATGTCCTCGAACTCAAGAACATCCGTCGCGGCCGTATCAAGGAATACGCGACCCAATATCCGAAAGCCCAGTACTTCCCGGGCGAGCGCCCCTGGCGCATCCCCTGCGACATCGCGCTCCCTTGCGCCACGCAGAACGAAATCGAGAAGGCTGACGCCGAGAACCTGGTGAAGGGCGGCTGCTGGTGCGTCGTCGAGGGTGCCAACATGCCCTCCACGCCCGAGGCCATCGCCATCTTCCAGGCCAAGAAGATGCTCTACTCGCCGGGCAAGGCGTCCAACGCCGGCGGCGTGGCGACGTCCGGCCTGGAGATGACCCAGAACTCCATCCGCCAGAAATGGACGGCCGAAGAAGTGGACGAGCACCTGCACCGCATCATGAAGGACATCCACGAAGCCTGCATCAAGTACGGCACGGAAGAAGACGGATACATCAATTACGTCAAGGGTGCCAACCTCGCCGGCTTCATCAAGGTGGCCAACGCGATGGTGGACCAGGGATTGGTTTAATCGTCTATGAGCAACAACACGGACTATACCCAGCTGATGGCCAGGAGGATTCGCCGAATCCTCCTGGTTTGTAACAATTACGACAGTTTCTCCCTCGAGGAGGACGGGCACATCGAGGCCCAGATCACCCAGGAATACGCCGAGCTCAACCTGAGCAACCCGCCCGCCATCGTGCGGGCCGAGTCGACCCTCGACGCCCTCGAGGTCCTCGGGCGTGACAACCGCTTCGACCTCATCATCACGATGTACAATGTCGGGAAGCTGGACGTGTTCGGCTTCTCGGTGGAGGCCAAGAAGCTGGCACCCGACACCCCGATCGTCCTGCTGAGTTCCTTCTCCCGGGAGATCTACCGCCGCATCACGGAGCACGACCACGAAGGCATCGACTACGTCTTCTGCTGGAACAACAGCACGGATGTCCTCATCGCCATCATCAAGCTCCTGGAGGACAAGCTCAACGCCGAGCACGACTGCCTCGAGATGGGCGCCCGCGTCATCCTGCTGGTGGAAGATTCCGTGCGTTACTATTCAACCTACCTGCCCCTGCTGTACAAGCTGGTCCTCCAGCAGAACAGCGAGGCGGTCCGCGACGCGCTCAACGAGCAGCAGCAGTTCCTGCGGAAGCGCGCCCGCCCCAAGATTCTGATGGCCACGTGCTACGACGAGGCCTACGAGTATTACAAGAAATACAGTTCCAACATCATCGGCATCATCTCCGACATCGGCTTCGTCCTGCACAAGGGCGACCGGCCCGAGACGGAGAAGAGCGACGCGGGCATCGACCTCTGCCGCCTGGTGCGGCAGGAGAACCCGATGATGCCCTTCCTGATGCAGTCCTCGCAGGAGAGCATGCGCGCCGTCGCGCGGCAGCTCGGCGTGGGCTTCGTGCACAAGCGCTCCAAGACCCTCACCCAGGAGGTGACCGAATACATCGGCCGCGAGTTCGGCTTCGGCGATTTCATCGTGACCGACCCGGCGACGGGGCGGGTGACCGCCCGGGCGCGCAACCTCTACGAATTCGAGCAGGTCATCGCCCGGATGTCCGACAGCGCCCTGCGCGAGCTGGGCGACAAGAACTACATCTCCCGCTGGCTCTACGGCCGCGGTATCTTCGCCATCGGCGACCTCTTCCGCCCGATCCGCATCCATACCGACGAGGACGTCGCCAAGGTGCGCGAGATGAACCTGCGGATGATACGCGACTACCGCATCGCCCAGGGCCTGGGCGTGGTGGCGAGCTTCGACCCCGCCACCTACAACGACGCCATCTGGTTCGCCCGCATCGGCTCCGGCTCGATGGGCGGCAAGGCGCGCGGCCTGGCGTTCCTGAACCACATCCTCCAGAAATACGACCTCTACGACAAGTGGGAGGACGTGCGCGTGCTCGTGCCCCGCACGCTCGTGATCAGCGGCGAATATTTCGACCGCTTCATCAGCGAGAACGGCCTCAAATACGTCATCAACTCCGACCTCTCGGACGCCGAGATCCTCTCGGAATTCGTCGCCTCGTCGCTGCCGCAGGAGCTGACCGAGTCGCTTCGCGTATTCATCCGCAACGTGCGGAAGCCCCTTGCCGTGCGCTCGTCGTCGAAACTGGAAGACTCTTACTACCAGCCGTTTGCGGGCGTCTATTCGACCTATATGATCCCGCACACGGAGAACGAGGACCAGCAGCTGCGCCTCCTCTCCAAGGCCATCAAGAGCGTCTACGCGTCCGTGTATTACGCCTCCTCGAGAGGCTACATCACGGCCACGGCGAACGTCCTTTCCGAGGAGAAGATGTCCATCGTGCTCCAGGAGATCTGCGGCTCCGAGGACCGGGGCTACTTCTTCCCGACCCTGTCGGGCGTGGCCCGCTCGGTCAACTTCTACCCGATCGGCTACGAGAAGCCCGAGGACGGCGTGGCCAAGCTGGCCTTCGGCCTGGGCAAGGCCGTCGTGGACGGCGACCAGGTGCTCCGCTTCTCGCCGAAGTATCCGCGCAACGTCCTGCAGACCTCGACCCCGGAACTGACGATGACCGAGACCCAGCAGGCGATGTACGCCCTGGACCTGCAGCCCGACAAGTTCAAGACCTCGGTCGACGACGCGGTCAACCTCGAACGCATCCCGGTCACGGAATGCGGAAGCTTCCGCACCTTCGGCAAGGTGGTCTCCACCTACGACTACGAGAATATGCGCATGGTCGACTCGCCGGTCCCGAAAGGCCCGAAATTCGTCACCTTCTCGCACATCCTCAAATACAACACCTTCCCGCTCGCCGACATCCTGAACGAGCTGCTGGACATCATGCAGCGGGAGGTCAAGTGCGGCGTGGAGATCGAGTTCGCGGCCAACCTGGACGTGGACGCCGACAGCCCCGCCATCTTCAACGTCCTGCAGGTGCGGCCCATTTCGGTCGACGGGCTGGACGCCGAGGTGGACTGGAACGGGATCGACACCTCCGGAGCCATCATCACCTCCGGGAGCGCCATCGGACCCGGCTGGATCTCGGGCGTGCGCGACCTGGTGTACCTCAAGGAGTCGGCCTTCGACACGCTGAAGACGCAGCAGATGGCCGCCGAACTTCGGGAGCTCAACGGCCGGATGCGCGCCGAAGGGCGCAACTACGTCCTGGTGGGCTACGGCCGCTGGGGCTCCAGCATCCCCTCGCTGGGCGTGCCCGTGCAGTGGAGCGACATCTCCGAGGCGCGCGCCATCGTGGAGTGCTGCCTGGACCATTTCCGGGTGGACCCGAGCCAGGGCACGCACTTCTTCCAGAACATGACTTCGTTTAACGCCGGCTACGTCAACGTCAACCCCTACGCGCGCGACGGCGAGTGCTTCGATGCGGCGCGGCTCGACGCGATGCCCGCCGTCTTCGAAACGGAGTTCCTCCGCCAGGTCCGCTTCGGGGAGGACCTGAAGATCTGCATCGACGGCCGCTCAGGAAAGGCCCTGATTAAATGAAACATCTGCTGCTGAGCCTCTTGCTCCTTGCTACCTGCGCCCTCGCTTCAGGTCAGGCTTACGTCACCGCGCCCGAGGACGCGGCCCTGGCGGAGACGCTGATGCAAGACCTGCACTCGCACGCCGGGCAGGAGGACGGCGGCGCGCTGACGGTGCG
>JAFZBH010000023.1 GCA_017561865.1 Bacteroidales bacterium | reverse complement strand
CTCCGGCACGGCCGACCGGCGCTGGCTCGCCGAGCGCGGCATCACGCCGTCCTGGGACAAGACCGCAGGGTCCCTGCGGCTGTCGGTGACGGATCCTGGCCTGTTCGGCAGTCACTTGGGCGAAGAACGGACGTTCACGCTGTCCCTGCTGCCTGCCGGCGGTGCGGCGAGTTTTACCGTCCGCCTGCTCCCCGACATCGGAGTGAGCGTCGCGGACGGGAAATCGCTCACGGACGAGTTCTACCTTGGACAGAAGCGGACCGTGACGCTGAGCGGCTTCTCCGGCACTACCATCTGCTATGCGGCGGACCAGGATTCGTGCGGTCCCCAGAGCGGGCAGGCCCATACGGCGAACCGGCAGTGGAAAACTTCCGCGGCCGCTTCCGCCGCCTTCCCGACGGCCAAGGTCGACGGGACCGGCCACGTGGTCCTGAAACCCTCGGAATACCCTTCACAGACGCTTTCGGGAAGCAGCCTGGATATCTATGCCTGGTATCCCAACCGCTTCCAGGCCTCCCACGGCTGGACTTCGAAGACGGGCCGGATCATTTTCTTCTCGGAGGACTACCTGAACGATTCCGTCGAAGCGGAAGTGCGTATCTCGGAGCCCCGGCTGAAGACCTGCATCCTGGAAGGCTCCGCCAACAAGATCGTCCTGCCCATCGACGGTACGCCGCTTGACTGCGGGGGGACCTTCGGCTATCTGACCTATGACGGGTCGGCGACTCTGAGCCGGGCGGATTTCATCGACTCGATGTATGCCTCGCTGCTGGAATTCAGCATTCCGGCCGCTTCGGACAGCTGGATGGAGTGCGTGGGATTCGACCTTTCCGCATTCAGGATCTATTGCGTGGCGACCACCTGCTCCAAGGGCAGGCTGGAGGACCTCAGTTACAGTTCGGAGGGGGTGACGAACCTCTCTTCGGGCAGGACCTTCGTCGTGAATGCAAACGGCGCAACCGGACTTTTCTCCGGACGGGTATACCAGCGGATGGTGGACTTTTCGCGCCTGGTGATCCTGTCGTTCAGCGCAAACGGGGCCAATTATTCTTCCGGCTCCGGCAACAGCTATACGGTCCGTTATTTCATTCCGAAGAACGCGACGTCCGACGGCGTCAACCAGTACACCGACGACGAGTCTTTCAGCCTCTACGTCAAGTATCGGTTCCTGGGCGCGGATATGGACACGATGACGATCGGCCGGGACGGACCTGCCTCGACCTATACCTGCTCACGCAGTCCCTACGAGACGTTCGGTCCCGTGATGGAAATGGCCGTAGACGAGATCGACGAGGGCCGGGGCGGCGTGTTCCGCTGGGTCTATGACGAGTCCCACCAGACGATGCGTTCCTCCTCCGGGGAAGATGTCCCGGGCGGCCTGCTGCTGCCTTACGGCGAGCAGACCGTGACCTTCAGCTACGACAACCGCTGGGACGGGCGTGTTTTCTCGGAGACGTCTAAACTGAAACTCAGCTATACCACGCCTTTCGCTTTCTTCGTCGGGGCGACGGATGCAGGCAGGAACGCGAAGATCTTCGTCGTCCCGGCCAAGAACGTCAAATACCTGAAGCGATGCGCGGCCGGGGCGTCGTTGCAGAACCGGACCTGGATGACCCAGCTGTTCGGGCACCGGACCTGGTCCGACTACGTCAAGGTGACCCGCGCCTATCCCTATATGCAGGGCATCAATGCCGCCTATCACTATAACTCCTCTGCAAAAAGTTTCCCCCTGACGGATTTCGACTGGGCTTATGTGCCTTCTTACAGCGGGAGCGGCTGGTCGGCTGCGGCCATCACGGCGCTGGACGGTTATGTGTCCGACACCTATGGCAACAACTGGACGCCCAACGTCTACAGCCGCCACATATTCGGTACGACAGTCGTCACGCCCGACAATGCCGCCCGTTTCGGCACGGGTCTGGATCAGTCCTTCATGCATTTCGCCGGCTCGAACGGATTCACGGCTGACGGCAGTATCGACGGCTGGGTTCAGGGGATGTACATAAAAACGAACGAAGTCTTTGCCAACTGAGTATGAATGCGTCCGTGTCCACTCTCTGTGGCCTGTTGACAGGTCTGCTGGCGATTGCTTCCTGCGGCCGGGACGACCCTCTGTCGCCCAACCGGCACAACCCTGCTGAACTCCCGCTCCCGGCCGCGAATTTCACATTGAGGGTGCTGGACGGTGAGCGGGGGCGCGACTCCGCCTACGTCTTCGAAGGCGTATGGCGCGAGGGCGCCTTCCGCTTCGGTCCGGACGCTCTTGACGTGATGGATCTCAACCTCAGCGCAGACAACACGCTCGTACTGGATCTCATTTCCCCGGGGACCGGGTTCGAAGGCGTCAATGCTGCCAGCTCAGCCCGCTGCATCGACATCGTCCCGGAGGACGCCGGCCGCACGCGCTATCGTCTGGAACGGGTGGCGGAAGGCGTGTCCACGATTACGCTGTGGAACGGCGAAGGGGAGCAGCGGCACGAGATATCGTTTCCCGTCACGAGCCGGGAAGAGATCCCCATAGAGGGATTCCGCATCCGCCTCGACGGTCAGGCCTACGAGATTCCGCTGGTCGAGAGCGCCGGTTTCGTGGAGCCCAATGCAAACTATCACACCCGCTCCGGGGTGCTGCGCGATGTCAAGGACTGGCCCGGATGGGAAAAGCTGCAGGTGCTGGAGCTGGCGGGTCCCGTGCCGCTCAATGCCACGCTCCGGCGGGGCGAGCGCATCTGGCTTTATGAACTCGCCCCGTCCTATCTGCCGCTGCTGGATGAGAAAGGGAACTGCTTCACCGGCAACTGGCCTTCTTTCATCGAAGCGGAGGGCATCGATGCGATCAACCGAGCCCACTATCCGTCCTACCGCTGGTTTTCTCCAAAGTGCTTTGCCCGCCGATATGCGGATGACGAGCCTTATCTGCTGCCGGCGGACCTGCGGGAGCGGAGGGAATTGGTCTGGAAGGTGCATTCCGAGGGTGACTATGGCCCCCGGGGGGACTACGGTGCGGTGGACCTGTGCCTGGTCGTATGTCCCGGGCTGGATACGGCGGGCGACTATGACTGGCCGCTCGCCCTGGAGCGAGGTGCGAAATGCTACCGGATCCGTCTGCAATGAGCGTTCGGAGTGTCAAATGCAGAAAAGTTCCGCCAAAAAGCGTATCTTTGGCGTTACAAACCCTGCAGGATGGAGCGCGAATACGCCAAAAGGACCGAACTGCTGGTGGGCCCCGACGTGATGGCCCGCCTGGGGGAGGTGCGCGTCCTGCTCTTCGGCTGCGGGGGCGTCGGCAGCTGGTGCGCCGAAGGGCTCGTCCGTTCGGGCATACGGCACCTGACGCTCGTGGACGCCGACCGGATCGCCCCGTCGAACGTGAACCGCCAGCTGATGGCGACGCCCCGCACGGTGGGGCAGGTGAAAGTCGAAGCGCTGCGCGAGCGCCTGCTGGAGATCGCCCCGGACGCCGAGATCCAGACCCTGGAGAAGCGTTTCAGCGCGGAGACGGCGGGGGAGTTCGAGATGGAAGGCTATGATTATATCCTCGATGCCATCGACTCGCTCAAGGACAAGAGCGAACTCATCCTGCGGGCCACGCACACGGGCGCGGTGTTTTTCTGCTCGATGGGGGCGGCGCTGAAAGTCGACCCGGAACAGATCCGCGTGGCGGAATTCTGGAACGTGCGCGGCTGCCCGCTGGGCGCCGCCATCCGCAAGAAATACAAGCAGAACCACACCTGGCCGGGGCACAAGTTCCGTTGCGTCTATGACGAGGAGGTGCTGCCCAACCGGGGCGGAGAAGGGGAGTCGGAGACGGATCTGTTCGACAAGGCCCAGCTCAACGGCACGACGGCGCCCGTCACCGCCATCTTCGGGATGACGCTCGCGGGCCTGGTCGTGAAGGACGTTTACCAAAAGATCGTCGGGTGATGGAGACGCTGGAGATCCGGGAAGGGGAGCAGCTCGCCCTGGTGGGTCCGAACGCTTCCGGCAAGAGCCGCCTGGCGGCCGCGTTCGCGGCCCGCAGCGGCGCGAAATACATCCGTTTCCGCGATTCTTACGGCAGCTACGGCGACCGCAATTTCTTTATGCAGCAGCGCTGGAACCTCTTCACCCTGGAGGAGGATTCGCCTGCCGCGGGGGAGATCCTTTCCCGCGAGGCTGCCGCCTGTGAGGATCCGCAGGCAGGGCGGCGGCGCCTGGACGAGTTGATAGCCCTGTTCGGGCTGGAAAGCGTGCTGGACAAGCCGCTGGTGACCCTCTCCTCCGGGGAGCTTCGCAAGTTCCAGCTCACGCGCACCCTGCTCGGCGGCCCGTCGGTGCTTGTCATCGACAATCCTTTCGTGGGCCTGGATCCGCGCACGCGCTCGCTGCTGACGCGCCTGCTCGCTTCGCTCGCCGGCCGTATGACCCTGGTGCTGGTGCTTTCCCGCGTGGCGGAAATCCCGTCGTTCATCACGCACGTGATTCCGGTCGCGGACGGGGTGGCGGGAGAGAAACAGCCGCTGGAGGCCTTTCTGAACGCCGTTCTTCCGCCGGCCGTGATCCGTATGCGCGGGGTGACGATCCGTTACGGCGAACGCGTGATCCTGGACCGGCTGGACTGGACGGTCCGTCAAGGGGAGCATTGGGCCCTGACAGGGGCCAACGGCAGCGGCAAGAGCACGCTCCTGAGCCTGGTCTGCGCCGACAATCCGCAGGCCTATGCCTGCGACATCGAGCTCTTCGGCCGGCCGCGGGGGACGGGTGAGACCATCTGGGAGGTCAAGCGCCATATCGGCTTTGTGAGTCCCGAACTGCACCGGGCTTTCCAGGTCGATGCGCCAGCCCTCGACATCGTCGCAAGCGGGCTTTTCGACACCGAGGGGCTGTACCGTCATCCGAGCCCTGAACAATATGCCTGTGCACGGGGCTGGATGGATGAGTTCGGCATTAGGGCTCTCGCCGAGAGGCCCTTCCTGCGCCTTTCCAGCGGGGAGCAGCGCCTGTGCCTGGTGGCCCGCGCCTTCGTCAAGGATCCGCCCCTGTACATTTTGGACGAGCCCCTGCACGGGCTCGACGAGCCGCAGCGCCGCCGCGTCAAGGCCCTGCTCGACCGCTTCTGCGGCGCTCCAGGCAAGACCCTCGTGATGGTGACCCACTACCCCGAGGAATACCCCGCCTGCATCGATCACAGCCTGACGCTCTGACCGTCTGTCCCCCAGTTTTTGCGTCCGGGGTGCAAAAACAACTGTTTTGCCCCCCGAATGTCGTTTTTCCCTTGTCCGGGGTGCAAAAAGCTCATTTCTGCACCCCGCATCGAGTTTAAAAAAAACGTTTAAATGACGTCTGAATCAATCAATAAGTATTAGCTTTGGCTCTATGAAAAACGAATCGGAAATAACCGGACCCGTCTGGGTCCGACGGGATGATTACCTGAACTATCATTTCAACCAGAAGGGTCCCTTCTGGCATCTTTGTACGCCTGGAACGCATCAGGAGATCCTGTTTGCCAGTCCGGAGGATTATGGTTTTGGTGTCACCTCGGCCGCTGTTTCTCTGGATTCTTCTGTCCGGATCTATGCCATGGCCGTAATGTCCAACCATCTTCACGATATCCTTGCCGGTCCGGAAGAGGCATGCCTGGCCTATTTCAAACGGCGCAAGAGGGTCCTGAAGTATTATTCCGATGCTTCAGGCAGAAAGGTGGACTGGAAAGGATTCGAGTGCAAGCTGCTCCCGGTCGGAGATGTCTCGGCCTTGCGCACGGAGATCGTTTATGTCAACCGAAACGGTTTCCTGGCCTGTCCGGAACATACTCCCTATTCTTACCCCTGGAGTACGGGTATGTATTATTTCAATCCTGCTGCTTGGGAAGGAAGTGTCCCTTATTCCGAACTGTCGTATCGTGAAAAGCGAAAACTGACCCACAGCCGTTGCCAGGACCTTCCCGAAACCGTCCGTGTCAAGGACGGGATGGTGCATATCCCTTCATTCGTGCAGGTTAGGGAGGGGGAGAGGTGGTTCAAAGATGCGCATCAGTATTTCAACCTGCTCTCACGAAGCCGGGAGGCATATGGCGAAGTGGCCAAGCGCTTGGGAGACGAGGTGTTTCTGACGGACAGTGAATTGTTTGATGCCGTTTGTTTATATTGCCGCGTTCAATTCGGCCAGACGCGGCCCACGGCCTTGTCACCGAACGATAAAGTTTCGGTGGCCGTGATGATGAAGCGGGAATACCACGCCAGCAACGGCCAGATCCGCCGGATGTTGCGGCTGGATGCTTCCATAGTCCAAGAACTCTTTCCTTAGAAAACGGGGTGCAAAACTGTCAGTTATGCACCCCGGGAAAAGCAGAGTGCCACTCGAAGAAGTCGCGGATGGCGTCAGGGATGGGGGTGTGGGGCAGGCCCAGCTCGCGTTCGGCCTTGCCGCAGTCGTACCATTCTTCGATGAGCAGCTGGTCGGTGTTGTGCCTGCAGACCATCGTGCGAATGCCAAGTTTCTGAGCGAGGTCGCCCAGGCGACCGGCAAGGTTCATCAGGGCGTCAGGCAGGGTGAAGAAGCGCTGGCGGTAGCCGCAGACCCGGGCCTGGAGGGCGTAGAATTCTTTCAGTGTAAGCGATTGTCCCGTAAGCAGATAGCGGCCAGTCTGACCGCGTCCGAGCGCGTTGCAGATGGCGGTGGCGGCATCCTGCACGTGCAGGAAACTCTTGCCGCCGCCAGGTCCGGCCATCAGCGGGCGGCCCCGTACCCCGCTCTTTCCCGGGCGGAAAGCCGGGCGCCTGCAGGCGGCGAGCATCAGCGTTCCCGACGAAGGCTTGGCATCCCAGGCGCCCAGCATGAAACCGGGATTGACGATCACGACGCGCCGCTCCGGGTGCTCCGCCGCCCAGGCAAGCAGCCGCTCTTCGCCCTCTTTCTTGCTGATGGCGTAGGGCGAGCGGTCGAAGGGCGCAGCGAAGGGGGCGAATTCGTCCGTGGGATGCTCCCGCGGGCCGGGGGTGATGGTGTTGGCCGTGCTGGTGTGAACGAGGGTAGGGATGCCCGTCTCTTCCAGGACTCGGCAGAGCAGGATGGGCAGGTCCCGGTTGACGGGATAAAAGTCCGCTGTCTGGGGTAAACTCATATCCGTCGTGCCGGCGCAGTTGATGATGGCGCTGCAGCCCCGCGCCGCCCCCAGCAGGGTGCCGTAGTCCAGGATGCTGCCCCGGATGATCTCCGGGGTGCAGAGAGCCGTGTTTTGCCCCCCACTTTCCGAGAAATCGGGGTCCGGGGTGCAGAAAGCCCCGTTTTGCACCCTGTTTCCAATAAACAATCGCGAACCCGGCCGTGCAAGGACCCGCACGGCCTCCCCGCGCTCCAGAAGGAGCCGGAGGACGTTGTGGCCGAGCAGGCCCGTGGCGCCGAGCAGCAGAATCATCGCGGAAGCGGACAGTTTTCCCAAAAATAGCAAAAACTGCCGGATTCCGTTTCCGGAAGACGGAAAATGATTGTAAATTTGTATCCGCTAAAACAATGAATATGACCGAAACCATCAGCCCTGCCATCCGTTATATCGGTGTGGACGACACCGACCTGGACCTGTTCGAAAGCCAGTATCTTGTCCCCGAGGGGATGTCCTACAATTCCTATGTCATCCTGGATGAAAAGGTCGCCGTGCTGGACACGAGCGACGGCCGCACCGCGGACGTGTGGATGAAGAACCTGGAGGAGGCCCTCCAGGGCCGCAGGCCGGACTATCTGGTCGTCCACCATATGGAGCCCGACCACTCCGCCTGTGCCGCCGCCCTGCTGGAAAAATACCCGCAGATGACGCTCCTGGCCAGCCCCATCGCGCTCAAGATGCTCCCGCAGTTCTTCCCGGGCGATCAGCTCGAAGGCCGCACCCGCGCCATCAATGAGGGCGACACGCTGCCGCTCGGCGCGCACGAACTGCTTTTTCTCGCGGCTCCGATGGTCCACTGGCCGGAGGTGATGATGAGTTTCGAGAAGACGGAGAAGGTGCTTTTCAGCGCCGACGCCTTCGGCAAATTCGGCGCCCTCGCGCTGACCGGCGGCTTTTGGTGCACGCCCGACTACGACTGGGCCTGCGAGGCTCGGCGCTATTATTTCAACATCTGCGGTAAATACGGCCCGCAGGTGCAGCGCGTGCTTGCGAAGGTCGCCCCGCTGGGCGTGCGGACGGTCTGCCCGCTGCACGGTCCGATGCTGCGCGACACGCTCGCAGAGGCGATGTCCCTTTACCGGACCTGGAGCAGTTACGGCGTCGAGACGCCGGGCGTGTTCGTGGCTTACGCCTCCATCCACGGCGGCACGGCCGAAGCCGCCGAGCGCTTCGCCGAAATCCTTCGCGAGAAGGGCTGCCCGAAGGTGGCCGTCTCCGACCTGACCCGCGACGACCTGGCCGAAGCCGTCGAAGACGCCTTCCGCTACCGCAACCTGGTCGTGGCCGCAGCGTCCTACGACGCCGGCCTCTTCCCGCCGATGCACGATTTCCTCTGGCACCTGCAGATCAAGGGCTGGCAGAAGCGGCGCGCCGCCGTCATCGAGAACGGCAGCTGGTCCCCGACCGCCGGCCGGGTGATGACGGAGATGCTTTCCGCGATGAAGGATGTCGAGATCGTGGGACAGAAGGTCACGATCCGCAGCCGCCTGCAGAGCGCCGACATTCCCGCGCTCGAGGCCCTCGCCGACGCGGTCCTGGCTGAATAGCTTATTCCTTGCTGCCGCCGAGCCACTCGCAGGAGTGCGTCTCGCCGGCAATCCAGACGACATCGCCTGCCTCGAACTTGTAGTCGGGCCCCGGATTGGTGATGAACGTGCCGCCGTGCAGCACGCTGATCACCATGCAGTGATAGTCGCGCATATTGGTCGCGCGCAGCGTCTGCCCCGTCAGGTAGGAGTCTTCCAGCAGGGTGACCGGCACCACCTCGAATTCCTGGTCGGAAGCCGCCGGAACGGCCAGGGACGACTCCGCGAGCATCGTGCGCAGGGCGTCGATCTGGGTCGTCGTGCCCACGGCGAGCAGTTTGTCGTAGGGGTAGATGCGCACTTCGCCGGAAGGGATGGTGATGCTCTGGGAGCCCCGCTGGATCTTGATGAGATTGGCGCCCGTCTGCGAGCGGAAGGGGATTTCTTTCAGAGGCTTGCCGACGAACTCGGAATCGGGCGAGACGTCCAGCAGTTCGAGGTGGACGTCGTAGCCCGAGAGCTTGTTCTTCACGGAGGTGGTCACGGGGCGGCGGCGCCGCTCGGCTTCCTCCTTCTCGTTGAGGTTGCTCAGGAAGCGCTGCTCCAGCGCGGAATAACGGTGCATCGTACGCCTCGCCACGAGCACGAAGACGATTCCGCCCACCACGATCAGCACGACGGCCCAGCCGGCCAGATGGAAATGGCTGGCTATCACGCTGAGTATCATTGAGATGGCGAGGAATGTACGGCCCAGCACGAGTCCGGCGATGGGCCATTTGTTGGAGGACTTTTCCGCCAGGAGTTTGGACGCGGGGGCGTTGATCGAGCCCGTGCTGATGGCGAGCCCGTAGAGGAAGGGCGCCATCACGAGCAGGGTCACGACCACTACCGACAGGTTCAGCAGGAACGGGCTCCAAGTCGGGAACAACCGGGCGGCGAGCGGCTCGAGGAACTGTTTGGAGCCGATCATGATTGCGATCAGGATCACCCCGTAGAGCAGCACGCGGATGAAATACGCCCGCAGGAGCTTCTTCCACTCGCTCTTCTCGGCGGCGCTGGTGCGGGTCTTCTTTTCCGGGGCGTCCACGCGCGCAATCCATTTGTCCGGCAGGGTCTTGAGCAGCCAGCCGTAGGCCGGGCCGGCCAGCTTGATCATATACGGCGTGGTGAAGGTGGTGACCACCGACACCGCGATGATGACCGGATAGATGAAGTCGCGCATCACCCCCAGGCTCACGCCCACGCCCGCGATGATGAAGCCGAATTCGCCGAGCTGGGCGAGGCTGAATCCCGTGTTGACGGCATTCTGCAGGCCGCCGCCGGTCATCAGGATGCCCGCGCCCGCGAAAAGGATGTGGCTGAGCATCACCAGCAGCGTGATGACGAGGATAGTCAGCCAGTGCTCCGCAATCGCGGCGGGGGCGACCATCATGCCCACGGACACGAAGAAAACGGCGCCGAACAGGTCCTTGATCGGGGCGACCAGGTGCTCGATGTGCTCGCTCTCGATGGTCTCCGCGAGGATCGAGCCCATCACGAAGGCGCCCAGCGCGGAGGAGAAGCCGACGGTCTCGGCCAGCGCGACCATCCCGAAGCAGAGGCCGATGCTGACGATGAGCAGGATCTCGTCGCTGAGAAACCGCCGGGCGCGCCCCAGCAGCGTCGGGATGACGTAGATGCCCACGAGGAACCACAGGATCAGGAAGAAGGCGAGCTTGCCCAGGTTGAAGAGCATCTCGCCGCCGGCGAAACGGTTCGAAACCGCCATCGTGGACAGGAGCACCATCAGCAGGATGGCGATGAGGTCCTCGACCACGAGCGTGCCGAACACCATCCCGGCCCAGGGCTTGTCCTTCAGCTTCATATCCTCGTAGGACTTCAGCACCACCATCGTGGACGACATCGATAGCAGGCCGCCGAGGAAAATGCTCTCCATCGCCGTCCAGCCCATCGCCTGGGCGGTGACGAACCCCAGCACGAACACGCCCAGGAACTTGCTCCCGGCCGTGACCAGCGCGCTGCTGCCCACCTTGAGCAGCTTCTTGAAACTGAATTCCAGGCCCAGACCGAACATCAGGAAGATGATGCCGATTTCGGACCACTGGTGGACCGTCTCCTCGGAAGTGATCCCGGGGAACCAGGAGATGTGCGGGCCGACGAGGAAGCCCGCAAGGATGTATCCCAGCACGAGCGGCTGCTTGAGGGCTTTGGATATGATGGTGAACACGCCGGCGGACACGAGGATGACCGCCAGGTCGCGCACGAGATTGAGTTCTTCGGACATACGACACAAAAATAGCAAATTATTTCCTATATTTATTGGTCAAAACCACGCTGTAATGTTTTACCGAAACCTGTTTCCCGCCGCTTTCGTCACCTTGGCGCTGCTGTGCCTGGCCGGCTGCGGCGACAAGCCCTATGCGGTCCGGGGCGATACCGTGACCGTCCCGATCGAGAATCCCGCTCCCGGCGGCGCGTCCGTGGTGCGGATGCAGGTGGCCGGCCCGGAGCTGGTGCGGGTGAGCG
>JAFZBH010000082.1 GCA_017561865.1 Bacteroidales bacterium | reverse complement strand
GGGCGCCGCCGAAACCGCCGAAGCCGCCGGGGGCGGCAGCCTGCGCGCCGATGTGGTCCCAGTTGCACTGGACGGCGTAGATGTCGGCCACCTTGCCCAGGTCCACCTGGTACCATTCGCCCGGATCGCCGGTCTCGGCCGCCCAGTTCGTCAGGAAGTTCTCATCCACTGCATTCTCAGGGACGTTGTTCTCGAAGGTGGAGGAGACGGTGACTTTCTTCTGGTGCGAGAGGAGCTTCCAGCCGGTCCAGTTGTGGTCCACCGCGTCGGTGCGGGTGCCCGGCCAGTACTGCGGGTAGTCGCCGAATTCGACGTTGGAATGCATCACGCCCTCGGCGTCGACCGCCGTCGGGAAGATGGCGAGCTCGGACCCGCGCCCCGCTCCGCCGTAGCTGGACGGAATCATGCAGATGGTCCAGAGCTGGCCGTTCTTGTCGTGGAAGGTGCTGCCGTGGCCGGCGCCCACCGCGAAGCCGGTGGTCTTGAAGGTCAGCGGGTTATGCTCGGAATAAGTGAACGGGCCCATCGGGCTGTCGCCCACGTAGACGCCGTGCGAATAGGAGAGGAGCTCCAGGCCGATGGCGGCATACTGGAGGTAGTATTTCCCGTTGTGCTTGGTCATCCAGGGACCTTCGATCCAGGGGTATTCCTCCTCGAAATAGTCGCGCCTGCCGCCGAAGATGGAATAGATCACGTCGTCGTGGGTGCGCTTCTCGAAACCGTGGTTCTTGTAGTCGCTGAAGAAGAGGATCTCCGGTCCGGCGATCTCCTTGAAGGTCTTCTTGTCCAGCTCGACGACCTTGAAGGGCATCAGCTGAGACCAGCCGTAGTAGAGGTAGAGCCGGCCGTCGTCATCCACGAACATGTTGGCGTCGCCGTAGCGGTCGCTGTCCAGGGTGCCGACCTGCTCCCAGGTGCCGGCCTTGGGATCGATGGCCTTGAAGACGTTCTTGTTGTTCATCGAACAGCCGTACAGGCTGCCGTCCATCTCCACGACGGAGACCACGCCGCCCGGGTAGTTCGGGGCGTCGACGTAGGTCCAGTCCTTGAAGTCGGGAGAGTACCAGTAGCCCTTGCGGTGCGAGACGAAGAGGTAGTAGTCGTCCTGGAAGACCAGGACCACCGGCTCCCCTCCGCGATAGGAGCGCTCGCCGGGAACGGCCAGGTCGAGCGGGTTGCAGAAGGTTCTCTTCTCCTGGGCTCCGGACGGGAGCGAAAGGAGGAGTGCGGCCGCCGCGAAGGCGGCGCGAAGCAGGGTTTTAGTGTGCATATCGCTGGTTTTGTGAGTAAGATGCTATTGAAGGGCCTGAGGGTCGTTGTAACGGATGGTGACGCCGTAGTCGGTGATGGAGCGGTTGAGGCCGCTGGCGCTGTCCGGGGTGCCCTTGCGCTTGCCGGAGAGCACCTCCTGCGACATCTTCTTCTCGTCGAGCACGCGCTGCAGGGTCTCGAAGTTGTTGCCGTGATAGTGTCCGGGGTAGAGCTTGGTGATTCCGTTCTTCTGCATATACTCCGCGGTGCGGGTGCAGGTCTGGATCAGCCCCCGGAGGGTGGCTCCGAAGAGCAGCAGGTTGGTGGAGCCGAAGGCGTCGCCACTGAAGCCGTAGTGACGCTCCTTGTCGAAGAAGGTGATGGATCCCGAGGTGTGGCCCGGGGTGTGGAGCACTTCGATCTGCCGGCCGCCAAGGTCGATGACCTCGCCGTCGGACAGGCAGTGGACCTGGCCCTTGTAGGGGTTGCGTCCGCCGGTGATCATCGCCGAGTCGAGGGCGTGGATCCAGACTTCCGGGAAGCAGCCTATGCCGCCGACGTGGTCGCCGTGGCCGTGGGTGAGGACCATCATCACCGGCTTGTCGGTCAGTCTTGCGACCATCTGGTCGAGATGGGGCACGTTGGTGCCGGCGTCGATCACCAGGGCGCGGTCATTGCCTTCGACCACGTAGATGGATTCGTTGTACACCTGATGGCCGTTGCCTTCCCAGGTGTGTTCGTCGATCTGGCGGAAGACCACGTCCGCGTCGCGGCAGACGAAGGTCTCGGGATAGTTGGCGCGGTACTTCTCCAGCTGTTCCGAGCTCCAGGTCACGATGGAGTTGCCGTGCCGGAAATAGGTGTCCAGCCCGGGGCGGCCGAGATTGGACGGTTCGCTCGCGGCCGTTCCGCTCTCCATCTCGTCGAGCAGCAGCTTCATGTCGCGCAGGTACTGCATCCCGAGCTCCGTCCCCTTGGGCAGATTCAGCCAGTCTTTCTGCCAGTAGTGGCCGCCGTAGATGCGGAGGCGCTCCGGGTTCACGCCGTTGGCGGGGTCCTCGATCCATTCGATCAGGTACGGAACGGCCGAGACGTAATTGTAGAAGCCGTCCTCGTCGAAGATCCACACGCCGTGGCCGGAGCCGACGGCGTCGCCCGTAAAGAGGATGTCGCGGCCCAGCAGGGCGAAGACCACCGAGCCGGCGGTGTGGCCGGGCACGTCGATGGCCTCGACCTTCATCCCGCCGAGGTCGAACACTTCGCCGTCCTGATAGAAGCGCCGCTGCGCTTCGGGGAAGCGTTCGGCCAGACGCATAAAATCAATCTGCGGCAGGGCGAAGCGGATGTCCGGGTCGTCCACGAAGGCGGGGAGCATCCCCGTGTGGTCGCCGTGGTTGTGGGTGAAGGTGACGGTCACGGGCCGGCCCTGGGCGCGCTCGGCGACGATCTGCCGCAGGGACTCGGCGGCGTTGTCGGCCCAGGTGACGTTGTTGGACAGGTCGATGACCAGGGCCTCCTTCTCTCCGACGAGCAGATAGATGTCGGAGCAGTTGTTGAAATGGGTCAGCTTGCCGTCGGCGTCGAAGGTCTCTCCGGCGGGATTGGCGCTGTTGCAGTCTTGGATGTGCCAGACGTTCTTGTCGATGACGGACACGGTGTAGGGGCCGACTTCGACGTCCTTGGGGGTGCAGGCGCAGGCGAGCAGGAGGACGGAGGCGGCGAGGCGCAGGATGGTTTTGGCGTACATAGGTAACGGTTGTTGGTTCCGTTATCAAAGGTACGCACGAGCGCGCGAAATTCCTATACCCCGCGGCGCAAAAAATGCTATTTTTCGATCAGAACTGGTAATAAATGAAGGGCTGGATGTCTCCGCTGCGCAGCTGGATGACGAGCTGGACGGCAAGGAGCAGGACCAGGAAGATGACGATCCAGGGCAGGCGGGTGAAGCGGGCCTGCAGGCGGTTGTATGCCCGCGGGGGGATCAGCAGGCCGGCGAGGGCCACGGCCAGCGTCACGCACCAGAGCTTGCGGGCGGCCCAGAAGGGCGCCGCGTAAGCGAAGTCGAAGTCGGTGAAGATGCGGCGGAAGATCTCCCCGCAGTCCTGCAGGCTCTCCGCGCGGAAGAACACCCAGCAGGCCGTCACGAAGAGCATCGTCAGCAGCCAGCTGACGGCCTTGACAGGCCAGCTGTCCGGGATCTTCTTGAGAGAGCCCCGGCAGAGCTTGTGCACGGCGAGGCCCGCCCCGTGCAGCGCGCCCCAGATGACGAACATCCAGGTGGAGCCGTGCCAGAGCCCGGCTACGACCATCGTCAGGAAGTTGTTGAGCAGGGTGCGCGCCCGCCCCTTGCGGTTGCCGCCCAGGGGGATGTAGACATAGTCCCGGAACCAGGTGGACAGGGAAATGTGCCATCTTCGCCAGAATTCCGTCAGGTTCAGCGAGCGGTAGGGGAAGAGGAAGTTGTCGTCGAGCCGGAAGCCCATCAGCGAGGCGATGCCGATGGAGAGGTCGCTGTAGCCCGAGAAATCGAGGTAGATCTGCATCGTGTAGCCCATCGCCGCCATCAGCAGTTCGTAGCCGGAATAGGAGACGGGGGAGTCGAATGCGAGGTTGTTGTAGACCGCGAGGTAGTCGGCCAGCACGCCCTTTTTCAGCAGGCCGCAGATGACCAGCCACAGGCCCAGGCGCAGTTCGTGCCGAGTGGCGGGTTCGGCGCGTCGGATCTGCGGCAGGAACCTGCCGGCGCGGGTGATCGGGCCCGCGAGCAGCAGCGGGAAGAAGGACAGGTAAAAGCAGAACTCCAGGAAGGTCGGCCGCCCGTCATATTTGCCCCGGTAGACGTCCACCGAATAGCTGATGGCCTGGAAAGTATAGAAGGAGATGCCGATCGGCAGGACGATGTCGCCGACGGAGAAGTTGCTCTTCAGCAGCGGGTTGAGGATCCCCTCGACGAAGAATCCGCTGTACTTGAAATACACCAGCGCCCCCAGGTCGATCAGGATGATTATTGCCAACAGTATCGCCGGCGAGCGGAGTCTTCCAGACGGGGCCCCCGAAAAACCGCGATTTTTGGGGTGTAGAGACGGGCGGCCGGAAATTATTTTTCGGACAGGTTTGCCGAAAAACCAATTTCCGCTCCGCTTTTCCGTCGCCGGCGAAGCAGTTTCGGGGGCGTATTTGGCGTGGCGAATCAATTCCGTGAGGAAGTAATTCACCGCAGCGGTTGCGGGGAGGAGCAACATCAGCCAGCCGTTGGCTTTCCAGAAGAAGAACAGATCGAACGCCAGCACCCACAGGAGCATCGCCGTCCGCGACCACTTCTTGCAGAAGATGTAGACCAGGAAAAAAGCGCAGAATGCCGCCCAGAACCCCAAACTGATGAAATTCATGGCGCGTCAGTCTTTGGGCGGCGAGAGCAGCGTCACGCCGTGGGTCTTGGGAGTGTCCTTGTCGGGGATGTCCCAGCGGATGGGATGGGCGCTGGAGTCGCGCAGCCAGGTCGAGACCGAGTCCGCCCACATATTGTAGGACGACAGCACTGGATGCGCGCCGTCCTTCGCGCGCTGATACTGCAGTCGCAGGCTGGGGTAATAGCGCTTCTTGCCGCAGTGCCGCAGCAGGATGTCGTTGATGCCCGTGTCGGGCTTCCAGTTCGGCGGGCCGATCCAGATGTAGGGCAGGTCCCCGACCTCGTCGAGTATCCTCGAAACGGCCGCGTCGCGCTCGTCCAGGTTCCTGACGAACAGCTCGTTGGCGCCGATGCAGAGGAAAATATAGGTCGGATCGAAACGCTTGATGAAATGCGTCAGCGTGTCGCCCCTGGCCCAGTACTTCGACGAGGAACTGTACCAGATCACGCACTGCATCGTGTGGCCGTTGGCCGTGGCGTACTGCGACAGGCGGTAGCGCAGGCCCTCCACCATCGAGTCGCCCACGAACAGGATCCGGTGCGAGCTGGTATCCGGCCCTTCCGGCTCGGGTATGGGCTCGGGCGGGGGAATGGGCGGGATGGCCAGGGTGTCCGGACGGGTGAAGGGCGGGAAGTCGAGCGCCACGCGTTTCAGGCCCTTCTCCGGATTCTGCGGCGGGAAAAAGGCGGCGAAGGCGACGATGCAGAGCAAAGCGCCCGCGAGGACGGCAAGGGCGGCGAAGGAATGTTTCATCTATTCCAGAACGGCGGTTTCCAGCGGCCAGCCCGTGATGGTGGATATGTAGGGGAGGATGGCGTGGGCCTTCTTCAGCTGCCCGCTGTAGTTGGGATGCCAGCTGGCGCCCATATCCCCTTCCCGGTCATAGACCTTGCCGGTAAGGACCATATAGGTGACGTTCTTCATCTTGCACTGGAGCATCGCGCCCTTGATGTAGTCGAACATCAGGTCGCGCCCCTGGGGCACGATGCAGAGCACGGGATGGTCCGCGCCATAATTGTTCTTGGTGCTCTGGATGAGGCGCAGGTAATTCTTGATGAAGGCGTCGCGCGAGGGCTGCTTCTGCCCCGAGACGTCGTTGGTGGCCAGATAGATCACCGACAGGGCGGGCTTGGGGGCATTCGGGGCGGCCTTCCAGGCGGGCTGCTTCTTCTGGTCGAAGGTCTGCAGGTAGCGGTCCGGCATGAACCAGCCGGGGAACTTGTCGGCGTAATTGCGCGCGACGCCCATCCCGGAGTGCGCGATGAGCCAGTAGTCGGCGCCGAAATGCCGCGCGATGATGGCGGCGTAGGTCTTGCCGCAATCCTCCGTCTCCGGGGTGAACGGGTCCGTGGCGTGGTGGCTCAGCGTGCCGTAGCCGCAGGTGTAGGAGTCGCCGATGAACTCGATCACGCGCTTGTGAACGGGCCTGGCCTGCCCGAGGCCGTCCGCGGTGAAGGCGTGGAAGGTAGCGAGTCCCTGCTCGCCCTCCGTGCGCTTCTGGATGATGGCCACGTGGGGAACGGGGTGATTGACGTGCGGCGCTTCGCAGACGGTGATCACCGTGTCGCGGCTGCAAAGGCAGAAACTCGCATCCGGCTCGGCGGTCATATCCTCTCTGTCAAGCCATACGCTGTAATAATCTTTTCCGCTGTCGGAGGCGCGCAGGGTCAACTTGTTCCCGTAGAACTGGACGATGGCATAGACCCCGCTCCAGTCGAAGGAGACGTCGGCTCCCTGGACGGCGGTCCGGCCGACCCAGGTGATCCGGGCGTCGGATGCGGGGAAATCCTCGCCCGAGGCGCACAGACAAGGCGCCGCAAGGCTGAGAAGGGCGGCTAGCAGGTGTTTTCCTTTCATAATCGTTTGCGAAGATACGAAAAATCGGTATCTTTGATACATAAAACTGATAACCTCTCATGAGAAAAATCATCGAGTGCGTCCCCAACTACAGCGAGGGACGCGACCGGGCGGTCATCGACGCCATCGTCGCCGCCATCTCTTCGGTCGAAGGCGTAAAGGTGCTGAATGTCGATCCCGGCCAGGCCACCAACCGCACGGTGGTGACTTTCGTGGGCGAGCCCGCCCCGGTCGTGGAAGCCGCCTTCCGGGGCTCCGCCAAAGCACAGGAACTGATCGATATGCGAGTCCACCACGGCGCGCATCCGCGCAGCGGCGCCACCGATGTCCTCCCGCTGGTCCCCGTGTCCGGCATTACCCTGGAAGAATGCGCCGCCCTCGCCCGCGCGCTCGCGGAGCGCTTATATAAGGAACTGGGCATCCCCTGTTATTGCTATGAGGCTGCGGCATTCAGGCCGGAGCGCAGGAACCTGGCCGTCTGCCGGGCGGGTGAATACGAGGCCCTGCCGGAGAAGTTCGCGGATCCGGAGCGCCGCCCGGACTTTTGCGGCAAGTGGGACGCCGTCGCCG